>DURT01000070.1 GCA_012843025.1 Tissierellia bacterium | reverse complement strand
AGGAGTGAAGGGATGAGAGCTTTAATAAGCGTATCTGATAAAACAGGTATAGTAGATTTTGCAAAAAAATTAAGGAGTTTGGGAGTCGAAATTATATCGACAGGAGGAACCTTCAAGGTACTGAAAGAAGCGGGAATTGATGCAGTTGAAGTTTCTGAAATAACAAATTTCCCTGAGTGTTTAGATGGAAGAGTAAAGACCCTCCATCCTAATATTCATGGAGGAATTTTAGCAATCCGTTCAAAGAAAGAGCACATGGAACAGCTTTCCCAGCTAAGTATTGATACTATAGACCTGGTAATTGTAAATTTATATCCTTTTAAAGAAACAATTTTAAAAGAGGGTGTTACCAGGGAGGAAGCTATTGAAAACATTGATATAGGAGGTCCTACTATGCTTCGGGCTGCAGCCAAGAATTATCAGGATGTAGCAGTAGTAGTTGACCCTAAAGATTATGGAAGTGTTTTAGAAGAATTACAGGAAAAGGGTGAAATCTCCCTAGGTACTAAATTTTATCTTTCTTCAAAAGTTTTCGAACACACAGCTCACTACGATGCTCTTATTGCATCTTATATAAGAAATGAAAGGAAGGACTATAACCTTCCAGAAACATTTACAATGACATATGAGAAAATCCAGGAAATGCGATACGGTGAAAACCCACACCAAAAGGCGGCTTTTTACAGGGAGGTAATAAATCAGCCAGGACTGTTAGCTTCTGCGAAAAAGCTTCACGGAAAAGAATTGTCCTTCAACAATATTAATGATACTAACGGAGCCTTGGAATTATTAAAAGAATTTGAAGAGCCTACAGTAGTAGCCTGCAAACATTCAAATCCTTGTGGCGTAGGATGTGGTGACAATATTTACGAGGCCTATATGAAAGCCTACCAGGCAGATCCTACCTCCATATTTGGCGGCATAGTAGTCCTTAACAGGGAAGTAGATGAAAAAACAGCCCTTGAAATGAATAAAATTTTCATTGAAATAGTAGCGGCACCTTCCTATGAAGAAAAAGCATTAGAAATACTTAAATCTAAGAAAAACATAAGATTGCTTCAAATAGAAAATATTCTTCAAAAGCAGGCAGAGAATTCTTATGACATTAAAAAGGTGGCAGGAGGCATTCTAGTACAGACTATAGATTCAAAACTTTTTGATGAGGATCAT
This sequence comes from Tissierellia bacterium, assembly GCA_012843025.1. GTDB lineage: Bacteria > Bacillota > Clostridia > Tissierellales > Sedimentibacteraceae > Sedimentibacter. The sequence goes on along the minus strand of DURT01000070.1, from coordinate 6,510 downwards.
GGCTTAAAAACGGTAACAGAAAGAGAGCCTACCTCCGAAGAAATAAAAGATTTAATAATGGCTTGGAAAATTGTAAAACATACCAAGTCTAATGCAATTACCCTAGTAAAAAACGGTAAGTCCATTGGTATAGGACCGGGACAGGTAAACCGTATTTGGGCCTGCAAGCAGGCTATAGAACATGCCCATGAATTCTTGGGAGAAGAAAGCACTAGGGGAGCAGTCCTTGCCTCCGATGCATTTTTCCCTTTCCCTGACTGTGTGGAAGAGGCAGCTAAAGCTGGAGTTACTGCAATTATCCAACCGGGTGGTTCCATTAAAGATAAGGATTCCATTGAAGCTTGTAACAAACACAATATTTCAATGATTTTTACAAATATGAGACATTTCAAGCATTAGGAGGGGGCTATGAAAGTATTGGTAGTAGGTAGCGGCGGTAGGGAGCATGCCATTTGTATGAAAATTGAAGAAAGCAGCAAAGTTTCTAAACTATACTGTGCCCCGGGAAACGGAGGAATAGCCCAGATTGCTCAGTGTGTGGATATTAAGGCGGAGGATTTGGATAAAATAGTGGAGTTTTCCGTTTACAGCGGCATTGATTTAGTGGTGGTAGGACCGGAAGCTCCCCTGGTAGCTGGCTTGGTTGATAAGTTGAATGAAAAAGGAATAAAAGCCTTCGGACCTACAAAAAGAGGAGCTCTATTTGAAGGAAGTAAATCTTTTTCAAAGGATTTTATGGAAAAATACAGCATTCCCACTGCTAAGTATAAAGTTTACACTAATTCTCAAAAAGCAATAGAAGAATTAAATAGTTTCCAAACACCTATAGTAGTTAAGGCTGATGGACTTGCTGCAGGTAAGGGAGTACTTATATGTGAAACAATTGAGGAAGCTGAAGAAGCTATAAAAAATATAATGGATGAGAAACAGTTTGGCAATGCGGGTAATAGGATAGTAATCGAGGAATTTCTTCGAGGAACGGAAGCATCACTCCTTTGCTTTGTAGATGGGAAGAATATTATTCCCATGGAAAGTGCCAGAGATTATAAAAAAGCTTTCGATGGAGATAAAGGCCTTAATACGGGTGGTATGGGTTGTTTTTCACCCAATCCTATATTTACCGAAGAATTGAAAAAGTATATTAAAGAACATATTTTAGACAAAACTTTAAAAGGATTCATAAGTGAGAAGATAGACTTTAAAGGAGTACTCTTCATAGGCTTAATGGTAGAAAACAATGAGGCAAAAGTCTTAGAGTACAATACCCGCTTTGGAGATCCGGAAACGGAAGTAGTTCTGCCAAGGTTAAAATCAGATTTAGTAGATATTATGCTAAAATGCATAGAAGGTAATTTAAGGGAAGAAGATTTAAAATGGAAAGAAGAAAAGTGCGTAACGGTGGTTTTAGCTTCTGGAGGTTATCCGGAAAACTATGAAAAAGGCAAGGAAATTACTGGACTGGATAAGGTAGATGAGGACATAATTGTTTTCCATGGAGGTACAAGGTTGTCAGAAGGGAAAGTACTTACTGATGGAGGAAGAGTTTTGGCGGTGACTGCCTTGGGAAGGACCCTAGAAGAAGCCAGGTACAAGGTTTATAATAATATAAATAAAATAAAATTCGACAAAATCCAATATCGAAAAGATATAGCAAGAATTTAAAGTAACGCAGCTTAGGGGAGCTGCGTTTTTTGTATAATAAATCGGCAATTTTAATCATTATGATGGGACAACTGAATATATTATAACAAATGGATAAAGGAGGATCTTATGTACATTCATGTTGTTCAAAAAGGAGAAATGCTATGGCAAATTGCCGATTATTACAAGGTAAGTATTCAAGATATAGTAAATCTTAACAAATTAAGAAGTCCGGATATTCTATTACCAGGCCAGGCACTCCTGATACCTACAAAAGAAAATACTTATACAGTTCGGCAAGGTGATACCATGTGGCAAATAGCTCAAAATTTTGGAGTGAGTGTTCAAGATTTACTTTGGGAAAACAAAATATTAAATCCTGATTTAATTTATCCCGGACTTGTACTGACTATACCCCCAAAAGAAAAACCAGAAATAGAAGTAAATGCCTTTACATACTTTTTAGGTACTGATGCTGTGCCAATCGTAAGAGATTCAGGAAATTATTTAACATATTTAAGTCCTTTTGCATACTTAATCAATGAAGATGGAAGCCTTGTAAGTATTGATGATGAGCCGGCAATAGGAGAAGCATTTGCAAAAGGTGTTGTACCCATGATGGCAATCGTAAACTTTACCATGAATGTAGAAGGAGAAAATTTAGCAAATATTGTATTAAACAATCCCGATACGGTAACAACATTACAGGAAAATATATTAAAGGTAATGAGGGATAAGGGATACAGAGGTTTAAACATAGATTTTGAATATGTTCTTCCTGAAGACAGAGAAGCTTATAATAATTTTTTAGAAAGTACAGTGGAAAAGCTACATAGGGAAGGTTACTTCGTTTCCACATCTCTTGCTCCTAAAATAAGTGGTGAGCAGGTGGGTCTTTTATATGAAGCCCACGACTATCCTACCCACGGAGAATTAGCTGATTTTGTAGTACTTATGACTTATGAATGGGGATGGAGAGGAGGTCCCCCCAGGGCTATTTCTCCTATTAATGAAATTGAGAAAGTATTAGACTATGCTGTGTCTGTAATTCCCAAGGAGAAAATATTAATGGGATTTCAAATATATGCAAGGGATTGGCAGCTTCCTTTCCAACAAGGACGGGAAGCAGAAACAATAAGTGTTCAACAGGCAATGGATATAGCTTATGACCATATGGCAGAAATTAAATATGATTATGTGAGTCAATCTCCCTACTTTAATTATACAGATGATGAGGGAAATGCCCATGTAGTTTGGTTTGAAGATGCCCGAAGTGCACAGGCTAAATTTGACACAGTAAAGGATTATGGGTTAAGGGGTATAAGTTATTGGGGATTGGGATATGAATTCCCTCAAAACTTCCCTCTCTTAGGTGATAATTTCTTAATAAGAAAATTGTAAAATAATATTTTAAATATTAAATAGTAATATGAATATTAAGAAAAAAACTGTGTACAATTTATGAATATATGGTATTATATTTTTGAAAAATACAAAGGAGGAATTATCATGAGAGCAGATGTTGACAGAGATGCATGTATAAGCTGTGGGTTATGCGTATCAATTTGCCCCGACGTATTTGAAATGGACGATGAAGATATTTCTACAGTTATAGTTGACCCCATACCGGAGGAATTTGAGGACTGTGCTAAAGAAGCAGCAGAAGAATGTCCTACAAATGCAATTACAGTAGAATAATATTATTCTCTAATTGCAGCTACCACATTTTATTGTAAGAATTACAATAAAATGTGGTATGTTTTAGGATAGTTTGCTATACTGTTATTAGGGTGGTGAACGTATGAAGTATGTAGTTGGGCTCGATGCAGGAGGTACTAAGTCTGAGCTAATTGCCTATGATTTAGCTAGTAATCCTATCCTTACCAAAATAGGAGGATTTGGAAATCCTGCAGTAAATTTGGATAAAACTATTAATAACACTATATCTATAATTTTTGATTGCGTTAATGAGCTGGGAAGAGAAAACTGTCAGCTTATTGCCATCGGTATGGCAGCTGTTGAAACAGGAAACTATGCTGACCTGATAAAAAAATATGTGGAAGGCGCTTTCGGTGTAGAAACAGTCGTTATGAATGATGCTGAAATGGCCTGTAAGGCTTATTTCGGTAACGAGGACGGAATATTGGTCATTTCTGGGACAGGCTCTTCATGTTTTTCACAAAAAGACGGAAAAGGAGAAATGGTAGGTGGCTGGAGCCATATATTAGGAGATGAGGGAAGCGGTTACCATACAGTAATTGAAGTCTTTAAAAATATCGTGTATAAATTTGACAGGGGTATTCCCTTTGACAGTTTAAGTAAAAAAATTTTGGAATATACAGGAGGCTCAACCCGCTCAGATATAATGAATTTTATTTACAATAATGAAAAAAATAAAATTGCAGAACTTTTTCCCATAATTGTGGATTTTGCCAGGGAGGGGGATCCTTATTCAAATTTACTTTTGGAGAATGCGGGAAGGTATCTGGGAGAGTTGACAGAGATAGCTTATAAAAAGAATAAATTTAAAGGTACTGTAAAGATAGGCTTAAAAGGAGGGGTTTTTAAGAATGAAAGCGTGACTTCAGCCTATATTAAAGAAATTCATAAAAGATTCAGTTCTTTTGATATAATTTCGGAGGATATTTCCTCTACTAAAGCAGTATGCAATATATTCAATAAAGATTAAAATTTAGAAGAAGTAGGACATAATGGAAAGGTACAAATTAATAGAAAGAAGTATTGTAAAAAGATTTAGAAAAACTATATGGTCGAAGTTTATTTCTGGAATAAAGGAATATGAACTAATTAAAGAAGGAGATAAAATTGCTGTATGCATATCTGGAGGAAAAGATTCCATGCTTATGGCAAAATGTATGCAGCACCTTCAAAAATACAGCGAAGTAGAATTTGAAACAGAATATTTAGTAATGGATCCGGGATATAATGAAGAAAACAGGAAGCAAATATTAGAGAACGCTAAAATTTTAAATATCCCTATAAAAGTTTTCCATACACCTATATTTGACATAGTGGACAGGGTAGATGAAACTCCATGTTATCTGTGCGCCAGAATGAGGAGAGGTTACTTGTATAGAAAGGCTATGGAGCTAGGATGCAATAAAATAGCCCTAGGTCATCATTTTAATGATGTAATAGAAACAGTGCTTATGAGTATGCTGTATGCGGCGGAAATTAAAACTATGATGCCTAAACTTCACAGCACTAACCACAAGGGTATGGAACTTATTAGGCCTATGTATAAAATTAATGAAGAAGATATTATTGCTTGGACTAAATATAATAATCTTAATTTTATTCAATGTGCATGCCGTGTAGCAGAAAGGGACTTAAATCAAGGTACAGGATCCAAACGACAGGAAATAAAATTACTAATAAAAGAATTAAAAGAAATTAACCCTAATATAGATATTAATATTTTTAAAAGTATTCACAATATAAATTTAGATACAATAATAGGTTACAGAAAAGGGAATAAATATATTAACTTTCTTGATAACTATGATAATGAGAAATAACTATGTATGTTTTTGTTAGAAATATATTCTATAGGGGTATATTTTGAATAGATATTAATAGTAGTCATTAAAATGGAGGTAGTAGGTTGGGGAGAAGCGGAGGTTTTAGCAGAGGTGGAGGCGGCTCTTTTGGCGGAAGCAGAGGCGGCTCCTTTGGTGGCCGAGGCGGCGGTGGATCTTTTGGAGGAAGCCGGGGAGGCGGCGGTCGAATAGGTGGTTTAGGTGTACCTGGCAGAAGTGGTGGATCCTCTAGAGGCGGTACTGGTTCATTGGGAGGAACGAGTACAAGAAGAACCACTGGACCGGGATTTGGTACGGGCTATATTTTAGGTAGAAGTACTAGACCTTTCGGAGGTCATTACGGCAGAGGTTTTGGAGGTCCTCCCATTCGGAACAGAGGTTCTTCTGGCTGCGGTTGCATAACTTTGATCATTGTCTTTATTTTATTACTGATTATTTCTGCGGTTATTTTTTCTTCCCTGCCAAGCAACAGTGGAGGCGATATAACAAAATCTACGGTTGAAAGAGTTCCTCTTCCAGCAGGTTCAGTCAATGAGACAAATTACTATACCGATGAATTAGGATGGATAGGTAACGAAACTAAACTTACGGAAGGTATGAGAAACTTTTATAAGAAGACGGGAGTTCAGCCCTACCTATATATTACAGACACAATTTACGGTTCCCATTTTCCTACCTTAGATGAATTAGAGGCTTTCGCCAATAACCTATATGATGAATTATTTACCGATGAAGCTCATTTGTTATTGGTATTTTTCGAGTATGAAGGCAGCTACATGACCTGGTATGTTACGGGAACTCAAGCAAAGACTGTTATTGACAGGGAAGCTGGTGATATACTCCTTGATTATTTAGACAGATATTATTATGACAGTAGCTTAAGTGATGAAGAATATTTCAGCAAAGCATTCAGTGATAGCGCAGACCGAATTATGACTGTAACCCGTTCCCCTTGGATAAAGGTATTTTTCCTTTTAGGTATTGTGGTATTAGTGCTAATACTTTTCTTCTGGTGGAAAAAGGCCAAGGAAAGGAAGGACTTGGAAGATAGGCGAAGGGAAAAAATATTGAAAACACCCTTGGACAAATTCGGCAGTACAGAAGCTGAAGAATTGATGAAAAAGTACAAGGATGACAATGAACAATAAACTCTGCCTTTAGCAGTGTAAATAAAAGACCAGCTAATTAAAGTCAATAGATTTTAGCAAAATAATATTAAATATTTTTTGAAAAACTAATAATAAAAAAATGCACACCTAATAAACCAATGATTATTGGTTTAAAAAACGAAGCTGTTATTTAAAATTGT
>DURT01000008.1 GCA_012843025.1 Tissierellia bacterium | reverse complement strand
TGGTTCTATAATAAATGTTGGGGTGTATAAAGCACTTCAACATTTTTTTATTAAAAAAAGTGTAGAGCAAATTGGAAAATCCTTATAGAATAAAGTCACCACAACCCATCCAAAGGAGGTTTCCAAATGCTCTACGAAAATAATTATATCGAAAAACTGTTAGGAATTAAAGGGGTAAGTTTAAAAAATATTGAAGAAAATAATACAAGCATTACCATTAGTTTTGAATTAGAAGTTAAAGACCATACATGCCCTTGCTGCGGCAATAAAACCAGAAGGATACATGACTACAGAACTCAAATAATCAAAGAAGCTCCAATGTTTGGGAAACATACATATTACAAATACAGAAAAAGAAGGTATGTTTGCAGTATTTGCAATAAAAAGTTTTATGAGTATACGTCTTTTGCCCCGAGATACCACAGGATGACATCAAGACTTGTCAGCTTGATTATTGAAAAGATGAGAAGCACACATTCAATGAAAAGCATTGCCGAAGAATGCAATGTTTCCGTAAATACCATCACCAGAGTGTTCAATTATGTTAATTACTCTTTTAGACACCTGCCTGTTGTACTATCCATAGATGAATTTAAGGGTAATGCCGGCATGTACAAATACCAATGCATAATAACCGATCCTAAAAACAAAAAAGTACTTGATATCTTAGAGGGAAGAGAACAGCATATATTGACTGACTACTTCAAGGACTTCAAAGACAGAAAAAACGTAAGATATTTAGTTATGGACATGTGGAAACCATATAAAGAGATAGCTGAAGCATTCTTTAAAAATGCTACTATAGTAATCGATAAATACCATTTTATACGCCAGGTAAACTGGGCATTTGAAAGGGTGAGAAAGAGCGAGCAGAAGAAGTTTGCCGATATTAGAAGGAAGTATTTCAAGAGAAGCAGATTTTTACTGTTAAAAAGGATGAAAACCCTTAATGAAGACCAGGTCCAGGCAGTTGAAGTAATGTTGAAAACCTCTGCCAAGTTAAGGGATGCTTACCTGTTGAAAGAAAAATTTTATGAATTTGTCGACAGCCCTAACCTTGAAAGTGCAAAAAGGAATTTAAAGGCTTGGTATCTGTTTGCAGGGGCCTGTAAAGTGCCTGAATTTGATGAATGTGTAAATACAATCAACAACTGGGAAAAATATATTCTAAATTCATTTATTTGCCCTTATACAAACGGATATACTGAAGGGGTAAACAACAAGATTAAAGTTCTTAAAAGAAACGCATATGGTGTAAGGAATTTCGAAAGATTAAGGAAAAGAATACTGCATATGATGAGTTAGCCAGCATAAGCCCCGAAACATACCAAGTACACCCGCATGCGGGTGTACTTGGTATGTTTCAAGATTCCATGCAGAACATAAATATGGGTGGTTAAGCTAAAATTTGCTCAAACACCCATATTAACAATCATTTTTGGTACCTTTATTCAACGTCAGGATTTTCTAACCCCAACAATTGACAAAGAGCCAAAGTTTTATCTATCTAACTTTTGGAGTGCACTTCATATTAAGGCAGTTTTTATTTTACACTATTTCTCCAAAGCAACACTTTCACCAGCTATACGACCGAATACAGCTATGTCGGCTATTGCGTTACCACCAAGTCTGTTTGCTCCATGAATGTCACCGGTAACTTCTCCGGCTGCATATAGACCGGGAATAGGATTGTCTTCTTTGTCTAAAACGCGGCAATTAGTATCTATTTTTAATCCACCCATAGTATGATGTACGGTTGGAAGTCTTTTAGCTGCGTAATAAGGAGGATTACCAAGTTTTTTATCATAAGTTGTCAACCCGAATTCATCAACCCCACCGTCAACCACTGCATTGTAATCATCTATTGATTTTTGGAGGTTAACCGGATCGACTCCTATTAATTTTGCCAATTCTTCAACTGTATCAGCTTTAAATGTTTTTCCGAGCTTTACAGCATTTTCAATTTCAATATTTCCATCAGGATACTTGTTTGAATCGGCAATTACCCACATTGTTCCTCCGGGCTGTGCATATATTGCGTTAACCATTACGTCACGCCTAGCATCTTCGGCAACAAATCTTTTACCTTCGTTATTTACAAATATTCTGTTTAATCCTGATGTTCCAGGAACTCCCATCATCATACCTGTTCCAACTTCTCCGTTTGGATGCAATTGGATTAGTCCCATGTCTACCAGTTGAGCACCAACTGCTTCAGCCATTACAATGCCATCGCCCTGGGCTGCAACACTTTGATTGGAGCATCCAATGCTGCTGTCCAAATTAGCCCATTGTGTATTGTATTTTTGTCTCATCTCCACATTGGCTCCAAAGCCTCCTGTAGCTAATACAACACCCTTATTTGCATGGTATGTAACAGGATTATCTCCATTCATGGCTTTAACACCAACAACTTTGCCATCCTCAACAATTAATTCTATAGCTTTTGTATTTAATTGTATTTCAATATTGTCATGTGAATCGATATAATCTACAAAACCAAAAATTGAAGCGAAACCATCGGGATATTTATCTGCTATGCCGTAGTGGCTTCTTTGCCATATAGCTCCCGTTGCCATTCCAAGTTTATCTTGGAATTTGACACCTAAGCTTTCAATCCATTGAACAGCTGATAAAGCATTACTTGCCAGAACAGTTATCAAATCAGGATTACCCTCATAGTCTCCTCCATTATAAGTTTGGAGCATATGGAGCTCAGGGCTGTCAAAGAGCCACGTATTTCCTGCTGCAACATGTTCTTGATATTGTTTTTTTATTGTCTCCTGCAGTTGTTTTTCATAATCATCATGAGGCTCTTTTTCAAGAAGATTCATTAAAGCATTACGATTACTATCTGTCATTTCAGTAAGCTTTGCTCTTTCTGTATCTGCGGCATTGAAAGCACCTCCTGAGAATATTGTGCTTCCTCCGACCATTCCAAGTTTTTCAACCACTATGACAGAAGCCCCGTTCTGGTGAGCGGAAACAGCTGCTGCTAAACCTGAACCTCCTGCGCCGACTACTATTACATCTGCTGTATATTCAGCTGCTTTAGGTGGTTCTTTTTCTTTTTCAACAGTCCACATTGACAAATCTGCGCCAGCTTGTTCCAGACAGTCTTTTACAGCTGTAATAACCGCTCTGCTTGCAAAAGTAGCTCCGGATATTGTATCAACAGCTACAGATTGTTGCTCAACAATAGCCTCCGGAACCTTGTCAATTACTTGCCATACTCCTTCTGTTTCAAAATGTTCAAGTATTCTTACATTCTTAATACTTGTTTCATCAACAACAGTTTCAACCGTTACAGGCCCGTTATGACCGTTTGCGGTAGCCGTATATGTTCCCGGAGTAAGCTTAGCATCAGGAACAATTTCCTCTGTTTCAGATTCCTCTTCATCAACTGGAGTCTGTGTCTGTTGTGCACATCCAACAATTGAAACCAAGATGCACAGGCAAAGCAGTAAAGCTATTAACCTTTTCATTTTTGAATTCCCCCAATTATTATTATTAGTCTTGTTAATTTAATAATTAACATGTACTATTATAGGATTCATGCCATAAAATGCCAAGGATTGCAGTTCCAACATAACCATAATTTAGCATCCTTATGCTCCTCCATAGAAGTGGCGACTATATATTCCCTTTCTATACAATAAAGTTTTACCATTAATATTGAATACATAAAACTATCTTCAAAACCTACATTACTCCTATATTTCTGTTTAGCAAGAAATACTGGGAGTAAATAATAAAAATTCTTCGAGTAATCCCGAAGAATTCTGT
>DURT01000069.1 GCA_012843025.1 Tissierellia bacterium | reverse complement strand
TTTTTCGTCCCTTATTAAATATGAATTATAAGAAGACCCTCTGTGAGTTGAATACTCATCTCCATGAAATTTGTCTAATTCCCAGTCAATTTTACCTACCCAGCTAACAGTATCTGATATTTTAAACATAAACTCCTCCTTTGTTTTTATCTATTATAATACTAATATACCAACTATCTTTGATTTAAATCAAAAATGAGAAAATTTTTGAAGAATAATTTAGGGTGGGATAATAAAATCATTGCCAAAGATTGGAGAATTCTGTATAATAGATGGAAGTATAAAAAACAGGTGGTAGTATGAAGATTAAAAAGACTGCATTAATTGGAATGGGAGCAATTGGAACAGTTTATGGAAAACTGCTGCATGATCGTTTCGGTGACAACTTTAAGGTTATAGCAGGTAAATCAAGAAAGGAAAGGCTCCAGAAATCCGGATTTACATTAAATGGAGAAACCTTCTATCCCCAGATTGTTTCCGTAGGAGATGAAGAGAATTTTGATTTAATAATTTTCTGCGTAAAAAACTATCAGTTGGAAGAAGCCTTGGAAGATGTAAAAACCTTCGTAGGGGACAATACAATACTAATTACTTTTTTAAACGGTGTAACTGCCAGAGACAGAATAAGCAAGGCCTTCCCACGAAACAAAGCTCTTTACGGTTTATCCATGAAAATTGATGCCATAAGAACAGAGGAAGGAATAGTTAATACCGTTAATGGCGAAATACATTTCGGTGAAGCTGACAATACTGTTATCTCACCAGAAGTTAAAGCTGTTCAGGAATGTTTTAATGAAGCAGGAATAGAGAACATTGTATTTCCCGACATGATAAGAATGATTTGGAAAAAATTCATGCTTAACGTTGGGGTTAATCAGGTAACTGCTGTTACCAGAGCTCCTTATGGTAAGGTTACTCATGTTAAAACTAACTTAGTACTTTTTAGGGAGGCCATGAAGGAAGTTCTTGCCATAGCCAAGGCACAAAATATTGATTTAAGGGAAGAAGATGTTGAAGAATTTGTTACATTGATGAGTAATTTTTCACCTATGGGAAAAACATCCATGTTGCAGGATATAGAAGCTAAAAGAAAGACAGAAGTAGATTATTTTGCGGGAACAGTAATTGAAATGGGCAATAAACTTAATATACCTACTCCCGTAAACTTTGTTCTCTACAATATAATAAAATCTTTGGAAGAGATGTACTAAAAAATTTGACATACAAAGTGTTGAATTGTATAATGATTTCAGGCAAAGCTATGAATAATCATAGCTTTGTTGTTGTTTGGAAAACTTAGAGTGTTAAGGTCAGATATTGAACCTTTAGAATAGGAGTAGTATATGAAGAAAAAAGTTATGGTTGCTATGAGCGGCGGCGTAGACAGTTCCGTTGCAGCAGTAATATTAAAAGACCAAGGTTACGATATTTGCGGTGCAACCTTAAAATTATTCGACGATGAGGATGTCTTAACATCTTGCAGAACCAGGACTTGTTGTTCCTTGGAAGATGTGGAGGATGCCAGAAGCGTATGCCATAAATTAGGAATTGATCATTTTGTTTTTAATTTTAAAGAAACCTTCAAAGATGAAGTTATAGAAAAATTTGCGCGAAGCTATGAGGAAGGCAGTACACCAAATCCATGTATTGACTGCAACAGATATATAAAGTTTAGCAAATTAATTGAAAGAGCTCTTCTTATGAAAAAAGACTATATTGCTACTGGCCACTATGCTCAAATTGAATACGATAATGTTTCAGGAAGATATTTATTAAAAAAAGCAGTGGACCTGTCAAAGGACCAAAGTTATGTCCTGTACGTGCTTTCACAGCACGACCTTTCAAGAACTTTACTACCCTTGGGAAAGATGACAAAAGAAGAAGTTAGAAAAATAGCTGAAGAAAGAGATTTAATAAATGCACGTAAACCTGATAGTCAGGATATATGCTTTGTAAGAGATGGAGATTATGCCGGGTTTTTGAAAAATACCATGGGTGTGGAATCTAAAAAGGGTAAGTTTATCGATAGTAAGGGAAATATATTAGGTGAGCACAAGGGTATAATTCACTACACTGTAGGACAGCGAAAGGGTTTAGGAATTGCCTTGGGTAAACCTGCTTATGTAATCAGCAAAAACAAAGAAGATAATACGGTCATCCTGGGTAGTGAGGAGGAACTATATTCTAAAAGATTAAAAGCTTCTGATTTAAACATGATTGCTGTAGAAAAACTTACAGAACCAATGAAAGCAACTGTTAAGACCAGGTACAGTCAGAAAGAAACAGAAGCCATCCTCTATCCTGAATCTGAAGACGAAATTATTGTTGAATTTAAGCAGAAGCAGCGAGCAATTACTCCTGGTCAGGCAGTCGTTTTTTACGACGGTGACATAGTAATTGGTGGAGGAACAATAAGTATGTAAATAAAAAAATGGCGTAAAGCCATTTTTTTGTTGTGTCATTCCTATAACCCAAAAGCAAATGATTGCGTGTCTTGGGCGAGATTCTTATTCAGGTGAAAATTCGTCTTTTCCTACTCCACATAGGGGACATACCCAATCATCAGGAAGGTCTTCAAAGGGAGTTCCAGGTGCTACACCGTTATCCGGATCACCTTCAGCGGGATCATATACATAACCGCATGCATCGCAAACGTATTTTTGCATAGTTATCCTCCTTAATATTTATGGAACTTACCTTTATTTTAAACTAATATACCCAAAAGTCAACAAAAAAAGCAAATATTTTAAATAATTGAGAAAAATGGTACATCTTTATAGATTATCTAATCAGAGGTGTGTCCCATACCTATATTTCTATGGACACATATAATAAAAGTATATATAATGGTGTAAAATAATGGGGAGCGTTACTTAGTTACCCTAACTAAGAGGAAACTATGGCTATTAATAAAGTTATGAGAGCTGCATTGAAAGCTCTGTCCTATAATGAAATAGATATTAAAAAAAATTTACACCTTCACAGAAGTTTTGTGAACTTAACCCGAAGGCATATTCTAAAACCCCTGTTTAAAAGTTGGGATTTTAAAATTGCAGGGAAGGATTACAATATTCCCATACGAATACATACTCCCAACCAAGGAACTGATTATCCGGTAATTTTGTTTTTTCATGGTGGTGGATGGGTTACAGGGAATATCGATACTTACAATAAGGTTTGCACTAATATGGCAAGGCTGACTAATCACAAGGTAGTATCTGTGGACTACCGACTTGCTCCTGAAAATCCATTTCCCCTCGGTTTGGAGGATTGTTACCAGGTGGCAAAAGCATTTATAACCAACAAGGTATTAAATGATAAGGAAGTTACCCTACTAGGTGACAGCGCAGGAGGCAATTTGGCTGCTGCTTTGTCCCTGTTAGCAAGAGACAGGAAGGAATTTAAGGTTAATAAGCAGGTTTTAATCTATCCTTCAACTTATAACAACCACACTTCTTCTTCTTCACCTTTCAAATCTATAGTAGAAAATGGAAGGGACTACCTGCTTACGTCTAAAAGGATTACTGATTATATGGACTTGTATATATCAAGGGAAGAAGATAAAAACAGTCCTTATTTCGCTCCCTTATTAGCTGAAAACTTGGAGGATCAGCCCAAAACTCTGATAATTACGGCAGAATACTGTCCTTTAAGGGATGAGGGGGAGGAATATGGTAAAAAATTAAGGGCTGCAGGTAATCATGTAGAAATATACAGAATAAACGACGGACTCCATGGTTTCTTTGCGCTGCCACCGAGATTTCCCCAGGTAAAATTGTGCTATGAAATAATCAACCGCTTTCTTAGTGAGGTAAATTAATGAAAAGTAATAAAATATCTGAATGGAGCAGGCTGGATAATGCAGCAAAAATATTTCCTGCCAACAGTAAAAAAAGTGATACAAAGGTATTTCGTTTCGCATGTGAGTTATTCGACACAGTTGATAAACAGGTGCTCCAACAAGCTTTAAATAATACTATAGAAGCATTTCCCCTTTACAGGTCTGTAATTAAGAGCGGATTGTTCTGGTATTATTTTGAAAAAAGCCGTTTTGAACCAGTGGTTACGGAAGAAAATCTTCCGCCCTGCTCTACTTTATATGATAAAAACAATAAAACTCTGCTTTTCAGGGTAATGTACTACAGAAAGAGAATAAGTTTTGAAGTATACCATGCCTTGGCAGACGGTGCCGGTGCTTTGCAGTTTTTCAAAACTTTAATATTCAACTACATAACTATTAAATATAAGTATGCATTAAAAGATAAATCTCCTGTATTAGATATAGAAGCGTCTAAGACACAAAAAATGGATGACAGTTTTCAAAAATACTATAGGGATACAGGGATATTGCAGAAAAGAAAGAGCATTAAAGCTTTTAAAATCAAAGGACCTAAAATTCCTGAATACCGTATGAGCATTATCGAAGGGGTAATTCCAGTAGACAAAATACTGCCTAAGGTGAAAGAATACAACACTTCTTTGACAGTATTTCTGGCGGCAATTCTAATGTGTTCCATAAATGAAGAAATACCCCTTAGATTAAAAAAGAGGCCAGTGGTACTAAGTATTCCGGTAAATTTACGAAACTATTTTCACTCCCAGACTGCACGAAATTTCTTCGGTGTTATAAATGTTGATTATGATTTTTCTAAGGGAAGTGCTGAATTAAGGGAAGTAATTGAAGCTTTGAAAATAAAATTTAAAGAAAATTTAACTCCTGAAGTTTTGGAAAAAAGAATTAATAAATTGGCCTCCTTGGAACATAATTTAATTTTGCGCATGATTCCCTTATCCATTAAAGATTTGGTTCTAAAAATTGCCAACAGTATTGTAGACAGAAGTTATACATCAACCTTGTCTAATGTGGGAGTTATTAATATGCCATCGGACATAAAACCATTTATTTATTCTTTTGATATATTTGTAAGTACAAATAAACTTCAGGCCTGTGTATGTTCCTTTGAAAACCAGCTAAGGATAAGCTTTACTTCTGCTTTTGTAAGTAGGGAGATTCAAAGAAGGTTTTTTAAAACATTGACAGATATGGGTATTCCTGTTGTTATTGAGTCTAATGTAGTGGATGAACAGGAGGTGCTTTAATGAAGTACTGTAACAACTGTAATGTAGAAGTAGTGGGAAAAAGAAAACTTTGCCCCCTTTGTCAGGGGTACCTTAGTGGGAATAAGACTTCAGAAGAAGTTTTCCCCAGGATTTCGTTTGTTTATAAAGAACATTCAAAATTCCTTAAAATAATGCTTCTGTTATCTATAATAATAGCTTCTGTTTCTGTGGCAATAAATATTCTGCTACCTCAAAGAGGGGCCTGGTCCATATTTATTTTAGGGGGGTTAGGTTCTGTATGGGCAAGTATTGCAACGGCAATAAATAAGCGTAAGAATATACCTAAAAATATTATATACCAGGTTATGACTATATCTGTCCTTGTGATTATCTGGGATATATTGATGGGATGGAAGGGATGGTCTATAAATTATGTTATCCCTTTAGTATGTGTGTTTGCCATGATATCCATGGCTACAATTTCCAAGGTAATGAAACTACATATTGAAGATTATATTTTATATATAATAATTGACGGACTTTTTGGAATAGTGCCGGTAATATTTATAATACTAGGTTTCTTGGAGGTACTCTATCCTTCCCTTATTTGTATAGTTACCAGTATAATTTCCCTGTCCACAATTATTATTTTTGAGGATAAAAGATTAATTGCAGAAATTAAAAGAAGATTGCATATGTAATTAAAGGACACCTTCTTAGGTCAGGTCTTCCTTATTTTTTGTTTTATTATTTATTAATGTAATCATTATGAAGCATCCTATCATTGCAGCAGGCCCTACATAGAAAGCAGCATAGGTTCCCGCAAGATCATTTAATACTCCTGTAATGTTAAATAGTATCATGTATAAAATATTGCCCACAGTTGTTATCAGTCCTATGGCAAAGGATGCGCTTTCTTTAAAAATCATATTAGTTATTACCATAATGGTAGGAAAGATTATGGACATAAAGAATCCGGAAGCAGCAATAATTATTAGGCCTTTGTCCCTTAATAAAAGTCCTCCTCCAATGCACAGGGCTCCAGAGAGAAGGTAAATTTGAAGTCCTTTTACATTCCCAGTTTTGCTCAGTATAAAGCCTCCCAAAAGTCTTCCCAAAGCGAACAGTAGGTAGTAAACAGAGGCATAGTTTGCTGCCAAGGCTGGATCGAATCCATAAGAAATTCTCATGTAACTTATAAACCAGGTGTATACTACAGCTTCTCCTAAAAAGGTAAAAGTAACTGCTCCTACAAACATGTAGATTATAGGGTTCCTATATAGCTCCCTTCTTTTTTCTCCCCTGTTTACACTACTTTTTATACCCGGCATCCTTATAAACAAAGTAAGTATTACGGATATAATATAGAAAATTCCAAGGTATAAATATATTCTTCTCCAATGCAGTCCCTGTCCAAGTAAATTACCGTAGATACTTTGTCCCGTAAAGCTTCCCACTCCGTACATGAAATGAGTAATATTCATCAGTATGGATTCGAAGCCTAAGGATACAACGGGTATGGAGGAATCAACGGTAACGGCTAACAAGGCCCTTCCTATTCCAAATAAAAAGTTGAAAAGCCCCAGCAAAAATACATTTGAAGCGAAGGGGGCTATTAGTACAGATATGGTTGAAACGGTTGAGCCTGTAAAATATACAAACTTATGACCGTATTTTTCGCAAAGGTGTCCTCCCATAAAACTTCCGATGGTACAGCCTATAACGTTAAAAGTAAGTACCAAGCTCATTTGGGCATTATTAATGCGAAACTCTTCCATAAAAAAGGGAACAAAGTTTCCTCTGGCGCTTTCAAAGAGGGCCATTATAAAATATATGTAAAATGCAGTAAATACTAAAAACCAATTATTAACTTTAAACTTCAATTTTTCCTCCAAAGCTTAATTAATGATTATACTATCACAAAAAATTTATATAGTAAAGTAAAATAAGTTGACTTAATCCATAGAGAATTATAGAATTAAATGACAGCGAGGTAGTATATGTATAAGAAAAGAAGCTATGAAACAGAGAGATTGTATTTAAGAATTCTTAAACCTGGCAGTGCCCGGGAAGTACTTAATTATTATAAAAGGAATTATAACTTTTTAAAAGAATGGGAACCTAAGCGTCCCAGGAATTTTTATACTTTGACATACCAGAAAAACCAGCTAAGATTTGAATATAATTTGTTTAAGAAGGGTACTCACGTTAGATTCTGGATTTTCAAAAAAGAAGATAATAAGCTCATAGGCAATGTAGGAATTTCCAATATAGTTATGGGAAATTTCAAGTCTTGTTACATGAGCTATAAATTAGATAGATATGAAATAAATAAGGGATATATGACAGAGGCAGTAAAAAAAAGTTGTGGAGATTATGTTTAATGAATATAATCTACATAGAATAGAAGTAAATATAGTACCACGGAATAAAAGATCACTTAAAGTCGTACAAAAACTTAACTTCGAGGAAGAAGGATATTCTAAGAGATACTTGGAAATTAACGGCAAGTGGGAAGACCATGTACATTTTGCAATTTACAATGATGATTAAGAAGGTGATTATATGTTAACAGATCTATCCTGTAAAGATTTTACTGCTGAACTATCTTCAAAAAAACCTATTCCCGGGGGAGGAGGAGCAGCGGCATTAGCGGGCAGTTTGGGAGTTGCTCTTAATATGATGGTTGCAAATTTCTCCAAGGGAAAGAAGAAGTTTCTCCAATATGAGAAACAACATGAGGATATTTTGGAAAGAGGGGAAAAACTAAGGATTAAGCTGTTAAACTTAGTGGAAGAAGATGCAAAGAATTTTGAACCCTTGTCCAAAGCCTATGCTATGCCTTCTTCCACAGAAGAAGAAAGGGCTAACAAAGAAAAAGAAATGGAAAGGTGCCTGAAAAATGCATGTAAAGCCCCCATGGAAATTATGGAATTAGCTTATGAAGGAATACTTCTTCATGAAGAATTGTTGAGTATGGCATCGAAAATTATTATAAGTGATATAGGTGTAGGTGTACAGTTACTGAAGGCAGCTTTAAACAGTGGGTATTTAAATATTTTAATAAACATTAAGCTAATAAAAGATAAGCAGTATGTTGAGAATGTAGTAAAAAGAACGGAAGAAATATTAAGGGCTGGAAATAAAAAGGTTGATGAAATTTATGCCGAGGTATTGGAAATATTAAGTTAGGAGGGCCAATGGGAAAGTTTTTAAAAGGCAAGGTGGTGGCAGACAGTATTGCCGAATCTGTAAAAAGAGAAGCCGAAGAATTGAAAAAAAAAGGAATTACACCGAAACTTAAAATTGTTCGGGTAGGGGAAAGAAAAGACGATATAGCTTATGAAGTTGCAGCCATAAAAAGAATGGATGCAGTTAATATAGAAACAGAAGTATTGAAGCTGCCTGCAGACATTGAGCAGGAGAAATTCATTCATGAACTTAAAAATGTTGTAAATGATAATAGTGTACATGGAATATTAGTTTTTAGACCTCTGCCAGAACAAATAGATGAAGATATTGTAAAGTTTGTGATACCTCCTGAAAAGGATGTTGACTGTTTTAATCCTGTTAATGTTGCCAAATTATTGGAAGGAGACCCAACGGGTTTTCCTCCCTGCACACCGGAGGCAGCCCTAGAGATTCTTAAATATTACAAGATTGAACTTAAAGGAAAGGAAGCAGTGGTAGTTGGAAGATCCATGGTGGTAGGTAAACCCCTATCCATGTTGCTCCTTAAAGAAAATGCGACGGTAACTATATGTCATTCTAAAACCAATAATTTGCCAGAGGTTGCCAAAAGAGCAGATATTTTAGTTGCAGCAATAGGGAAGTCCCGAATGATAACAGGAGAGTATGTGAAGGAAGGGGCTAGTGTAATAGATGTGGGAATTAATGTAGATAAAGACGGGAAAATTACAGGAGACGTAAATACGGAAGATTGTATGGAAAAGGCAGCATATATAACACCAGTACCTTCTGGAGTAGGGGCTGTAACTACTGCTGTCTTAGCAAAACACGTTATTAAAGCATGTAAGATGACCTAACCCCATTTTTTCGACCGTCCATTTTTCCGACCGGAGGGAGAAATATAGGTAAATGAGACTGCGGGATGCCCCATTTAGTGAATGACACATGGAGAAGACCTCCCATGCAGTAAAAAATAATATAGAAGGTGATAATATGAAGTTTATTGATTTAAGAAGTGATACGGTTACAATGCCTACGGATGAAATGAGACAGGCTATTGCTAATGCGGAAGTAGGGGATGATGTTTATGGAGATGACCCTACTGTTAACAAGTTAGAGGAAATTGCAGCTGAAAAAGTAGGAAAGGAAGCAGCTCTGTTTGTACCTAGTGGTACCTTTGGTAATCAATTGGCTATTTTAACCCATACAAAAAGAGGCCAGGAAATAATAGTGGGAAAAGATAATCACATAGTACTTCACGAAGTGGGGGCCTCTGCTCTTATTGCCGGAGTACAGTTAAGAACATTGGAAACACAAAACGGAAGTATGTCCCCGGAAGATGTTCTATCAGCCATAAGGCCTGATGATATTCACGAGCCGGAAACAGGTCTTATTTGTGTTGAAAATGCCCATGGTTGCGGTGCAGTAGTACCTTTGAACATAATGAAAGAAATAAAAGAAATAGGAGAAAAACATTCCATACCTGTACACTTAGACGGAGCAAGAATATTTAACGCAGCTATAGCTCTAAGGGTAGATATAAAGGAGATCGCTGCATGCTGCGATTCTGTAATGTTTTGCCTGTCAAAGGGATTAGGGGCTCCTTCTGGTTCAATGGTGGCGGGAAGCAAGGAATTTATTCAACGAGCAAGGAAGTATAGAAAGCTAATGGGTGGCGGAATGAGACAAATAGGAATTTTAGCAGCAGCTGGTATTATTGCCTTGGAAAAAATGACCCATAGATTGAAGGAGGACCACAAAAACGCTAAGTACTTAGCTGAAGAATTATCGAGAATTCCCGGTATAAAAGTAAGAAAAGACAGACTTGATATAGATATGGTATTCTTTGAATTAGATGATGAAGTAATAGAAGAAAAAGTATTAATTGAAAAATTATACGAAAAAAATATTAAAATCAACGGCAAGGAAGCGGGAGAATATCGCTTTGTAACCCACCTAGGAATATCAAGGGAAGATATAGATTATGTTATAGAAAGTATTAAAGCTTTATTATAGATGAGGACTAGGGCTCCTCTTCTTTTTTATTGATTTATATTACTTTATATGATAAATTATTATTAATAATTTGCTGAGAGGGGACAGACTATGCCTAATAATTTTGAACAAGTTTATGGAGAATTTTTAAGAGATGAATCCAGGCAGGTTGGATATGCTGAAAGTATAGTATTTCCCAAGACTGAGGATGAAATAATTGCTTCAGTTAAAGAAATGTCTCGAAAAAATATTCAAATAACTACTCAGGGAGCCAGAACAGGCCTTGCTGCATCGGCAGTCCCTTTTGGAGGACATATAATAAATTTAAGCAGGATGAACAAGGTAACAGGAGCTAGATACGACCGGGAAAATGACAGGTTCTTTTTAAAGGTTCAACCGGGAGTTTTGCTTACGGAACTAAGGAAATTTTTATTAAATAAATCTTTCGTTACAAGCGATTGGGATGAAGAATCCCTAGAAGCATTAAAGTATATGGAAAAAAATCAATGGTTTTATTCCACTGACCCTACGGAAGCATCTGCTTCCATGGGAGGTATTGCAGCATGTAATGCATCGGGAGCTAAAAGCTTCAGATATGGTTCTGCAAGGGACCACATTACAGGACTTCGTATGGTATTGGCAGATGGAGACGTACTAGACATAAAAAGAGGACAATACATTGCCCAAGGGAGAGATTTTAGCCTTATAACAGAAAGCGGCAGAGTAATTAAAGGGCAACTTCCTGACTACGATATGCCTTCTGTTAAGAAAAACACTTCGGGATACTACAATAAACCAGGAATGGACATGTTAGATTTATTTATAGGCTCTGACGGTACCTTAGGAATTATCAGTGAAATTGAAATTGAACTTAACAAGGTACAGGATGCATGCTGGGGAATTACTATTTTTATGCCGGGTGAAGATAAGGCCCTTGACCTGGTTCGTGCTTTGAGAAAAGAAATTAGAGTTAATAATATTGATATAGATTTATATCCTTCCGCCATTGAGTTTTTTTCAAATAAAGCATTGGAAATGTTGAGAATAGAGCAAAAAACAAATCCTGCCTTTGGAAATATTCAGGAAATAAAAGAAAGCTACCATACTGCTGTCTATATTGAAATAGAAGGAGATTCTGATGAAGAGATATGGGCAGGGGTGGAAAAATTAGGAGATATTATAAATTCTTTAGGCGGAAATGAGGATGACACCTGGGTGGCAAATAATCCGACCAGTCTTGAAAAACTCCATGAATTCAGGCATGCATGTCCTGAATGCGTAAATATGAAAATTGACAATATTAAAAAATTTTATCATAATATTACAAAGTTAGGTTCTGATATGTCGGTACCTAATGATAAATTAAAAGAAGTAATGAAAATGTATAATACAGATATAAAGGAAAACAATTTAGAAGCAGTTATCTTCGGACATATAGGAGATAATCACCTTCATGTAAACATAATTCCCCGAAATATGGAGGAGTTCGAAAGGGGTAAAAATCTGTTTTTAACGTGGGCAGAAAAAATTAGCAAGATGGGAGGAGCTGTATCTGCAGAGCATGGTGTGGGTAAGTTAAAGGTTCCCTTCTTAGAGAAAATGTATAATGAAAAAGAAATTAACGAAATGAGAAGACTGAAGAAAATTTTCGATCCTGCCCAGTTACTTAACAGAGGAACTATATTTCCATATGTGGAGGGAGAAAAATGAGAATAATAGTGTGCATAAAACAGGTTCCTGGAACTAATGAAGTTAAAATGGACCCTGAGACAAATACCATAATAAGAGAAAATGTTCCTGCTATTATAAATCCTTTCGACACATATGCCATAGAAGAAGCAGTTCGCATAAAGGAAAGAAGGGGAGGAGAAGTTATAGGAATAACCATGGGTATTCCCGCTGCAAAAGAAATGCTAAAGGAAGCTATATCCCTAAGAATTGACAAGGGAGTATTATTGACGGACAGGAAATTTGCTGGTGCAGATACTTTAGCAACCTCCTATACTCTAAGTAAGGGTATAGAAAAAATAGGTGAATTCGATTTAATTATATGTGGAAAACAGGCCACTGACGGGGATACAGCCCAGGTGGGCTCCAGCATGGCAAGAACATTAGGAATTCCTTATGCAACGGATATAAGTAAAATTATAGACATTAAAGAAGATAAAATCCACTGTCTCAAGATTACAGATGATGGTTATGAGGAAATAGAAATAAAACTTCCTGCCCTTATTACCGTGGTGAAGGAAATTAATATGCCCAGGCTTCCATCTATTAAAACTATGAAAATAGCTCAAAAATCAGAAATAGAAGTTCTTACCCTTAATGATACAGATGCAGATGAAAAGAGGACGGGGCTTAAAGGATCACCTACTCAGGTACGGAAAACTTTTGTACCAGTTCACGAAGTAAGTAATGAAATGATTGAAGGCACTACAGAAGAAAAAGCAATTAAACTATCAGAAATACTGTTGAAACTAAAAGGCAAGGTGAAGTAATGGCAAGTATAAATATTATTAAAGACAAATGTGTAGGCTGTAGAAGATGTATTGCTGCCTGTCCTTTTGGAGCTATAGAAGTAGTTGACAAAAAAGCTGTTATAGGAGAAAAATGTACTCTTTGTGGTTCTTGCACGGAAAGTTGTAAATTTAATGCAATAATCTTTGAAAGAGATGAAGTTGAGAATATAGATTTAAGTGAATACAAAGGTATATGGGTATTTGCAGAGCAAAGATACGGACAATTAAAAAATGTTTCCCTAGAACTTTTGGGTAAGGCAAGGGAACTGGCAGAAGTTATTAAAGTTAAGGTTACAGCTGTTGTACTGGGACATAAAATCGACTCCTTGGGAAAGGAACTTATAGCCTATGGTGCCGATGAAGTATTAATAATTGACGAAGAATGGCTCAACGATTTTAATGACCATATTTATGGAGAAATTATGGTTAATCTAATAGAAGAATATAAACCGGAAATTGTTCTTATAGGTGCAACTTCCAGAGGACGTTCCTTAGCTCCTCATATTTCCTCCACGGTGAAGACAGGTCTTACAGCTGATTGCACCTCTTTGGATATGGACCTGGAAAAAAGACTTTTGGTTCAAACAAGACCTGCTTTCGGAGGAAACCTGATGGCTGAAATAGTTTGTCCCTATCACAGACCTCAAATGGCAACGGTACGTCCAAAAGTATTTAAACCTCTAAAGCCAGATTACATGAAGCAGGGAAAAATTATTAAAGTAAAAAAAGATCCTATAGAAGGATTTGTAAAACTTATCCGTAATATAGACAATGAAGAAGGTATAAATTTATCCGATGCAGAAATAATCGTCAGTGTAGGTAGAGGTATAGGAAGTGAAAAAAATATAAGATTAGCACAGGAATTGGCAGATGCCTTAGGGGGAACTTTAGGATCTTCAAGACCCTTGGTCGATATTGGATGGATGCCCTATAGCCGCCAGGTGGGACAAACTGGAAAAACAGTGGCACCTAAAATATATATAGCTTGTGGAATATCAGGAGCAATTCAACATCTTGCGGGACTTGCGGATATAGAAACTATAATTGCAATAAATTCAGATCCTGATGCTCCTATATTTAAAATAGCTAACTATGGAATAGTGGGAGATGTAAGTGAAATTCTTCCTTTGGTTACAGAGAAAATAAAAGGATTGAATAAATAAAACAAGAAAAGGAGCTTTCAAATAGCATTTGCTAATTGAAAGCTCCTAGTTTACTCTTCAAAAAAGGTATATAGTTGTTCCATTTGTTCATAGGAGAGCATTCCCACATATCCCCCTATTACTTCACCTTTCTTATTTATGGCAATGGTGGTAGGGAAGGAACGAACACCATACGTGTTAGCCACCTTCATATCTTCATCCAATAAAACGTTAAGGCTTAAATTTTCTTCTTCCATAAATGCCTCTACTTTATCCTTCTTTTCTCCTACATTAATTGTAAGCAGGACAAGGTCCTCTTCATAAGTTTCTTGCAACTTTTGTAAATCAGGCATTTCCATTACACAAAAAACACAGCCCGTATACCAGAAGTTTAGAATAACATTGTTTCCCCTTAATTCACTTAATATTATTTCTGAATCATCTAGAGATTTCAATTGAAAGTCTGGTGCAATTATTGCATCATTGTCCGAGGTGTTTTCCTCTATTTCTGGTTCCGGTTCTGGTTCTGGATTGGTGGATACGGTACAAGCTGTGGTTATCAATGCCAATACCAAAATAAAGATTAACAGTCTTTTCATAGTCTCTCCTTATAATTTTCTATGGGCTTTCTATACCCTATTATTAACCCTCTTAATCGCAAAATATAGCACCAGTTTTCACTGTCCTTGTTTTATATACTTTTGGAAATATGTTTTTTGCCGCAATATATGCTTCATCCATTTCTGCTTCATTATTAAATAAAGCAAAGAGGGCAGATCCAGAGCCTGTCATTATGCAAGATAGGGCTCCTTTATTAATCATTAGTTCTTTAACATGGTTTATTTCTGGATGTATTTTTTCCACAACTTTTTCCAATGTATTTGCTACACATATAGCAGCTTCCTCATAATTACCTTCTACTATGTAATCAAGGATTCTATTATCTTTATATAGATTGTAATACATTGGGCTTAAATTTTTGTATACAAAGGCAGTGGACATTGAAAAATCTGGCTTAATAATTAATATATTATCCCATAGAAAATCGTTAATTTCAGTGACTTTATCACCAATACCTTCAGCTAAGCAAGTCCCTCCAACTAAGCAAAAAGGTATATCTGCTCCTATTTTTAATCCTATTACCTGCATTTCATGGAGGGATAAGTTTAAGTTCCAAAGATTATTAAATCCCTTTATTACTGCAGCGGCGTTGCCGCTTCCTCCTGCTAAACCAGCTTCCGAAGGAATATTTTTTTGTATGTAAATATGAATACCTGTATTTATACTGTAAGTCTCTTTAATTAATCTAGCAGCCTTGTAGCAGGTGTTATTTTCGTTTGTTGGTATGGAGGTATCAGAACATTCAATAATTATTCTGTTTTCTTTTATGGGATTTAGAACTATTTCATCATGTAGATCAATGGACTGCATTATGGATTTTATTAAATGATAACCATTATTTAGTCTTCCTTCAACATCTAAGAATAAATTTATTTTTCCATAGGAATAAAGTTTCAACATACTAATCCTCACCTATTTTTTACATATTATAGCACAATATAAAATAAAAAAATATTCAAAATAATGTTTAAAATAATATTAAATGGGTATTAATAAAGTACAACATAAGTTTTACTTCCAATACTGCTTCAGAAAAACCATAGCGGGATTGAAGGTAAAGGAATGTTAGTATACAGCTATATTGGAAGAGGTGATTCCCCCAAAAACAGAAAGTAACATCCCGAATGGATGACACCCGGTTTTCTGGTGTGGTACTGACGAAAACCGGGTGCATCCATTTTTTTGACCTCAGCAGAAATATTCATCCTTTACTGACAAAATTAACAAGACATAATTTTTGTGTTATTGGGAATAATATTATGGATAGTATCCCTTGTTTTATTTTATAGTAAAGAAGGTGATTTTTTGGCTGCAAGTTCCGTAATGAGAGTCAAGGGAATAGTTGAAGGCTGTATTGGCAAGAAAGTAAAATTCAAGGTAAGAAAAGGGAAAAGTCGTTCTCAATTTGTTGAAGGAATAATTTTAAATACATATCCTTCAATATTTACCGTCTATGTTGAGAAAAAAGGATATAAAAGAATTGTGTCTTTTAATTACATAGATATAATTACCAATTATGTGGAATTTATTATCTGTGATGAAGAAGAGACCAAAATAGTATAAGATTAATATAGCGGAACATTTAAGAATTTCTTAATGAACGAAGTTTCGCTATATTTTTTTGCGAAAATTTGATATACTTCAGTTGTAGTAGAGATGAGATAGGTGCTTGTACAATCTAAGTCTGTTCATACCAAGTTCATTCAGGAGTAGTTAAGTGAAGTTTTTTATAAGATCAGTATTCTTTTTAATTTTATTTTTTATAATTTTTTACTTTTATGCTGGAATAGTAGAGCCAATGTTATTAATGGTTAAATACGAAAATATATACAGTAATTTAATAGTTAATGAAAACATTAAAATAGTTCAATTTTCAGATGTTCATATATCTGAATTTTTTGATTTGGAATATCTAAAAAAGACAGTAAAAAAAATAAATGATGAAAACCCTCATATTGTTGTTTTTACAGGAGATTTAATAGATGAATACAACAAGTACAAAAGAAAAGAAAATATAAATGAAATAGGAAAAGTATTAGGAGAAATCCATGCTCCCTTTGGAAAGTATGCAGTGTATGGCAATCATGATTACGGAGGCGGTGCTGAAAGAGTATTTAGAAAAGTAATGGAAGATAGTGGATTTAAACTCCTTTTAAATGAAAGAGTATACCTTAAAGAATACAATATAAGTATAATAGGAATGGACGATTCAATTTTTGGAAGGTTCGAAAAAGAAGTTATTGCAAGTTACTTAGATGAAAATTCTTTCAATATAATTCTAAGCCATGAACCAGATGTGGCGGAATATTTTTTTGAACACAATTTAGACTTATTTATATCTGGTCATAGTCACGGAGGACAGATAAACTTGCCCTTTATAAATTATAACCCTCCTTTGGCAAAAAAGTATGTAAGGGGGATGTATGTTATTGATAATTTCAGGCGAACAAAAATATATGTAAATGTTGGACTGGGAACATCACAAATACCTATGCGATTTATGGCTCCACCAGAACTTACGGTATTTAATCTGTATGGGATGGATGAATAATAAAAGACTCTTCACTCCCAAATAAGAGGGAGTGAAGAGTCTTTTATACTATTTTACAGGTATTTTCAATACTTGTTCTGGGAAAATTAAATGTGGATTAGCTAAGTTATTGTATTCAGCTACTTCCTGATATGTTAAATTATATTTTGCTGCTATTTTCCACAAAACATCTCCTGGAACAACTATGTATATTACTTCTTCTGTTACAGGTTCAGGCTCAACTGGAGTAGGCTCTTCTACAGGTTCAGGCTCTTCCACAGGTTCTGGTTCAACAGGTTCCGGCTCTACGACAGGAGTTTCCACCACTTTAATTCTTCCTGAAACTTCACATCCAGCTGTTCCGTTAGTATTTAAATAATCTGCAAACACTTCTTCATAAGTTCCTACTTCGCTGTGAATAGGATAGTTTGCAAATACTTCATATCCATCTCCACCGATTCCTAGGAAATCATTTATTGCAACAGTGTATTCTGCCGTTAGGTTCAGTGGCTCGTTACCTACTGTTACTTCCACAACCCTAGATCCTACTTCCTTTGAAGGATCAAAGCTGAATACCATACCACTTACCTGTAAGAATCCGCCAGATGTTGCAGGATATCCGCTAACAGATTGTTCTAATACTTTCAATAAATCTTCCCCTGTAATTTTCTTAACTTGGACTGTATTGCCGAAGGG
This sequence comes from Tissierellia bacterium, assembly GCA_012843025.1. GTDB lineage: Bacteria > Bacillota > Clostridia > Tissierellales > Sedimentibacteraceae > Sedimentibacter. The sequence goes on along the minus strand of DURT01000069.1, from coordinate 8,306 downwards.
GAATAATTCTGCCAGCATACCAAAAGTAATACTACCAGGTTCCAAAGATATTCTTATATTACCACCATTTACAAAACCTATATCCGATCCTGCTGCTGCCCTTACTGCATCTGCAGAAAGATTTCCTAAGTTTGTTTCCTTGGTTCTTACATTTTCTCTGGCACCGTCTAAGAAAATATCAGTTGTAGCAACAACTTTATCAAACATTTCCTTATTTGCTTCATTGATTTCTTCAATTAAATTAGTTACTTCCATGTCTGGTTCCACTTCAGCCACAGCTTCTGCAGATACCAACTGTGAAGTTTTATTTACTATTTTACCGTCGGATATTTCAATATTTACATAACCTAAATTTTTACCGTGTTCACCAGTTTGAGCAATTAATGTATCGTTTACTAATAAACCTGTTTCTAGGAAAGTATGGCTGTGACCATCTATAAGAATATCTATACCTTCTACCTTTTCCGCAATTTCTTTAGATGTAACTACAGAACTTTCATCTAACCCTATATGAACTAAACCAATGATAACATCTGTTTGTTCTTTTAATTCTTCAACTATTTTTTGTGAAATTTCTATGGGGTCTTCAAAGGTTAGTCCCTCCACATTTGTAGGGCTTGTTTTGTAGGTTGTTTCAGGAGTGGTAAGACCAAAGATGCCTATTTTAATTCCAGCTACTTCTTCAATTACATAAGGAGTGAATAGATTTTCACCATCTTTCAAAATATTTGCATTTAACATTCCTAAGGATGTCATATCCCTTAGTTCCAATAGCCTTTCATAACCATAGTTAAAATCATGATTACCTAGGGTCATGTAATCATAGCCTGCAGCTTCCAATACCTTTATAGCATTTTCGCCCTTGCTGATATTAACTATAGGCATTCCATGAAGTGTATCACCAGCATCAAGAACTAATGTATTAGGATTCACTTCCTTTGCCTCTTTGATTAAGGCGGCTATTTTTGCAAAGCCTATAATTCCGTTATAATCATCTTCCAATAGTCTTGAATGAGTATCATTGGTGTGAATAATGGTGATTATAACGTTTTCCGAATCGGAAGCAAATACGAAGCTGAAACTACTTAAAATTAATAGCATTACTAATACTAAACTTACAACTCTTTTGTTCATACTTATCCTCCTGTTTTATTAGTGTATATATATTATACAGCCAGTCTTTTCCAATATCAATAGAACAATTCATTATTTTATATAAGAATTGCTGGTAAACACAAAAAAATATTGACATTATTATAAAAATTTAATAATATGAACTTGTTATGAATAGCATACTATGAAGAGGAATAGTAGTTATACAAGGTCTTTAGAGAGAAAATCACCGGTGGAAGATTTTCGGCCCTCTGTATTACGAACCCGCCTCGGAGTATTGGGATAAACCCAGGGCGAAACCCTTATATTAAAGAGATACTGATATTCAGTAATTAGAGTGGTACCGCGGAAGATCCGCCTCTAAACTTAGAGGCGGTTTATTTTGTATGGCGGGGAAACCAGGACTACAGTGTAGAATGAATATTATAATAAACCTATCAAAGAAAGGAGAAAAAATGGCTAAGAAAGACAAAGAATTTGTAAAAGAAATTACACCTATGGAAGAGGACTTTAGCAGATGGTATACAGATGTAATAATGAAAACTGAGTTAGTTGATTACTCTCCCGTAAAAGGATTTATGGTTATCAGGCCTTATGGATATGCTTTGTGGGAAAAAATTCAGGAATATGCAGATGCAAAGTTTAAAGCTACTGGACACAAAAATATGTATTTTCCTCTCTTAATTCCTGAAAGTTTGTTAAATAAAGAGAAGGAACATGTGGAAGGATTCGCACCAGAAGTAGCTTGGGTTACCCACGGGGGAGACCATGAATTAAGCGAAAGATTAGTAGTAAGACCTACTTCAGAAACAATCATATGTCACATGTATGCAAAATGGCTAAATTCTTACCGAGATTTACCATTTTTGTACAATCAGTGGTGCAGTGTTGTTAGGTGGGAAAAATCAACCAGACCCTTTTTGAGAACTTCTGAATTTCTATGGCAGGAAGGCCATACTCTTCATGAAACAGCTGAAGAAGCTCAAGCTGAAACTCTTCAAATGCTTGAAATATACAGGCAAGTAGCAGAAGATTTAATGGCAATGCCTGTTGTTACAGGTCGAAAAAGCGATAAGGAAAGATTTGCTGGTGCTGAGGCCACATATACCATGGAAGCCTTGATGCACGATGGTCAGGCACTGCAGGCAGGTACTTCCCATAATTTAGGTCAACACTTCACAAAAGCTTTTGATATTAAGTTCCAGGGAAGAGACGGCAAGGAACAATATCCCTACCATACTTCCTGGGGTATTTCTACCAGATTAATCGGTGGACTTATAATGGTTCACTCAGATAACAGAGGATTGGTACTTCCTCCTAAGATGGCACCAGTACAGGTGGTAATAATTCCAATAGCTCAAAAGAAAGAGGGAGTTTTAGAGAAAGCAAATGAACTATACAATGCGCTGAAAGATAAGGGAATAAGCGTTGAATTAGATGATAGTACAGAATATTCACCAGGATGGAAGTTCAATCAGTACGAAATGAAGGGATACCCAATACGTATTGAAATTGGGCCTAGAGATATTGAGAATAATCAAGCAGTGGCAGTAAGAAGAGATAAGTTGGAAAAAGAATTTATTTCCCTTGACAATATAGCAGATACTATTTCTGATATGCTTAAGACTATGCAGGCAGATTTGTTTGAAAAAGCCAAAGCTCACAGAGAAGCTCACACCTATATAGTAGAAGATTATGAACAGTACAAAAAAGATTTACCCAACCGTCCTGGTTTCGCCAAAATGATGTGGTGCGGTGAAAGAGCATGTGAAGATAAGCTAAAAGAGGAAACAGGAGCAACTATTAGATGTATTCCTTTCGAACAGGAAAACTTAGGGGATAAGTGCCACATTTGTGGAAAACCCGCAAAACATATGATCTACGCAGCACGAGCCTATTAAAGATGACCTAACCCCATTTTTTCGACCGTAGGGAAGAAAAAATGGGGTTAGGTCATTCGCAACGAATTCCCAAAATATGCGACCGAAGGGAGCAAATATTTTGGTGAATGAGACTGCGAGATGACATTAACTAACTGGATTCCCATATATAAAACATCACCCAATAGTAATTACCAAGGGTGATGTTTTTTATTGTGTAACAATGGTCTTAAAGTTATTTCCATGATATTAATCATGCTATCTGTATCTATCCCAATATTTTTGTTATTGCTAATTGACAGTGGATTTTGCAGGTGTTATAATTCTACTAAAAACCGACTGGTCGGTCGGAACATTGGAGGGCACATGAAAAGAATTTTGACATTATTATTAATTGTTCTATTTATTGTTACTGGCTGCCAAGGCAGCGAAGAAACAACTATAGTAGAAGAGGAAACATACACGGCTGTGGAAGTGGAAACACTGAAGCCTATGAATTTGTATGTAGAAAATATGATGACAGCAAAAGTATATGCGGATAAGGACGTATACGTTGTACCTTTAATTTCAGGAAAAGTTGAAAAAATATATGTAGATGTAGGAGATAAAGTAGAAAAGAACGATGTATTGTTTGTAATGGATAAAGAAGATATTCAAAAACAGGTAAATCAGGCTCTTGCCGCCTATGAAGCTGCCAAAGCAGGTTTTGAAGTAACGGAGGCACAAATTGCCACTGCTAAGGAAAACTTGGCGAGAATTGAAAAATTATATGAAGAAGGGGCAGTGCCGGAAACTCAATATGAACAGGCAAAGTTATCAGCCTCTGACGAAGCATTGGAAGCAGCAAGAATGTCTGTAGAACAGGCAAGAGTAGCCTATACTAATGCTGTGTCAATGTTGGAAAATGCAGAAGTTAAAGCACCTATCTCAGGTATAGTATCAAGTGTTAACCTAGTTGAGGGGGAATTTGCAACAAGTGCCAATCCTCCTGTTACAATAGTTGATTCAGACAGTGTGACTGTTGAATTTGGAATTTCTTCAAGTATTGTAAACAAAGTAAAAGCAGGAGATCCAGTAGAGATTGAAATCAGTTCAGCAGGTTATAAGGAGGAGGCAGTAATTAACAGTATAAGCTCCTCGGCAGATCCAATGACTAATCTTTACATGGTGAGTATTGTTCTTGAAAATGACGGAACAATTAAACCGGGAATGTTTGCGAAAGTTTATTTAAAAACTGATATGGTTGAAAATGCTTTTGCTGTAAGGGCAGAAGCTGTTCAAGAAAGAGATGATAAAAAGTATGTGTTTGTGGCAGAGGGAGATTTAGCCGTGGAAAAAGAAGTTACCACAGGCTTGGATACGGGAGCTTACATAGAAATAAAGGATGGTCTTTCTGAAGGAGCGAAAGTTATAGTGAAAGGTCAGGATTACATAAGTAATGGAAGTAAAATAAAGGTTGTAAGGGGTGAATAGTAATGCTTGCAAGATTTTCAGTTAAAAAACCCGTTACAATTACAATGATAATATTAATAGTTATTGTCCTTGGTATAGTTTCCTACAGTAAGTTACAAATAGACTTGCTTCCCAAAATGGAACTTCCTTATGTAATGGTCCAAACTAGCTATGAGGGAGCTGGCCCCGAAGAAATAGAAAGTATTATATCAAGGCCTTTGGAGCAAACCTTGGCCACTGTTGAAAACATTGAAAACATCATTTCCATTTCTAATGAAGGAAGTTCAATTTTATTATTAGAATTTGCATTTAACACAGATATGGATGAAATAATGATTCAGGTGAGGGAAAAAACAGATATTATTAAAGGTTTTTTGCCTGATGGAACTTCTTCTCCCTTGGTGTTGAAAATGGATCCTAATGCACTTCCTATAATCCAATTAGCTGTATCGGGTAAGGGAGATCTTCATACCATTCAAAAAATTGCTGAAGATGTAATATCTCCCCGTTTAGAGCGTATAGAGGGTACTGCTTCTGCCAATGTATCGGGAGGATTAAAGCAGGAAGTAGAAATAATGTTAAAAGAAGAAATGATCAAGGGATACAATTTAACACCCTCCTATATTGCTCAAATACTTCAGGCAGAAAACTTAAATATGCCTGGTGGTAGTGTAAAAAAGGGCAATAATGAATTAACTGTAAGAACCATGGGGGAATTTAAATCTATTGAAGAAATAAGGAACTTAACCATTCCCCTTGCCAGAGGCGGGACTCTGAGGTTAAAAGATATTGCAGATGTGAACTTAATAAGCAAGGAACAATCTTCCATAACCAAGTTAGATGGCAAAGAAGTCGTACAAATATCCGTAATGAAGCAATCCGATGGAAATACCGTCAATGTAGCTAAGGCTGTAAATAAGGAAATAGAAAAAATCAAAGCTGAATATCCGGAGTTAAACTTAGTTACTGTATTTGACCAGGCAGAATATATTAATTTGGCAATAGATAACTTAATAAATACTGCAGTAAAGGGTGGAGTTTTGGCCATATTAATACTCTTGTTTTTTTTAAGAAGTTTCAAAACTACATTGGTAATAGCTATTTCAATACCTTTTTCCATAATAACCACCTTCGTAATACTGTTTTTCACAGATATTACCCTAAATATGATGACCATCGGAGGACTGGCATTGGGTATTGGAATGCTTGTTGATAACTCCATAGTTGTCCTTGAAAATATATACCGAAACAGAAGTTTAGGTCTGGACAGAAGTACTGCAGCAGTAGATGGTGCCAATGAAGTTGGAATGGCGATTACAGCTTCCACCTTAACTACTATTGCTGTTTTCCTACCCATTGTCTTTACCGGGGGACTTGCTGCAATGATATTTAAGGAATTTGCACTGTCTGTTGCAATTTCACTTTTAAGTTCTTTAATAGTAGCCCTAACCCTGGTGCCTATGCTGTGTTCAAAGCTAGTAACCGTAAAAAATCTTGAATCAGAAGAAGAACAGGAAAAAAAGCATGGCCCCTTGGTTGTTTTATATAAAAAAGTACTGAGCTGGAGTATCAGACATCGCTTTATAACAATTATGCTAAGTATAGGTTTGTTTGTTGCAAGTATTGCCATGGTTATATCCGTAGGTGCAGAATTTTTCCCTGCAACTGATGAAGGAATGATTAATATTTCAGTAAGTATGCCAGCTGGATCTGAAACAAAGGAAGTAGATAATGTATTAATGGAAGTACAAACTTTAATAAAGGATATACCTGAGGTTGAATCCGTATTTACCTCTGCTGGAGGTGGAGGATTTATGAGTATAGGAGGTTCTGCCAGCGGTTCAGTAAGTGTTTTGCTTAGTGACTTAGATGAAAGAGATAGAAGTGCAAAAGAAATCAGTGATGAAATAAGAACACTGGTAAAAGACATTCCTGGAGCTGAAATAAGTGTTTCTGAATCATCTATGGTAATGATGGGAATGGGTGTAGGTTCCATTAGTATCAGTATCAAGGGTGATGATTTGGATACTTTAAGGAATATTGGAGATGACTTCAAACAGTTAATAGAAAGTGTTGAAGGAACCAGAGAAGTTACCACCAGCTATGAGGATGGTATACCCCAGGTACAAATAATTGCAGACAGGGGTATTGCATCCCAATATGGATTAACTACAGCACAAATAGGAAGGTCTGTTATTAATACACTGTCCGGTTCAAATGTAACGAAATACAAGGTTAACGGTGATGAAATAGACGTTGTGCTTAAAGGAGATAATGTTTACGGAGAAAGTATTTCATACTTGGAAATGCTTCCTGTTGAAACTCCTATGGGTAGCAGCATACCCCTTTCGGAAGTTGCCAGTATAAGAGTTGCAGAAGGTCCTATTAGTATAATGAGAGAAAACCAAGTAAGGGTTTTAACCGTATCAGGAAGTGTAGTTGGAAGAGACGTACAATCTGTGTCCATGGAAGTACAGGAATTACTTAAGGTATACGACATGCCTCAAGGTTACAGTTATACTTTTGGTGGAGAAATTCAACAAATTGAAGAAACTTTCAGGGACTTGGGCTTAGTTATGATTATGGCTATTCTTTTAGTCTACATGATTATAGCTGCACAGTTTGAGTCATTAATTCAACCATTATCCATTATGTTTACCGTACCATTAGCATTATCGGGAGGTTTTATAGGGCTGTTTATAACAGGACTGCCTCTTAATGTAATTGGTATCATAGGCTTAATTATCTTGGTTGGTGTGGTTGTTAATAATGCCATAGTCTTGGTAGATTACATTAATATAAGACGTAGAAGAGGAGAAGAGAGAGACCTTGCTATAATGAAAGCAGGCCCCATCAGAATACGTCCTATTATGATGACTGCGCTGACAACAATTTTAGGTCTTGTACCAATGTCTTTGGGTATTGGTGAAGGAGCAGAACTAACTCAGTCCATGGGTGTAGTAGTAACTGGAGGATTATCCCTTGCAACAGTTTTAACCCTGGTAATAGTTCCAGTTATGTACACTATATTTGACGATATATCAGAATTTTTCAAGAGAAAGAAAAATAAAAATAAAGTCAATAAACAATTACAGTAAGGAGGTTCCATGGACGTAAGAATTCAAAAGAGAAAGGATATTCTAAAATCTGCCCGGACTCTTTTTAAAGATAAAGGGTTTCATAATACTAAAATGGAAGATATTGCAATAGCAGCAGGTGTAGGTAAGGGTACCCTGTATGAATACTTTGAAAACAAGCAGGACATATTTGACGAAGCCTGTATAGAATATGTTGATTTAATAATTGAAAACATAAGAAATATCAGCAATATGAAAAATTCATTCAAGGAAAAACTTTTGATTCTATTTAATGAAAAATCAATAACGGAATCAGATTTAGCCAGCATGAGTATAGATAATATTTTATCCAGTAAGAACATTATATCGGAAAAAACCGTCATAACAATTGTAGGAAAAATATCAGAAATGTATGGCTTAATATACAAGATAATAGATCAAGGAAAGGACGAAGGAGTAGTCTTAAAAAACATTCCTTCAGAGATTATTGCATGTTCCATAGTGGGTACCATGACGGAATATTTGCGATTGAAACTCCATAAAAAGGATTCAAAAATTAAAGAAGATGATGTTATTATTAACTTGCTTTACAACGGTTTTGCAGTTAAATAATGAACATAACGGAGGGAAAAATGAAAAGAAAAATATCATTAATATTGGTTATGATGCTTCTCTTAAGCACCTTAACAAGTGTGGTGGCAGCAGAAGGTAATGAAGATGGTGTAGAAATAACAGAAAGTGGACCATTAATGCTATCCATGGATGAGGCCGTAAAAATTGCAAT
>DURT01000068.1 GCA_012843025.1 Tissierellia bacterium | reverse complement strand
GGCATTAAATATGACAGTATGGAGATACAAGTATCTATAATTAGAAGTATAAACTTTCGATATTTATTTAATATATTATATAAACCTTTATATAATTTTGACATTTCAGCCTCAATTCTTATTATATCTCTAATTCTTTCATTCGTAGTTTTGTATTTATATTTATTCCAATACCTAAAACTAACCAAAAAATAGGAGATACAGATACAATATGGTCATTAAACACAGCAGCTACTAAGTATCCAATTATACTCACAAAACAGGCTGCACCTAAAATTTTATCTACAGAATCATATTTTGTTTTGCTATATAAAACTAAACTGTTAATAGCATATAATCCCCATACGAGCAATAATGCTATTAAAGAAATCACCCCAGTATTTATTCCTATTTGAAAATACATATTGTGAGGTTTGTCAATTACCATATTTGCATCCATATATATATTTAACTTAGCGATAAAATCATCTTGGGGAAACGAAATGGGATAATTATCTGGGCCAGAACCTGTAATTAAATATGTCTTAATCATAGGGATTGTACGACTCCATATATACCCTCTGCCGGACATAAAACTCTCCAATCCGTCTAATGGCTTAAATCGTTCTGCCACAATAGGTTCTGCTATTCTACCACCTGAACCTAATATTTTTATTCCATTTTGAGTTATATAAAAATTAGTCGTGCCCCATCCCCAATGAGTTGTTACACTAACGCCTGGATAGTTTTGGGGAATAGTAATATTATAGATATGCCAATATTTGTCGAAGTCATTTAATAATATTTTGTTCCCTTCAATCTTAAGTCCAATTTCTTTCATATCTTCATCTAAAAAGTAAATTTTATCTTCATCTATTTTCATATGTAAAGTCTGTCTGTTAGTTCTTATAGATATCATATCTTTTCTTAATTCTATATCTTCAAATTTAAATCCTGTTTCATTTCTTTCTTTTATACTTTCTATTTGCTTCACCACATTAAATGTTTTTAATCGACTAACCAAAGTTCCTTCTGAAATTACATTCAATCCAACTAACAGTACTATAAACACCACGAAAATACTCATTGATACCTTCCAATTCTTAATTATTACCTTCCTAAACAACCACAGTGCAAATATACTAGACACAGCAACTCCTAAGTATCCTGCTCTGGAGTTACATCCTATCCATACGAAAATCATAAGTACCACTGCTATTGCAGATATAATTCTTTGCTTTTTAGTCTTTGCACATAGTAGTAAGGCTACTGACAGTGGCAGCATAAGGGTTGCAAAGCTTCCTACAAAGTTAGTGTTAAAGAGTGTACCGTATATTGTCTTTGGTCCAAAGGAGAAGGATAAGTCTTCAACTCTTAGATTTCCTGGGATTATCAGGCTTTTCCCTATTTTCGTTTGGAAGAAGTCGAAACCAAAGTATTGGGTTATGCCTAATAGTCCTTCTACTATCATTAAGAATAAAAATGCTTTTACGAATAATTCTATATCTCTTTCACTGTTGACGAAGTTAATTGTCAAGAATGTAATTAAGACATAGCTAAGTAACACAAACATGCCCTGGTACATATCTACGAATCCCCAGAGAGCTGTTTGTGTGTCTATTGCGAATATGGTTGATATAATTACGAAAATTGCATAGATTAACAGTGGTATATAGTATTGTTTTAAGTTTTTAAAAGGTAGTTTCTTTTGTTTGTATAAAATAATGTAGAATATTGTTGCTATAGCTGTCAGTACAACTACCCATACGGATTTCCAGTAGCTGAAGAAATCCAAGTATTGTCTCTGGCCTGTCCAATACAGGCCTTGTAAAGTTCCTTCCAAATCAACATATTTTCCGTATACTATTAATGGGACAAATCCTGCTATTAAGAGTAATGGCAGGAAGTAGATTACAGATAGTTTTTGATTTTCATAGTCTATAGTTAT
>DURT01000067.1 GCA_012843025.1 Tissierellia bacterium | reverse complement strand
TTAATATTATCCTTGTTAATATAGTTCTTTGTTTCATTATTATAAGGTATGTGTAAGGTAATATAGTCACTTTTTGTGTACAGTTCGTTTATATCATTGGTATATTGAACATCCCAGGACAATTTCAGGGCATTTTTAACAGAAATATATGGGTCGTATCCAATAACTTCCATTCCTAATTTAACGCCTAAATTTGCAACTAAGTGTCCCACATTTCCTAGTCCTATTACACCTAAGGTCTTGCCTTTCAGCTCCGGACCTACAAATTGAGATTTACCCTTTTCTACGGTTTCTACCACATCTTTTTCCAGGCTCTTTGTCCACTCTATACTGTCAACAATTTTTCGTGAACTCATTAACAATCCTAAAAAAGTCAATTCACATACTGCATTGGCATTTCCACCGGGAGCATTAAATACAACTATCCCTTCTTCTGAACATCTTTCCACGGGAATATTGTTAACTCCGGCACCGGATCTGGCTATTGCCTTAAGTCTTTTGGAAAACTTCATATCATGTATGTCCTTGCTTCTCATAACAATTCCGTCCACGTCAGATGTTTCTTCATAAGTTATTTGATATTTATCTTCATGAAACAATTTCATGGTATCTTCTGGTATCTCACAAAATAATGCTATTTTATACATTTCGTCCTCCTATTTATGCATTCCTCTTATTGAAATATTAAGCTTAGTATACATGCTAATTTATATAAAATCAAGCTTTTTTGCATTATTAAAACAGACACCCTGTGGTGTCTGTTTAGGTAAGTACTATCTGCAGCATCCCCCTCTGCCGAAGAAACTGTTTCCTCCTAATAGGAAGAATATTATCGCTAATATTATAAGCCATTCAATCCATTCATTCCCGCCTATGTTGTCACAGCATCCGTAACTAGTAGCTTTTACTTCATCTGACATATATCTCACCTCACTTAATTTATAATTCAATATATGTCAGATAGTAAAATATGTGATTCTTATAAAATTATTTATTGCCTTATATAATTTCCAGTGTACTGTATACTTTTTCAACTAATTCTTCAATATTTAAATTGCTTTCTGATTTTTTTATTGCACTTAATTTTGGATTTGTCAAGGGACGTTCAGGGGCAAATACTGAACAACAATCATCATAGGGCAAAATAGAAGTTTCATAGGTGCCAATTTCACGTGCAATTTCAATAATTTCAGCTTTGTCCAATCCAACTAAGGGTTTTAATATGGGCATGTGGATGGCATCTTCTATAACCGCCATGGACTTCATGGTTTGACTGGCAACTTGGCCCAAGCTTTCTCCCGTAATCAACATATCCATATTATTCTCCAACGCAATCCTTTCCGCCAATCTCATCATAAACCTTCTGGCCAAGATGGTGGTTTCTTCTTCACGACAAAACTCCCTTATGGCTTTATGAACTTCCAGCATGTTCATACTGTAAAGATTTATTTTGCCGCAATATTCTTCAAGGATTTCTTTTAACTTTTTTACTTTTTCGTTTGCCCTTTCAGAAGTAAAGGGATAGGTATGGAAGTATAGAGCGTTTATTTCTACACCTCTTTTAGCAATCATATATCCGGCAACCGGGCTGTCAATTCCTCCAGAAAGCAGGAGCAAGGCTCTCCCATTTGAACCTACAGGAAGACCTCCCAAAGTCCTTATTCTTTCAGAAGAAATATAGCAATCTCTTTTAATATCAATATAAATTTCCACATCCGGATTATGTACATCAACAGTTATACCGCTGAATTCCTGTAGAATTTTCCCTCCTACATAGGCGCTGAAGTCCATTGATTTTATAGGAAAACTCTTATCACTGCGCTTGGTTTTTATTTTGAAAGTTTTAATATCTTTCTTTGTTAATAGATATTTAAACAGTTCTTTGGTTTTATCAATTATTACTTCTGGATCCTTAAGGGTTTTTATAGATGGACTTATAACGGAACTGCCAAATACCTTCCTTACCTTTTCAATTATACTGTCCATTTCATCTGTATTATCAGTTTCTACAAAGACTTTGCCAGAATCCTTATAAACATGTACTCCTTCAAATTCTTTTACGGCATATTTAATTTGTTCCATAAATTTATGCTCAAAAATACCTCTGTTTTTTCCTTTTAAATATATTTCTCCAAAACTTACGGCAAGTATATTGTACATCCTATCTTCTCCTATTCGTTATAAGTCGTATTTCATTTACTGATTGTTTAATATTTTCAATTACATAATCCACTTCTTCAAAGTTATTAAAGTATCCTAAACTTATTCTTATGGTTCCTTCATAATCTTTGCTTATTTTAATCGCATCCAAAATTCTGTTATCCCTTGCCTTGGAAGAGCAGGCAGAACCTGTGGAAACAAAAATATTTTTACCTTCCAAGTAATGTACCAGTACTTCACCTGGGACATTTTTAAAGGATAGGTTAATAATGTGAGGAGCACCCTCTTCGTCTGTAAGGCTATTAAACTTAATATCTTCAATTTCTTTTAATCTTTTTATATATTCATTTCTCAACTTATATAATCTTTCATTTTCTTCTTCGAAATTTTCAAATATTAATTCACAAGCTTTACCAAAGCCTACTATACCAGGAGTATTTTCAGTGCCTGAGCGAAGACCTCCCTCCTGGCCACCGCCAAAAATTAAAGAATTTAACTTTAAACCAGCTCGAACATACAGACCACCCACTCCCTTTGGTCCATGTATTTTATGACTGCTGAAAGCCATTGTATCAATGGGTACTTTTTTCACGTCAATCTTTAATTTACCATAAGATTGTACCCCGTCGACGTGGAGTTTAGTGTTTCTGTTTTTGGATTTGATGACCCTTGCAATATTATCTAAATCCTGAATTACACCTATTTCATTGTTAACATGAGCTAGGGATACTAGCTTTGTATTCTCATCTATCATTTCTTCTAGTTGAGCTAAATTTATTTTTCCTTTATTGTCCGTATCTAAGTATTTTACCTGACATTTCTTTTCTAATTCCTTAAATACATTGTATACGGAAGGATGTTCAATTTTGGTGGTAATAATATTATTTTTTTCCCGTAAATCAGACAATATCCCAAAAATTGCAATATTGTTGCTTTCTGTACCGCAGCCTGTAAAATAGATTTCCTGAGGGGTTGCATTTAACAATTTTGCAACAGATTTCCTTGCTTCTTCCACTTTCTTTTCTGCCATTAGTCCCATTCTGTGGAGAGATGATGGATTACCGTAACAATTAAGGTTAACATCAATTATTTCTTCCAAGACTTCCGGTCTTACCCTTGTCGTTGCACTGTTATCTAAATATACCATAGTTCCTTTCCTTTAATTTACATAATTTTAACATTTTTTTGTATGCGAAAAATGTAAAAAAAGCTTGCATAATGACTTCATGTTTGCTATAATATCCATGGTTATCCCCCCCGATAACCGATATATTCCCAATACCCCTTTTATGCATATTAATGCTTCACAACAATGGCCACGAGGCCATTTTTGTGTTTTTGATGACCTATCCCTATTATTTCTCCATTTCTTTTTTTACTTCTTCTAAATATAGTTCTGAAACCCTTCTTACAACTTCATTTTCTGATGAATTATACTGTAACTTATCAATAGTCTTTATAGGCAGTACATCATTTGATGTTCCCGTAATAAAAGCTGCCTCAAATTCTTTAAGTTCATGAAGTTTAACTGGTCTTTTTTCGATTTCTATTGAATTTTTCTCGCACAATTGAATTATCTTGCTTCTTGTAACTCCTAACAACACAGCAGAGTCTGGCGAAGTTATCAGTTTGTTACCCTTTATAAAAAATACATTTGATCTACTACCCTCACTTATGGTTCCATCCTGGTTTACCATTATTGCTTCAAAAGCATTGTTTTCTTTCATAATATTTGCTACTTTTTCTTTTAATTCCTTTTCATAGGATTTAACATTGGGATTTTTTCTTGCTATTTTAAGGGTAACCGTATGAATACCTACATTAAATTCTTCCTTTGTAGGATAGTAGCTTTCTATGAAATAAAAGAGTGTTACAGGCTCCTGGGAATAATAAAAGGAAACCCTTATGTTGCAATTTTTTATATTGTTCTCTTTAATTAAAAGTTGTGCTGACTTTTTATAATCTTCTAAGTTTAATTTGTAATTTATTCCACTTAATTCAATACTTTTATTCATTCGCTGGAAATGTTCATTTAAGAAAATAGTTTTTCCGTCAATTACTCTAATAACTTCATATATTTTGGGTTCTTCTTTTTTTAAGATCATTTCCAGTTCTTCTTTTGTAATTATTTCATTATTTTTTACATTTCTGTGGGATACTATTTTCATTTGGCCTCCTGCTTTATAATAGGCAAAGTAATTAAAAATAAACACATTACGTGTTTATTATAGCAAGTTTATTATCTAATTAAAATAATTATTTCAAATATTGTTCACATATTACAGTATTTCCTCGTATATCGAATTTATCGGCCAATCCTTTTACCAGCATAAGTCCTCTACCCGATTCTGATAGATCATTTTCATTATATATCTTTTGATTATAACAAATGCCTTCCCCTTCATCAGAAACTTCAATTATTATCCGAGACTTATTAATGTAAATTTTCGTATATATCATTTTATTTAAATCTTCACAATTTCCGTGAATGACACTATTTATCATTAGTTCGTATAGAATAAGCTTGGTATTAAAAAAAGTAGTTTCGGAAAGTTTGTGTTTAATACTTGATAGTATTTCTTCAACTAATATTTTAACACAGTTTATGTCGCTGTGGATTTTTTTTTCGATCACATAACCCATCACCATTCCTCCTATCGGTTATAATATACCCTTTTTATTAAAACTTAAACCACCTGGAAGAATTATATATGTTTTAAAGTAAATTTTGTGTCAAAATTGAACTAATTATGTTCCACAATTCCTCTGTACCTTTTTTGTTTACAGATGAAAAAGGGATAATAAGATCATTGTTTTGTATGTTCAGAGTTTTCTTAATGATGGATATGTTTTTAATTTGCCTGGATTTTGAAAGTTTATCCGCTTTAGTTGCAATAACATATCCTGTAAATCCACAGTCCTTGATCCAATTATACATTTGTATATCATTTTTTCCTGGTTCGTGCCTTATATCCACCAACAAAATAACTTCTCTCAGCTGTTCCCTTTCATGTAAGTATGTGTCTATCATCTTTCCCCATTTTAATTGCTCTTCCTTAGATACTTTTGCATAGCCATAACCGGGAAGATCCACAATGTTTAACTCATCATTGACATTATAAAAATTAATGGTTTGCGTTTTTCCCGGTTGTGAGCTGGTTCTTGCAAGACTCTTTCTGTTTAACAGAGCATTAATAAGTGAGGATTTCCCCACATTTGATTTTCCGGCAAAAGCTATTTCGGGAACTAGGGTTGTGGGGTATTGGTCTTTTTTAACAGCGGTAATAAGTAATTCAGCTTTTCTTATAATCATATTCATCCCTTCTTTGATTAAGGGGAATCCTATCCCCATCTATACCTCTAATTGCTTCTTTAACTACTTCTTCAATTCTGTCCACATATACAATTTCCATGGAGCGAATTATTTTTGGATCTATTTTGGTAACGTCTGGCTCATTTTTGGAGCATAAAATTACCTTTTTTATACCTGCTCTTTTTGCAGCCAATAATTTTTCCTTTACTCCACCTATAGGAAGTACTCTTCCCCTGATTGTAATTTCACCTGTCATGGCCACATCTTTTCTGACGGGCTTATTGGTAAGTGCAGAAATTATTGCCGTTGCAATTGTAATTCCAGCTGAAGGTCCGTCCTTAGGTATGGCTCCTTCTGGTACGTGGACATGTATATCTGTTTCCTTGAAAATTTTGTAATCAATATTGAACTTTTCTTCATTAGCTTTTATATAACTTAAGGCAGCCATGGCTGATTCTTTCATAACATCTCCTAATTGGCCTGTAAGCTGAAGTTTTCCCTCGCCTTTCATGGTATTGACTTCCACAAAGAGAGTCTCTCCTCCAACCTTGGTCCAGGCAAGACCTGTAACTACTCCAACCTGGTCTTCTTCGTAAGCTAAATTATAATCATACCTTGGTATGCCCAAGTATTTTCCTATATTTCCGCTGTTTATAGTAACTGATTTTTTCTTCTTTTCAACTATCTGAACGGCAGCCTTCCTTACAAGTTTACCTATATTTCTTTCTAAATTTCTTACACCTGATTCTCTGGTGTATCTTTCAATAATTTCAGTTATGGCATTTTCGGAAATTCTAACTGATTTTTCATTTAAACCGTGTTCCGTCAATTGTTTTTTAATAAGGTATTCTTGGGCAATTTTCTTTTTTTCATTATCAGTATATCCTGCAATTTCTATAACTTCCATTCTGTCTAAAAGAGGTGCCGGTATGGTTGCTGTAGTGTTTGCAGTAGTTATAAACATTACATTTTCTAAGCTGAAAGGAGCTTCAATGTAGTGGTCTGTGAAAGTTTTGTTTTGCTCCGGGTCAAGAGCTTCCAAAAGAGCTGATGCAGGGTCGCCTTTGAAATCACTGCTTAGTTTGTCTATTTCATCCAATAAAAAAACTGGATTATTCACTTTTACTTTAGCTAAGGATGAAATTATTCTGCCGGGTATTGCACCTATATAGGTTCTTCTGTGGCCTCGTATTTCTGCCTCATCCCTTACTCCTCCCAAGGAAATTCGCACATACTTTCTGTTCATAGCCCTGGCTATGGATTTAGCTATGGAGGTTTTTCCCACACCTGGAGGTCCTACAAAACACAGAATAGGCCCCTTCATATCTTTTCTTATTTGTTTTACAGCTAAGTACTCCAATATTCTTTCTTTAACCTCTTCCAGTCCATAATGGTCTTCTGAAAGAATTTTCCTAGCTTTCTTTAAATCTGTATTGTCTTTTGTTTTTTTGTTCCAGGGTAAATCTAAGAGCCAATCAACATAAGTTCTAATAACGCCCGCATCTGGTGATGAAGGAGATATTTTCAGAAGTCTGTTTATTTCCTTTTCTGCTTTTTCTTTAACTTCTTTCGGCATATGGGCTTTTGCAATCTTTTCCATATACTCTTCAACTTCTAAGTCGGCACTTTCATCTTCCCCTAATTCTTTTTGAATTGCTCTTAATTGTTCTTTCAAATAGTAATCTTTTTGAAATTCATTGATTTGTTTTCTGACAAGCTCATTTATTTCATTCTCTATTTTCAAGACTTTTATTTCTTTAGCCAGTATTTTGTTAATGGATTCAAGTCTCTCATAAGGATCAAAAATTTCTAACAAGGCTTGCTTTTGTTCTGCCTTTAAATATATGTAGGAAGCCACTACATCGGCAAGTTTGTCGGGATTTCTTATTTCCTTGAGGGAAATTACCGCATCAGGAGCTATCTTACCAAATATTAAGGAGTATTCCTCAAAGTAGTTTAATGTAAGGCGTACCATTGCTTCTAATTTATCGTCCAATGGTTCGCTGTAATTATAAATATATTCGTCCAATTCAACTTCAAAGAAAGGTTCGTTTTGAGTAATAGCAGTAATCTTAGCCCTGTTTATACCTTCAACCAATACTCTTATATTGTCTCCAGGTAACTTAATCATTTGTTTAATTTTGCAAATAACGCCTATTTCATAAAAGTCGTCTTCCATAGGTGAGTCTAAGTCTGCAACTTTCTGAATAGTCAAAAAAATATCTGAATCTTCAAGCATTGCCTCTTCCAAAGCATTTATAGATTTTTCCCTTCCAATGTCAAAGTGTATAACTGTATTGGGAAAAATCCCAATACCTCTTATGGGTATTAAGGGAAGAGTTCTCTTTTCTATACTGTAATTCTCTGCCATATTTTCTCCTTATAAAAACTGCCTGCTAAGCAGGCAGTATTTATGATACATTCTCTTTTTTGTTAGATACAGTCTTCTTAGCTAATACTAATTTAGGTTCGCTGTTATTAACGATTGTATCTTTTGTAATAACACATTTTTTGATATCTTTCCTCGATGGTATTTCATACATGACATCGGTCATCACACCTTCTATTATACCTCTTAGCCCTCTTGCTCCGGTATTTATCTCTAATGCCCTTTTGGCTATTTCTTCTAAGGCTTCTTTCTCTATTTCCAATTCCACATTATCCATTTTAAACAATTCCTTGTATTGTTTTATCAAAGCATTCTTCGGCTCTGTTAAAATGGAAATTAATGCCTTTTCATCTAATTTTTCTAAAGCAACTACTACTGGAACTCTTCCTACAAATTCAGGAATCATTCCGTATTTTAACAAGTCTTGTGATTGTACTTGTTTTAACAGTTTATCTGTATCCATGGAAGAATTACCGGAAATATCTGCACCGAAGCCTATACTTTTCTTACCAATTCTCTTTTGGATAATTTTTTCTATACCGTCAAAAGCACCACCAAGTATAAATAATATATTGGTAGTATCTATCTGTATAAATTCTTGATGGGGATGCTTTCTGCCTCCCTGGGGAGGAACATTGGCTGTAGTTCCTTCAAGGATTTTAAGGAGTGCCTGCTGAACTCCTTCTCCACTTACATCTCTTGTAATTGAAGGATTTTCCGAACGTCTTGAAATTTTATCAATTTCATCGATGTATATTATTCCTTTCTCTGCTCTATCCACATCGAAGTCCGCAGCCTGCAACAACTTTAACAGTATATTTTCAACATCTTCACCAACATAGCCTGCTTCCGTTAATGAAGTTGCATCTGTAATGGCAAAAGGAACATTTAATAATTTTGCCAAAGTTTGTGCTAAATATGTTTTTCCACTTCCAGTGGGTCCTATTAAGAGTATGTTACTTTTTTGAATATCTACTCCATCTTCTTTGGATTTATAGTTAATTCTTTTATAATGGTTGTAAACTGCCACTGCCAATGCTTTTTTTGCATGATCCTGCTGTACTACATATTCATCTAATTTTTCTTTAATATCTTTTGGCTTTGGTAGTTCGCTAAAATCATATTCTTCAAACAAATCTATGTCTTCGTCTACTATATTATAGCATAGTTCTATACATTCATCGCAAATATATACATCGGGACCAGCTATAAGTCTTCTTACCTGTTCCTGGGATTTTCCACAAAACGAGCATTTAATTTGTTTATCATTTACTTTGCTCATTAAAACACTCCTTATTTTCTTTTGGCTATAATGTCATCAATTATACCATAAGCCTTTGCCTCTTCTGCAGTCATAAAGTTATCTCTGTCTGTATCCCTTTCAACCTTAGCCAAGGGCTGACCGGTTTTTTCGCTGATTAATTGATTTAATGTGTCTCTAATTTTAATAATTCTGTCTGCATGTATTTTAATATCAGAAGCCTGACCTCTCATTCCTCCAAGAGGCTGGTGAATCATTATTTCTGAATGGGGAAGAGCAAATCTCTTTCCCTTAGTTCCGGACAACAATAAAAATGCTCCCATACTTGCTGCCATTCCAACGCATATAGTTGATACATCGGGCTTAATATACTGCATTGTGTCGTAAATTGCCATTCCTGCAGTAATTGAGCCGCCTGGTGAATTTATATAGAACTGTATGTCTTTATCAGGATCTTCTGATTCTAAAAACAACATCTGGGCAACTATTAAGCTGGCGGTAACATCATTAATTTCGCTACTTAATATAATTATTCGATCTTTTAAAAGTCTTGAATATATATCATAAGATCTTTCGCCCCTACCTGTTTGCTCAATAACATAAGGTACTAGATTCATCTTAATCCTCCTATCATTATACTTAAATCATATCTTAATTCTACTGATTTTTCTTAAAAAAATCTTAATTTTTATTCTTCTTCACTGTCAGCCTTTTCTTCCTTTTCGTCAACTTTCTCAGGAGCATCAACAAAGACTGCATTTTCAACAAGCATATCAATAACTTTTCTTTTCTTAAGAGTATCTTCTATATAACTTTTACTTGAATTCATTATGTTTTCTTTAAATGCTTCAAGTCTTTCTTCTTCAACCTTGTATGATTCTGCTATTTTTGAAATTTCTTCTTTTAATTCTTCTTCAGTAACTGTTATTTCTTCTTTTTTAATTATAGCATCTAATACAAGTTCTGTTTTAACATTAAATATAGCCTGTTCTCTTGCACTTTCTCTATATTGACTTACAAAATTGTTAATTATATCATCATATTCCTTGCCAAAAAATCCTTGTTGACGGAATTGCTGTTCATAATTCCTTGCAAGATAATCTAATTCTCTTTCTATTAATACTTCAGGAATCTCTAATTGAGTATCCTGTACAATTTTAGTGATAACATTGTTATCATTAGCAATTCTTTCTGAGTCAGCAGCTCTTTCTTCCAATACTTTTTTAGTATCTGCTTTTAGTTCTTCCAAAGTATCAAATTCACTTACATCCTTGGCAAATTCATCATCCAATTCAGGAAGTTCCTTTGTTTTTATTTCATGTATTTTTACTTTGAAAACAGCTTCTTTTCCTTTTAATTCTTCTGCATGGTAGTCTTCGGGGAATGTAACATTTACAGTTACTTCTTCGTCCTTATTTTTTCCTATTAGCTGATCTTCAAATCCTGGTATAAAGGTATTAGAGCCAATTTCAAGGGTTTGATTTTCTGCTGTTCCCCCTTCAAATTGCTCTTCCCCAACAAATCCAGCATAATCAATAGTCAGAATATCTCCTTTTTCTACTGGTCGATCTGTCACTTCTACAATTCTTGCGTTTCTTTCCTGGATTGCTTTTATTTGATTATCTACATCTTCATCTGTTACTTTGTAAACGGCTTTTACCACTTCAACTCCCTTGTATTGGGGAAGTTCCACTTCTGGCATTACTTCAACTTCTGCTGTAAAAACAATATCTTCGCCTTCTTCAAACTTTTCAATATTAATTTTAGGGCTGTCTATTACATCTAATTGTAATTGGGAAACAGCCGCAGGATATGCTTCCTGAACAGCAAAATCCAAGGCATCATCATAAAAAATGCCCTTGCCGAATTTTCTTTCAATAATATGTCTTGGAGCTTTTCCCTTTCTGAAGCCTTCAACACTTATATTATTCTTAACTTTTAAGTATGCTTTATTCACAGCCTTTTCAAACTCTTCCTGGCTAACTGTAAATTCCAATGTCACAAGATTTTTTTCCTTTTTAAGTAATTTTGAACTCATTTTTTCCTCCGCTCAGTTATTTTATGTAAAACTAACAAATTGTTTCATTTTACTAATTCATAATTAACCATTACATTATATCACAAAACATATGAAATGCAACATTTTATTGCCATTTTTGCTTTCCTAATGCTTGTGTCTGTCTTTTATACTCATAAACACAACATCTCATTATTAAATGGTTTCGGCTTAATAAAAATAATGTTTTATTCTTTACATATGTCATGCCGGCTTTTTTCATAACTCTTCCTGATGCTTCATTTCTTACGTCATGAAGAGCCCGTATAGTTTCAAAGCCTGCTTCTTCAGTCAGGTATTTTATCACCCTGATAAGTACTTCCGTGGCAATTCCTAAATTCCACATTTTCTTAGCAATGGTATATCCTACTTCACAATATTTTTTCCTTCTATTAATATTAGATACAGAGATAGAACCTATTACTTCTTCCTTTTCCTTATGAACGATGGCCCAATGATAATAATCATTATTTTTATAACTTTCTATCCATTCAGATAAATATTCCTTCGTAACTTCTAAATGAGGATGAACAGACCAGGCATTGTACTTGGCTGAATCTTTATCACTAGCCCAATTTACATATATATCAAGAGCATCTGATTCTTTGAATTTCCTAAGAAACAGTCTTTCTGTTTCCAGCTCCTTAGTCCCTGAATTGCTTAAATACTCCAACAACATACCACCTTCATATTTATTTGCCGAATTTATATTCTAATTGAATTATACCAATAAAACTAGTATAATAAACATATTAATTCCAGGGAGGTACCATATGAAAAAGAATGTAGAAATAATTACGGATAATTACAGTGAAGCAGTAAAAACAAATACGGAAGTTAAAGATAAAAAATTCATACCCACTATTGAATCAGTACTGAAAAAAAAACCTATTCAAATGCCTCAAGAAATTTATAGTGCCAGCGGTATTAATATATTTGGAAAAAGAATTAAATCCTTAATTTATACAACGGATTTAGCTATAATAAAAAATCATAATGCAGATGGAGTTATTGCCGTATATCCCTTCACTCCCCAAATAGCAATTAATCAGGCTATAATTGAGTTATCCTCCGCGCCAGTCTTCGTTGGTGTAGGGGGAGGTACAACCACTGGTCAAAGATCTATTGACATTGCCTTAAATGCGGAATTAACAGGAGCTTACGGTGTAGTATTAAATGCTCCCACTAAGAATGAACTTATTGCAGAGATGAAGGAGCGTTTAGATATACCCATCATTATAACCATTGTATCTGAAAAAGAAGATTTCGAATCAAGAATAAAGGCTGGAGCTTCGATTTTTAATGTATCGGGAGGACCCAACACTCCAAATATAGTAAGGGCTATCCGGGAAAAACATCCCCTCTTCCCAATAATTGCAACGGGAGGCCCTACCCCACAAAATATTTACGAAACTATTAAAGCTGGAGCTAATACGGTTACCTTCACTCCTCCCACTCCTGGAGAACTGTTCTCTAAGATGATGGACAAGTACAGAACGGATATTATTAATAGTTTAGAAGAAGAAAATTAGGACTGTCCTCGGGGCAGATCCTAATTTAAATTTTTCAGCACTTCTCTATTTTCTTCAATAATTTTGTTTATTTCTATTATTTTATCCTGAAGTTTGGACAATATTTCATCACTATAATTATAGGCTCCTAATTTCATTTCATTAGCCTTTTCTTCTGCTTCCTGGATTAATTTATCTGCATACTTTTGAGCTTGTCTAACTATTTCACTTTCTTCAATTAATACTCTTTGTTGTTCCTGAATTCTATGTATTATTTCATTAGCTTCTTCCTGAGCTTCGCTAAGTATACGCTGACGTTCCTTGGCAACCCAGGATGCTCTGTTTATTTCATCGGGCAGTTTCAATCTTATTTCATTAATTACTTCCAATATTTCTTCTTTATCGATCATTACTTTGTTGGATAAAGGAAACTTTGAAGCATCTTCTATAATATCTTCGATTCTTTCCAACAGATTTAATATATCCATTACTTTGACCTCCCAAGTTTTTTATGAATTGCTTTCGCAACATTTTCAGGAACCAAGTCTTCAAAAGCTCCTCCGTGTTCTGCTACATCCTTTACCATACTTGAACTTAAAAAAGAATATTCAGCTGATGCAACTAAAAATATAGTTTCTAATTTCTTATTCAGATGTTTATTGATATTTGAAATTGATAATTCATATTCATAGTCGGATACCGCTCGTAAACCTCTCACTATAATATTAATGTCATGTTTTTCGCAATAATCAACTACCAAACCTTCAGTATAGTCAACTTTTACATTCTTTAAATGTTTGACAGCTCCCCTTACCATTTCACATCTTTCTTCAATGTTGAACCAATAACTTTTGTTTGCATTATTGAATACTGTAACCACAACTTCGTCAAATTTACAGGATATTCTGTTTATAATATCAAGATGTCCTTTTGTAATGGGATCAAAACTTCCTGTATATAGTACTTTCATTAGTCCTCCAAATATTTTAGCATAGTTATTTTTGTTCTGCCATATATTTTCTCTTTACATTCTACCATGTTTGTATTTATATTATCAATGACTTTTTCATCTTTATCGCTTTCAATAATGAGTAATCCACCGGTCTTTAAAATATTACATTGGAAAACTTTTTTCCCAATATTAGGAATTGAGCTTAAGTTATATGGAGGATCCGCAAAAATATAGTCAAACTTTCTATTGTTTTCTGCTAATTTTTTTATTGCTTTTTCATAGTCACTCAAAATAATTTCAGCTCTGTCTTCAAAATTGCAAATTTCCAAGTTTTTTTTAACATATCTTAAACTTTTACGGGATACATCCACAAAGGTGCAATGCTTCGCACCTCTTGCCAAAAATTCAATTCCAATACTTCCTGATCCTGCAAAAATATCCAAGACAAGGGCTTCATCATTAATAGGGCCAATTATATTGAAAACTGCCTCCTTGACTTTATCACTGGTAGGTCTTACATACTCTCCTTCCGGGGCATATAGTTTTTTTCCTTTGTTTATTCCGGATATTACTCTCATAATTCCCTCTCTAGTCCTACTTTAAGGATGTCTCAATTAAATACTATATCTTCATTATTTAGTATATTTGAAATTTCAGCTTTTAAATTATAATAATCATTACCTTCCAAGCTCGGATTTTCCAATAAAATTCTTTTGGATAAGGACTGAACTTTTTGAAGTGACTCCACATCATTAATTATATTTTGAATTTCAAATTTCCACAATCCATGTTGTCTGATACCGAAGAAATCTCCAGGACCTCGTATTTTTAAATCCTCTTCCGCAATAATAAATCCGTTGTTTGTTGATTTTATAATATTCATTCTATCTCTTGACTTTTTACTCTTACTTTCATTTACCAATATACAGTAAGATTGATGGCTGCCCCTGCCCACTCTTCCTCTTAGCTGATGAAGTTGTGCAAGACCAAATCTTTCGGCATTTAATATGAGCATAACTGTGGAATTGGGGACATTTACGCCTACTTCGATAACCGTTGTGGAAATAAGTACATCTATTTTACCCTGGTAAAATTTATTTATAACTTCTTCTTTTTCTTTATTGGTCATTTTGCCGTGCAAGAGACCTAACTCATATTCGGAAAAATAAGAATATTTTAAATCATTGAATATTTCCGTTGCTGAACTTAGCTCCAAGTTTTCTGACTCTTCTACCAGGGGGGCTACTATGTATGCTTGTCTTCCCTTCTTCACCTGGTCTTTGATAAAGTCATAGGCTGTTATTTTATCTTCCCCGCCTATTACTTTCGTTACTACCTTCTGCCTTCCTGGAGGCATTTCATCTATAATTGAAATATCTAAATCACCGTATATTATCAGGGCCAAGGTTCTGGGAATAGGTGTTGCCGTCATTATCAGTACATGTGGATTGTTACCCTTATTTGCCAGTTTAGCTCTCTGTTTTACACCAAAGCGATGTTGCTCATCTGTTACCACCAAACCTATATTTTTAAACTCCACATTATCCTCAATGAGGGCATGAGTACCTACAATTATATGAATCTCGCCAGTTTTCAATTTATTAAGGATTTCTTCCTTTTCCTTGGCTTTTGTAGAACCTGTTAATACCTCAACATTAATATTGATTTCAGCCCTGTTAAGAAATTCTTTTATAGTATCATAGTGCTGAAGTGCCAGTACTTCCGTAGGTGCCATCATGGAAGCCTGATAGCCGGAACCTACTGCTGTAAGCATGGCATAAACAGCCACTACTGTTTTTCCCGACCCTACATCTCCCTGAACTAATCTATTCATAGTTCTATAGCTTTTCATGTCTCTCTTTATTTCTTCTATAACCTTAAGTTGTGCTCTCGTAAGGCCGTAGGGTAAAGATTCTATTAATTTATCAGCAAGGAAAGTATTGCTGATAAGATGGCCCTTGCCAGGCTTGTACAAAGTCTTTTTAATGCTGAATAAACTCAGCTGCATTATCAACAGTTTTTCAAAGGCCATGGTTTTCTTTGCCAAAGAATATTTTCTACCGTCTCCAGGAAAATGAAGGTTTTTTATGGCGTTTTTCCTTGAAACTAAGTTGTATTCCTGAATAATGCTCTCTGGCAGTAAGTTCTGAATTGTATTATAATATGTTTCTAAGGCAGTTTTTACTAGCTTCGTAATTTCATTATTGGACAATCCATAAGTCAATCCGTATATGGGAGTAATCCTACCTGCCTTCCAGTCCTTGTCAGCGAACTCTATTTCAGGGTTTACCATTTCCAATTTCCCATAAGCTCTTTTTACATTTCCAAATACATAGTAAAATTCATTTTCAATTAACTTGTCCCTTAAAAAATCCTGATTGAAAAAGGTAAGGGTAAGAAAGCCGGTACTGTCCCTACATATTGCTTTTATTATAGTCATGTTCTTTTTTATTCTTGTGTATTTAGGCTTTTCTACTAGCCTTACCCGCAATAAATATTTCTTTTCTTCACCTATTTCATTAATTTTGCTAACATACCTTCTGTCTTCATATTTAACAGGAAAATAGTTTAGTAAATCCTCCACGGTAAAAATATTTAGTTTGTTTAGTTTAGCCGCCTTAGCCGGTCCCACGCCTTTTAAATAGCGTATATCAACCTTTAACATAGTACACCTTTTGTAAGGAATAGTATCTATTATTCCACAGATACTATGTAGTAGTATAGAGGCTGGCCACCATATATTATTTCAACATCACAGTCCTCAGCTATCTCTTCAATACGGTCAACCATGCTTTCTGCCGTCTCTTTATCCACATCGTTTCCATAAAAGAGTGTTATTAAGAAACTGTCTTCATCTACCATTTCTTTTATAAGTTTAATTACTTCATCTTCCGGATTTTTTCCGTGACTTATAATGTCGCCATCATATATGGCTATAATTTCATCCTTCTTTATTTCCAAACCATTAAATGAAGTATCTCTAACGGCATAAGTTACCTGTCCTGTTTTTACTTCCTTTACGGCTGCAGTCATTGCTTCTATATTTTCCTCTATAGAGCTGTCTTCCCTAAAAGCTATTAAAGCAGCAATTCCTTGAGGGATTGTTTTACTGGGTACTACATGAAGATCTTTATTGGAAATTTTCTTTGCCTGATTGGCAGCCAATATAATATTGGAGTTATTTGGTAAAACAATAATGTGTTCAGCATTGATTTCATTTGCTGCCTCCAATATATCTTCCGTACTTGGATTCATTGTTTGTCCCCCGGATATAAACACATCTACGTTTAAATCCGTGAAAACTTTCTGAATTCCTTCTCCCATACCTATTGATACAAAACCGTATTTCTTCTTTACATTGTTTTTGGCCTGTTTTTGTCTCTCCCTAAACTGTTCCTTCATATTATCAATTTTAATATTTGTAAGCTCACCGTATTTTACGGCTATTGCTAATATTTGTCCTGGATTATTAGTGTGTATATGAGTTTTTATAACATTTTCGTTTCCAACACAAACAATTGAATCGCCTTTATCATAGATTTTGCTTAAAAACTCTTCAGCAGTCTTTGTTGGTTTCTTTATAAGAAATTCCGTACAATAGGTAAAAATTATTTCATCTTCACTGCCGTATTCTTTAAGTTCTTCTGCAGTATCAATTATTTCCTGTTCCTGTTTCTCAGGCTTAATTTCAAAACCCTTTAATACTGCCAAGGCACCTTCCAAAAGATATATTAAGCCTTTTCCACCAGCATCTACCACATCAGCCTGTTTTAGTACGGGAAGCATTTCTGGTGTACGGCTTAAAGTTTCTTTTGCCTGATTTAACAAGCTTTCTAAAAACGCGGTAACATCGTCATACTCTTCATAAGTTGCCATAGCTTTTTCTGCTGTTTCTCTTGCCACTGTAAGTATGGTCCCTTCTACAGGTCTCATAACTGCCTTATAGGCAGTATCAGCCGCTGATTGAAAAGATTCTGCAATTAATTTGCAATCTATATGTATAACCCCTTTAATTCTTTTAGCCATTCCTCTTAAGAGCTGTGATAATATTACACCAGAATTCCCTCTCGCACCCATAAGTGAACCATTGGCTGCGGCTTCAGCAATTGCTTCAACAGTGCTTTCTGAGAGGTTGTTGATTTCTCTTATGGCTGCCTGCAATGTAAGGTTCATATTTGTTCCCGTATCTCCGTCTGGAACAGGGAATACATTTAAAGAATCTACTATATTCTTGTTGTTTTCTAAATTGGCAGCAGCCCCCAAAAGCATTTTTTTAAATGTAATATTATCTATGTATTTTACTTTCATTTTAGCCTCCTACTATTTTTGCACTCGCACACCTTGCACAAAAATATTAACATTATCTACGCTTACTCCTGAGTAAGTTTCAACGCTATACTTTATTCTGGAAATTATATTCTCCGCAACTGCTGATATTTTTACACCATATTGTAATACTATATATAAATCAATATTTATTTTATCGTCAGTTGCTGAAACTTTTATTCCCTTAGTAATATGTTCTCTTTTTAGAAGTTCAAAGAATCCCTGGGTAGCATTTTTGGAAGCCATGCCCACAACACCGTAGCATTCCATTGCCGCTAAACCAGCAATTGCAGCTAAGGCCTGATGGTCAATTATGATACTTCCGTTTTCATTAAACATCTTAACTGACATATTAACCTCCTGTTATTCTATTTAATTTATTATAACCCTTTTGCCCGTAATTTACAAATTATTATACACTTATAGCCCAAAAACCAAACATATCCCTTATCGGAGAATGAGGCTCCCAGGAAAATTTCATTAATTAATTATACTAATTAAAAATTGATATTGCAATATTTAAATTTTAATGTTAAAATTATTGAGTTCGTATGGAGAAATAACTAATGTTTATATAAATGGGAGGTGGAATTATGGCTAATTTTTGTGAAGTATGTGGAAAGGGAACCATGACGGGTCATAGAATAACCCATTCTGACAAGAAAATAAAGAGAAAATGGAAACCTAATGTTAAAAAAGTTACAGTTGTAGAAAATGGAGTTTCTAAAAGAAAAACAGTTTGTACAAGATGTATAAGAGCTGGAAAAATACAACGTGCTATGTAATTGAATATAGCAAGACTTAAAAATAGTGGCCAAGGCCATTATTTTTTTTGCCTAGTCCCCTTACCTACAGCAACCTGAAAAGTGTACTTCCCAAAATAATTAATAAAATACCTAAAATAAACAACCAAATTCTTATGGGCAGTATTTGTACGATAATAATTGCTCCTAAAATTGCAATCATTATTCCTAGTATTTCAGTAAACTTTACTAACTTAGTCGGTGCACATTTATTTTTACGTTTAAAATAATTCATAATAACCTCCCTTTCCCCATAAAAGGACAAGAATGTAATTACCTTTATACATTCTATTCAGTAGGACTAAAAAAGATACATAAATTTTAGCTACAGCCCCCACTATTGGGACAAAAGGTCATAAAAAAAGAGGACCCTGGTCCTCCTAAAATTCTGCGTTTCTTGGTGTTCGCGGAAATGGTATTACGTCACGAATATTGCTTATTCCTGTCAGGTACATAATAAGTCTTTCAAAACCTAAACCGAAACCTGCATGTTTCACACCGCCGTACTTTCTAAGTTCCAAGTACCACCACATATCCTCTTTTTTAATTCCCATTTCGTCCATTCTCTTTTCAAGATACCTAAGTCTTTCTTCTCTTTGGCTTCCTCCAATCAATTCTCCTACCCCGGGAACCAATAGATCCATTGCCGCCACAGTTTTATTATCATCGTTCATACGCATGTAGAAAGCTTTGATATCCTTAGGATAATTAGTTACAAATACAGGTTTTTTAAATATTTTTTCCGCCAAGTATCTTTCGTGTTCTGTCTGTATATCTGTTCCCCATTCTACGGGATATTGGAAATTGTCATTATTTTTCTTTAATATATCAATAGCATCCGTATATGTAATTTTTCCGAATTCTGAGTTTACCAAATTATCTAATTTCTCAAAAAGTCCCTTTTCAACAAAGCTGTTGAAGAAATTCATTTCTTCCTTAGCATTTTCCAGCACATAGTTTACAACATATTTCACCATATCCTCTGCCAATTCCATGTTATCATTCAAATCAGCAAAGGCAATTTCAGGCTCAATCATCCAGAATTCTGAAGCATGTCTAGCAGTATTGGAGTTCTCTGCTCTGAATGTAGGTCCGAAGGTATAAGTTTTCTTAAAAGCTAAGGCAAAGACTTCAGCTTCAAGCTGTCCGCTTACAGTAAGGTTTGTGGATCTTCCGAAAAAGTCCTTAGAATAATCAGTTTTTCCTTCTGCTTTTTCAACCTTATCAATATTATCTAAGTCTAAAGTGGTTACTCTGAACATTTCACCTGCCCCTTCAGCATCTGAAGCGGTAATTATGGGTGAATGGGCATAAACAAATCCTCTTTCGTTAAAAAACTTGTGAATAGCATAGGCGGCTATGCTTCTCACTCGAAAAACAGCTGAAAATGTATTGGTTCGAGGTCTTAAGTGAGCAATTGTTCTTAAATATTCCATGGTATGCCTTTTCTTTTGCAATGGATAGCTGCTGTCAGCTTCTGCTTCCATGGTTATTTCCGTCGCCTGTATTTCAAAAGGCTGCTTAGCTTCAGGAGTTAGCACTAGATTGCCTACTACTGTTATAGCACTACCTGTATGAAACTTTTTCACTTCCTCAAAATTGCTAAGATTATTCTCAAATACTATTTGCACATTTTTAAAATATGTTCCGTCGTTTAATTCTATAAAGCCGAAATTTTTTAAATCTCTTATAGTCCTTATCCAGCCTTCTACCTTTACCTGCTGAAATTTTTCAGGCGATTTAAATATATCTTTTAAATCTGTTGCTTTCATCCTTGCCTCCTTAATCTTTTGATATAAATACTAAGGCCGACCCCTTACTTAAAGTAATTATCCCCTCTTTTCCAATTACTTCATTGCTTATACAAAGGGTGGAACCTCTTTCAACATTTACATTGTTTAATGGATATTTAAATCCTTCCAAGGTAAGTCCCTCTAGTTCTGTAATAGGGATTATAGAAACGTATTGGTTTTCCAAGAATTCAACAATTAACCGGGAATCGTCGGAAATAACTTTAATTATATTACTATTATCTATCATTGAAATATTAATGCCTTCTTTATGGTATTTCTCCATAAGCATTATATTTCCCAAGGTATGGTCTAACCTAGAGCCAGACGCACCTATTAACACTATGTCTTTAAAGCCTTTGGAAAGTACAAATTTAGCGGCTAATTCCATATCTGTATAATCCTTTTCCGCTGGAAATTTCATAATAGGTATATTAAGGGCTTCATACTCATTAAGAAGAGATAAATCTACCGAGTCAAAATCCCCTACTATTACGTCTGGTGTTATTCCATAGTTTTTCGCCTTTTCCAAGCCACCGTCAGCACATACAACGTAATCGTACTTAATACTGTCAATTATACTTTTGTTTATATCATTCCCATTACCGATAATTAAAGCGATCATTTCATTAATTCCTTAAATTTCTTAGTTTTTGAAACAATATCAAAGGAGTTGAATATTGCAGAACCAGCCACAATTACATTAGCTCCCCAGCTAAGAACTTCTTTTAAATTGGAAGTATTTACACCGCCGTCAATTTCTATATCTATATCTAAGTTATATTTTTCTATCAATTCTTTTAAATCATCGAATTTATATTTGACATTTTCAATTAAACTTTGTCCTCCAAAGCCGGGATTAACACTCATTAACAACACCATATCCACATCTCTTACTATGTCCCTAATAGTATGTACAGGAGTTGCAGGGTTAAGAGATACTCCTGCTTTTAGGCCAAAGGATTTTATTTTTTGGATTGTCCTGTGCAAGTGAATAACAGATTCCTGGTGTACCGTAATAATATCTGCTCCGGCATTGTAGAAATCTTCAATAAAATCATCTGGATTTTCAATCATCAGGTGAACGTCAAAAGTAAGGTCGGTAATTTTTCTTAAACTTCTTACCACAGGAGGGCCTATAGTAAGATTAGGAACAAAGTGTCCGTCCATTACATCTATGTGTATATAGTCTGCTCCTCCTTCCTCCACCAACCTTATCCCCTCACCCAAGTTGGAAAAATCCGCAGACAAGATGGAAGGAGCTAATTTATTCTTTTTCATATTTCCTCCTAGTAGGGCTTTTTGCTTTTAATTTCTTCTAATAGTCTAAGATAGTTTTTATATCGGATACTGCTTATTAAATCACTATTTAGAGCTTCCTTTACGGCGCAGCCAGGTTCTTTATAATGGAGACAATCTAAAAACCTGCAGTCATCACCATACTTTACCATTTCAGGATAGTAATTTTTAAGTTCATACTCATCTATTCCTTCCAATTCAAAGGAGCTGAATCCTGGTGTATCTACCCCATATCCGCCGAAATCAAATTTAAATATTTCAGCATGGCGGGTGGTATGCCTTCCTCTTTTTAATTTTTCACTTATTTCTCCTGTTTTTAAATAGAAGTTGGGCTGTAAAGAATTCATTATGGAAGACTTTCCAACACCAGAAGGCCCTGCAAAGGCATTAATTTTGTCTTTAATAAGGGCCTTTAACTCTAAAAGAGTATCCTCTTGGTACCTGCTGGTAAAAATTATTTTGTAACCAGTATTCTTATATATATCTAATATTTCTTCCTTTTTATCTTCATTAACTAAATCAACTTTATTAAAGCAGATAAGAGGAGTTAAATTATTTAACTTTGCCACAATAAGCAATTTATCCAACAGCAGTAAGTCAGGCTGAGGATTTTCTACTGCAAAAATAATTATTAGCTGCTCTATGTTGGCAATGGGAGGCCTTTTAATTTCATTGGTCCTTTCCATAATTTCTTCAATATAGCCGGCTTCTTCATCTTCTTCGGTAATTCTGATAAGGACTCTGTCGCCTACCAAGGGCTTAATATTTTTAAGCCTGAATAATCCCCTGGCTCTACATTCTACAATTCGTCCTCCTACATCAACGTAATAATTTCCTCCAACTCCTTTTGTTATGATTCCTTCAATCATATATTCCTGCTCCAATTATTAAAATGTAATTTCAACTCTATCATAGTATTCATTGTCAATATAAATCTCATAAACCTCCGTTCCTGATCCTTTAAGATTTATTATTATACTTTGTTCTGATGTTTCAACTTCTTTAGAAAAAATAACTTCTCTTCCATCCTGAGCAATTCTTTGAATTACTACCGTTACCTTATCTCTATCACTAGGAAGTGCTATAGTAAGAGGAAAGCTTCCTTCAACAGGCCCTGGATCTGGTTCAGGTTCAGGCTCTTTTTCCTCTTCAGCTTTTCCTAAACTTACGGTAAGCCATATTGAAGTACCCTGTTCCACATCCTGTCCCGGAACTATGCTCTGTCTCATAACCAAACCTTCTTCTACTTCATCGCTGTGTTCTTCATTAATTTGACCTACTGTAAGACCGTGTTGTACTATTGATAGTTTCGCTGTTTCTAAATCTAAGTTTATCAAATTAGGCATTTTAACATATACTACCTTAGGTCCTAAGCTTACAACATAATTAACTTCATCATTTTTGCTGGCTAAAGTATTTGCAGCGGGAAACTGGTCAATTATTTGTCCAGCTGGAACTAAATCGGAGTTTTCTTCCCTTACCTCTCCTTCTTTAAGTCCTGCATCTTTAAGTATGATTTCTGCTTCAATAGCATACTTGCCTATTAAATTTGGAACATAAATTTCTTTTTCGCCTCTACTTACCACTACTTCAATAGGATAACCTTCTTTAACCTTGGTACCTTCAGTTACACTTTGCTTAATTACTTTTCCTTCCTCGTATTCATCGCTGTATTCTCTGTTTGAAACTCTGAATTCCAGACCTAAATCTTCAATAATTTTCTCCGCCTCTTCTTCATTTCTTCCCAATAAATTAGGTACAGTAACCTCAGGAACATATAAGATTGCTTTGAAAACTAAAATTCCACCTATTAATGCTATAACCAGGGCACTTAGTATTGCCGCTATAGTAATTTTTTTATTGTTCTGTTTATTGTTTTTTTCTTCATTTTCCGTTTCATCCTCTCCCTGGAAAAAACTTCTGAATGCATTGTCGGCATTCTTATCGATTAAATCTATGTTTATGACCTCTTCTTCCAAATCTTTAATGGGAGGAATTACAATTGTTGGAGAGTCGATTATTTCCTTTTCATCTTTTTCTTGTATAATAGTTCCGTCAATGGAATTTAATTTTAGAATTAAATCATCTATTTTTTGAAATCTGAAGCCTTGATGTTTTTCAAGACATTTCATTATAATGTCTTCAAAAGCTTGTGATATTTCTACATTTTTTACCTTCTTAGAAGGTGGCACCGGTTTTTCCTGAATTTGTTTCATTGCTACAGAAATATGATTATCTGCATCGAAAGGAAGTACTCCAGTAATCATTTCATACATTACAATTCCCAAGGAATATATATCTGATTTCTCATCCACATATCCCCCTCTTGCTTGTTCCGGTGAAAAATAATGGACGGAACCTATTACATTGGAGGTGTTATTAATAGTGGAGCTGGTGGCTGCTCTTGCAATACCAAAATCCGTAACCTTTGCTGTACCCTCTTCCGTAAGAAGTATGTTGTGAGGTTTAATATCTCTATGGACAATATTTTTTGAATGAGCATGTTTTAAAGCTTCCGCCACCTGTTTAGAAATTCTGATTGCTTCCTTTTCACTTAATTTGCCTTTCCGTTTGATATATTTTTTTAGAGTTTCCCCTCTAACATATTCCATAACAATATAGTAAATATTGTCTTCAATTCCCGTATCATATATATTTACTATGTTAGGATGAGTAAGACTTGCTGCAGACAAAGATTCCTGTTTGAATTTATCAATAAAATCAGGGTCCTGAGTTAATTCATCTCTTAAAATTTTTATGGCCACGAAGCGGTTCAGCAGGTTGCACTTAGCCTTGTATACATTAGACATTCCGCCGCCGCCGATTTTTTCTATAATTTCATATCTATTTCCTAAAACTCTACCTATCATAAGTTTCACCTCTAATGATATTATCAACAATAATTATGGTAATATTATCGGTTCCGCCACTATCGTTTGCTGATTTAATTAATTTTCCCACACTTTCTCTTGTACCATATTTCTGAATTATTTCCAATATTTTATCATCGGACACATGGGTTGTTAGACCGTCAGTACACAGAAGAAAGATGTCATTTTCGTAAAATTCTATTTCAAAAATATCGGCATGTACATATTCTTCCCCACCCAAGGCTCTGGTAATAACATTTTTTTTAGGATGGTTTTTTGCTTCTTCCAAGGTAATTTCCCCATCTTTTAACAATTCATTCACATAGGTATGGTCTGTTGTAATCTGTTTAATTTCACCGTCTCTTACCAGGTATGCCCTGCTGTCACCAACATTGCCTATGTAAATAGTATCTAAGGACTTGTCTAAAACTGCCATAGTTACTGTTGTTCCCATGCCGAAATAATCCGGGTTTGTCTTTGCTTCTTCCCGAATTTTATAATTACTTAGCTCAATACTGTCTATAATAAATGTGGGAGGTTTGAATGTATCTTTTCCTTGATTGTTAATAAAGAATTCTCTTATTACATCAATAGCAATGGTACTAGCAACTTCTCCAGCCTTGTGTCCCCCCATGCCGTCAGCTACTGCGAACAGACTGTATCTTTCAAATTCTTCCACTATAAAATTATCTTCGTTGTTTTCACGCATTAAACCTTTATTTGTTTCGAAGAATACCTTCATACAGCACCTCACATTTTAAGTAAATCATTTCTCAGCTGACCGCAAGCCGCATTAATATCGCTTCCAAGCTCTCTTCTGACAGTTGCATTGATACCGTTTTCTGTCAATATCCTTTTAAATTTCTCTATATCCAAATTGTCAGATGGCTGAATATTTGCTTCCTTAACATAGTTACAGGGAATTAAATTCACGTTGGCCAGTTTGTTTTTTAATAAATTGCTTAGTTTTACAGCATCTTCCTGGCTGTCATTAAAACCTTTAATTAATATATATTCAAAGGTTAACCTTCTGCCGGTTACCCTTACATAGTAATCACAGGCGTCTAGAAGGTCCTTTAATTTATGCTTTCTTGCAATAGGCATGATTTTCTCTCTTTTATCCTGGCTAGGAGCATGGAGAGAAATTGCTAAAGTGATTGGAATGTTTATATCTGCCAACTTGTAAATATTTGGGATAATCCCGCTGGTGGAAAGGGTTATTTTTCTCATAGAAATGTTTTGTCCCTGTTCATGATTTATTATATTCAGAAACCTTACAATGTTGTCAAAGTTTTCTAAGGGTTCACCAGAACCCATTATAACTACATTGGATATTTTCTCCTTAGTATCTTTTTGGATTAAGTATATTTGTTTCAACATTTCACCAGCAGTTAAATCTCTTATAAAACCATTTTTTGTGGAAGCACAAAAATGACAACCCATCTTGCACCCCACCTGTGATGAAATGCATGCAGTATTGCCGAATTTATATTTTAGAAAAACACTTTCTACTATATTTCCGTCTTCAAATTTAATAACGTATTTTTTCGTTTCATCTAATTTTGACTGAAGCTTTAACTCAATCCTTGCCACGGTAAATTCATATTCTTTTTGCAGCTCAGTCCTTGTTTTTTTGGATACATTAGTCATTTCATCAAAACTGTCAACCATCTTATTATGTATCCAGTTAAAAATTTGATCTGCTTTAAATTTTGGTTCTTTTAATTTCAGAATTACTTCCTGTAGTTCTTCAAAGCTTAAATCATCTATTTTTCTCATTTTCTACCTTCTTAGTATAGCCAATGGCGGGATGTGAAGATTATATCACAACCTTTTTATTTTCGCAATAAAAAACCCATCCATCCCATGGATGTGGGGATAAATTTCAATATATCCATCTTTTGCTGTATTAAAATCTTTATCAATATTAAAGGAGAAATCAACTAGGGTAAAATCCTTGTTTTCCCTTAAAAATCTTCTTATAATTTCAATATTTTCTTCCTTGTTTACACTACATGTGGAATAAACCAACTCTCCCGATGGTTTTAAATATTTGGAGCCATTAGAAAGTATTCTGTACTGCATTTCGGTTATCTCACCTAGTGCTTTCTCTACAGGGTTGTATTTAATTTCCGGTCTTCGCCTTATTATTCCAAGTCCAGTACATGGCACATCTGCTATAACATAATCTGCCTTTCCCATTAAAGACTCATCTAATTTGGTGCCATCATATTCTTCTACTTCAACATTATTAATATTTAATCTTTTCAATTCTTTTTCCAAAAGTTTAAGTTTGGCAGGATATATATCCCTGGCAAGAATCTTTCCAGTATTATTCATTAGTTCAGCAGCATTCAGGGTCTTTCCTCCGGGGGCTGCACACATATCTATTATGAAACTATTATCCTTAGGATTTAGTATTTGTCCTGCAAGCATGGAACTTTGACTTTGAATAGAAAACAGTCCATTTATATATTCCTGGTTTTTTTCAATTTCAAAAGGGTTTTCAACAATTAATCCCTTGTGGGCGTACTTGCATTTAATAGCTTTTATTCCCTTTTCCTCAAGAATTTCAATTAACTCATCCCTTTGAATTTTAAGAGTGTTAACCCTTATGTTCAGGGGAGCTTCTTTGTTATTAGCAATGAGAACTTCTTCAATATCATCACCGAACTGTTTCTCCCACCTGCTAATTAATTCCTTAGGATAGGAATACTTGACACTTAAATACTCTTTATAGGGTAGACTATTCATTTTGGTTATTAGTTTATCTTTATTGCGTAGTATATTTCTTAAAACAGCATTAACAAATTTTGAACCCCTTATGTTGCCTAGATTCTTAACGTATTGAACACTTTCATTTACAACTATGTTTTCATGGGATTTATCCAAGAAGAACAATTGATATACTGCTAACCTAAGTACCGTTAAAACATCTATTTCCATTTTTTTTGTCTTGGTTTTAGATACTTGATTAATAATCCAATCAATAAAAACTAAATTTTCTATAACACCTAAGACTGATTTACGGTATAAGGATAAAAACCTATAATCAATATTTTTCATATCATTATTTATTACGATATTGGAATAAGATTTGTTCCTGAATATTTTTTTCAAAGTTTCAATTGCTTGTTTTCTGTAACTGTTCATATTGACCTCAATCTACTATGTAATGATCTTTTATATAGTATATAATAAACCTATTCAAGTTTCCATTAAAATTATTGTACTTTTCTTTGACTTATAAGTTTTATAATAGTATAATCATTCAAGCAAAAATAATTATTACTAAAGGTGGGATATGGATAATCGACTAAAGAAAAAATATGGTTTGCATACAGCTATTGCCATGGTTGTTGGCATAGTCATCGGTAGTGGAGTATTTTTTAAAGCTGAAGTTGTATTAAAGGCAACAGGTGGCAATATGCCCCTTGGTATTGCTGCTTGGAGTATTGTAGGACTTATAATGATTATTTGTTCATATTCATTCGCTACGCTGGCAGCTAAATATGAAAATGTTAACGGTGTTGTAGATTATGCTGAAACAGCTGTTGGAAGCAAGTATGGTTACTATGTCAGTTGGTTTATGGCAATAATCTATAACCCTTCCATAACCTCAGTACTGGCATGGGTTTCTGCCCGTTACACCTGCGTCCTTTTAGGCTGGGATATTACAGGCGGTTCAAGTATGACTATTGCTTGTTTTTACTTAATATCCATCTATGCATTAAATTCCCTTTCACCTATAATTGCAGGAAAATTTCAAGTTACAACCACTGTAATAAAACTGATACCCTTAATACTTATGGCCATTATAGGCAGTGTAATCGGTTTGACTAATGGTGTACTATTAAATAATTTTTCAACAGCTCTTGGCAACTCCGGCAGTAGAGGAGGACTTTTTGCCTCAGTAGTGGCAGTAGCTTTTGCCTATGAAGGATGGATATTGGCAACTTCAATTAATGCTGAATTAAAAGATGCAAAGAAAAACTTGCCTAAAGCTCTTATCTTTGGATCACTGATAGTAGTATTTGTTTACATATTCTACTATGTTGGTCTTGCAGGTGCAGTGCCTACAGAAACACTTATGGAAAATGGAGAAACGGGTGCAAAGATTGCTTTTCAAAACATATTTGGAGCAGCTGGAGGAACACTACTCTTTGTGTTTGTTATAATATCCTGCTTAGGTACATTAAATGGTCTTATGTTAGCATGTACCCGTGGTCTGTATGCCATAGCCATACGGGATAGAGGATTCATGCCGGAAGCTTTTAAACAAGTAGATCCGGTAACAAATATGCCGACGAATTCTTCCGTATTTGGACTTTTTCTTTGTGCTTTCTGGCTATTATATTTCTATGGCGCTAATCTGACAGAGCCATGGTTTGGCCCATTTTGTTTTGATACATCAGAGTTGCCTATTGTAACACTTTACGCAGCATATATTCCAATATTTTTCATGGTCATTAAGAAGGAGAAGGATTTAAATACATTTAACCGATATGTAATGCCTTCCTTAGCTATTTTAAGCTGTATTTTTATGGTCATTGCTGCTCTTATTGCACATGGTAATGCAGTACTCTACTATCTTATAGTCTTTATGCTTATTATGTTAATTGGAGTTAAATTCAACAAAGCTTAAAAATATCCCCCAAATTTATAGTTTTGGGGGATATTCCTTCTAATTTAAAATAATTTTTTCAGGAAATATGTTTCCTCGTAAATAGGCATCCACCGTCATTCTCTTTTTACCCGGCATTTGTATTTCCTGAAGTATTACTGTTCCTTCCTTAGCCTGAACGAAAATTCCTTCATTGTTGGCTTTTATTACATAACCTGGTTCATAATCTGAATTTTCATTTGAATATGTAGATTTGTATACTTTCACCATATTACCATCTATTGTAAAGTAGGCTGTAGGCCAGGGTGCCAGACCCCTTATTAAATTATGGATATTATTTGCTGGTAGATTCCAATTAATTTTCCGGTTTTCCTTATTAAGCATGGGAGCATAAGTAGAAAGAGAATCATCTTGTTTTTGGGGAACTAGTTCATTTCTTTCTATTTTGTCCAAAGTTTCAACTAGTAAGTCCGCACCTTTATCCATTAAAATATCGTGGAGTTCTCCAACATTCATATTTTCGTCAATTTCCACTTCTGATTTTAAAAGCATATCTCCTGTATCTAGTCCTTGGTCCATTTGCATAGTTGTAACACCGGTCTTAGTTTCTCCGTTAATTATAGCCCAGTTTAAGGGAGCTGCTCCCCTTAATTTCGGCAGCAGTGAGGCGTGTACATTAATACAGCCATACTTTGGTATCGATAAGATTTCCTTGCTAAGTATCTGACCATAAGCAACTACAACTATAACATCAGGATTATATGATTTTAATATTTCAATATTTTCTTCTCTTTTTATTTTATCTGGCTGAAAAATTTCAAGGTTAAGTTCTTCAGCCGCTACCTTTACTTCCGACTTCTTTAATTTTTTACCCCTTCCTGAGGGTTTATCCGGCTGGGTAACCACTAAAGCTATACTATGTCCCTTTTCATGAAGTTTTTTTAAGGTGGGAACCGCAAAGGCCGGTGTACCCATAAAAATTACCTTCATGCTAATTCCCTTCCTCAACTCTATCTATAAATAGTATTCCATCTAAGTGGTCAATTTCGTGACATATGCATCTGGCTAAAAGTCCTTCTGCATTCAGTTCTACTTTTTCACCATTCTCATTTAAATATTCAACCCTTACATTCATAGGACGGGAAACCATACCTATCTTTTCCGGAACACTTAAGCATCCTTCCTGGTCAGTCTGTTTTCCACCGGTTTTAATTATTTTAGGGTTTACCATTTTATATACATTTCCATCTCCTACATCTATAACTACAACCCTTCTGAGAATTCCCACCTGAGGAGCTGCAAGACCTACACCGTCATTAGCATACATGGTTTCCACCATATCGTCTAATAGGGTTCTTATTTTATTGTCTACCACAGGAACTTCTCTGCTTTTCTTTCTTAATATTTCGTCACCTTCATACCTTAAATTTCTTAAAGCCATATATCCTCCTAAATTGTATCTGTATTAATATTAATACTTACTTTTATATTTTCTATATCTTTTTCCATATATACTTTTCTTAATATCTTTTTTAGTTCTGCCAAACTATGGTTGGATACCTTTATATACAGATTAATTCTGTATTCGTTATTAACCCTGTATATATTGTGGGGTATTGGTCTGTATAATAATAAGCTTCTCTCCTTAATCATTTCTTTAACTGCTTCTTTAACTTCCAAATATTTTTCATTGGCTGTTTTATTAACCAGCTCTTCATCATGGGAAATTAAACATATATTTATTATATTAATAAAAGGAGGAAATGCAAACTCTTTTCTTAGTTTTAATTCTTGCTGTAAAAACAATTCATAATTATTGTCTTTCGCAGTATTAATAATAAAGTTTTCCGGCTCGTAAGTCTGGATGAATACACATCCCCGTTTGTTTCCTCTGCCAGCTCTTCCGCTTACCTGGGTAATTAGCTGGAATGTTTTTTCGCTTGCGTTGTAAAATGGCAAATTCAACATGGCATCGGCAGAAAGAATTCCCACGGTAGTTACATCAGGAAAATCAAATCCCTTGGCAAGCATCTGGGTACCTATTAATATATCGATTTTTCCCTCTTTAAAATTATTATATATTTTTTCATAATCCTCCTTGTGGGTCATGGAGTCAAAATCCATTCTCTCCACTCTATATTCAGGAAATAAATTTTTCACTAATTTTTCCACATGTTGTGTACCAGCACTAAACTGTTCTATTTTATCACTGCCACACTTAGGACAGGTGTATATCATTCTCTTGGTCATTCCACAATAATGACATTTAAATAAATTTCCCTTGAGGTGGTAGGTCATGGCTACGTCGCAACGCTGGCATCTGAGAGTATGTCCGCACTTGGTACAGGTTACAAAGCCAGAATATCCTCTTTTGTTTATAAAAAGTATGGTTTGCTCCTTACTG
This sequence comes from Tissierellia bacterium, assembly GCA_012843025.1. Taxonomy (GTDB): domain Bacteria; phylum Bacillota; class Clostridia; order Tissierellales; family Sedimentibacteraceae; genus Sedimentibacter. Next base: position 13,435 of record DURT01000067.1, on the reverse strand, counting down.
CTAAGGGATTTCCTAATACTGGAATAAAGTTCTTCACTTATAATAGTGTTATTCCCTTTATCTAATTCCGCTGACATATCTATTATTTTCATTTCTGGCAACTGAGCATCTTTCACTCTGTTTTTCATTTCTAAGAGTTCAATTTTTCCCTTCATTGCCATATAGTAAGTGCTTAAAGAAGGAGTGGCAGAACCTAAGACTACCTTTCCGCCCAGCATATAGGCCATTTTTATAGCTACTTCCCTGGTATCATATTTAGGGGAAGTGGAAGATATATAGCTTTCCTCGTGTTCCTCATCTATTACTATTACTCCCAATTCCTGGATGGGGGCAAATATTGCAGACCTTGCTCCTATTACTATATCTGCTTCCCTATTATATACCCTGTTCCACTGAATAAATTTTTCTCTTTTACTTAGCTTGGAGTGAAACAGGGCTATTTTATTTCCGAATCGTTTTTCAAATCTGTCGATAGTTTGAGCAGTAAGAGATATTTCAGGAACCAATACTATTGATTGTTTGTTTTTCTTTATATATTCTTCAATCAAACTCATATATACTTCTGTTTTTCCACTGCCAGTAACACCATGAAGCAAGAAAGCTCTTTTGTTAGAATTAAGAATACCGTCCACAACTTTTTTTTGCTCTGCATTTAAAGGAAAGGGTTCCGTTAATTCTACAGGCTTTTCTGTGTAGTCAAGAACAAATTTTTCTATTAAAACACTTTTTTTTATTAAATTGTCTATTACAGCCCTGGATACATCGAGGTTAAGCATTAATTCTTTAACGCTTGCAGAAGGGTGGGTTTTAAGATATTCTATTATTTTTTGCTGTTTTGGAGTATTTCTTATAAGGTGTTGAGCTTCCTTATTCAGGTAGACATGTTTATCAAAGGCACTGTCTGTATCGGAAGGTAACATAAGTCTCATGGCATCAGAGTACTTACTTATATATCTTTCTCTGATCCAGAAAATCATTTTAATCATTTCCTTGCTGATTACAGGCCTTTTATCTATTATTTCAATAACAGGTTTTATTTTCTCAATGGGATAATGGCATGTGGAAGTAAGGCCGACTATCAGAGCCTCCATATTACTTTTGCCTCTGCCGAAGTTTACCTTGACTCTTTTTCCTTCTTCCACAGAACTTTCTAATTCATGAGGTACCCCGTAAGTATACAGCTGGTCGGTACTTTTTGAATTATTGTTTAATATTACTTGTACAAAAAGATTATACATAGCTTCTCCATCTCTTGAAAATTAAATAATCAGTCAATTGACTGATTATCAGACTGTTCTTCCATAACCGGCGTTTCAGTAACTTCAGCTTCTATAGTTTCAGATTCCTTTGCTTCTTTTTCTTTTAAATATTTATCGTAGTCGTATATAACTTCAAATTTCTTATTGTAAAATTCTTCGATGGCAACAGCCACAGGTTTAATAGTCTTAGTTTCAATTAAAGGTTTTGCACCGTCAATTATTTGCCTTGCTCTTTTTGAAATAATTGTAACTAAGGAATAACTGCTATCAACCATTTCATTTAATTCATCTATGGATATTTTTCTCATAATTCCTCCCTTATTTTTCTTATAATTGCTTTGTTTCGTACTGCCTTGTTCTTCTCTGCAAGGATAATATGCTTTATTTTTTCCGTTGCCTTATCCACCTGGTCATTTATAATAACATAATCATATTCAAAGGCATAGTTTAATTCATCATAGGCACATTCCATTCTTCTTAAAATCACTTCTTTAGAATCAGTGCCTCTTCCCTCAATTCTGTTTTGTAATTCCTTCAATGAGGGTGGAAGGATGAATATAAATACTCCCATGGGATAATTTTTCTTAACTTGCAATGCTCCCTGTATATCAATTTCTAATATTATATCATTCCCCTCTTTCAGCTGCTTAAACACTTCATCTTTTGGGGTACCGTAATAATTGCCGTAAACTTTTGCATATTCTAAAAATTCACCATTTTTTATTCTCTTAATGAATTCCTCTTCTTCTATGAAATAATAGCTTATACCGTCTATTTCTCCTTTTCTAGGCTTTCTTGTGGTGGCTGACACGGATACCTTTAAAAAGTCCATTTCCGTCAAAAGTTTTTTACAAATAGTGCCTTTGCCTGCCCCTGAAGGACCTGATATAACTATTAATAAACCATCATCCATTTTACACCTCTACTTTTTATTTTGGCTGTTTTCAAATCTTTGTGCCATTGTATCCGGTTGAACGGCTGAAAGTATTAAATATTCACAATCAGTAATAATAACAGCCCTGGTTTTTCTGCCGTAAGTTGCATCAATAAGTTTACCTTTTTCCCTGGTTTCCTGTATTATTCGTTTTATAGGTGCGGATTCGGGACTTACAATGGCTACTATTCTATTGGTCATAGCTATATTTCCAAAACCTATGTTAATAGTATTTGACATATATAACTCCTATTCTATATTCTGTACTTGTTCTCTTATTTTTTCCAAAAGGTTTTTTATTTCTATTACCATTTGTATAATATCTAAGTTTCCAACCTTAGAGCCTATGGTGTTAATTTCCCTATTAGCTTCCTGTATTATAAAATCTAATTTTCTTCCTACTGGTCCGCCCTTTTCCAATGTTTTTGATAACTGGGATATATGGGAGTTAAACCTGACTATTTCTTCATTAATATCACTTTTATCCGCATATATTACTATTTCATTATACAGTCTGTTCTCATCAAGCTCCATATTCCCCAATAATTCTTTTATTCTAATCTCGAACTTATTTTTATAATCCTCTACAATAGTCTGAGAATTCTTGGAGATTTCCTCAATCAAGGGAATAATTTTTCCTATGGTTGAACTAATGTCATCTTTAAGTTGATTGCCTTCAAGTTCTCTCATTGCAACTAAATTGGCTACTGCTTCTTCCATTGCTTTTTCCAGACAGAGCTTAAGACCTTCAGCATCCTGATCATCCTCTTTTGCAATTAAAACATCCTGAAACTTTATTATTGTATCTAAAGAGAGATTATTATTAATGCCAAGTTCATTTTTTATCTGAACTATGGCATCCATGTATTGTTTCGCTAAAGATAGGTTGGGTACAATGACAGTTTCCGACTCGCTTATATAGTCAATATTGACATATACGTCTATTCTACCTCTTTGAAGGCTATTTTTCAAGATTTTTCTAATATTATCCTCAAAGATCCTCAAATGTTTAGGTACTTTAATATTTATATCACAATATCTGTTATTAATACTTTTTACTTCAACGGCGATACTTCTCTTACCATCGTTGTATTCTCCTTTTCCGTAACCCGTCATACTGCATATTTTTGCCATTTTACACTCCATATAATTATATTTTATGGGTTATACCCTTTGTCCCTATAGTCATTATAACATTAAAAACTATTTAGTAAAACAAAAAATAATTTTAAATGACATTAATAAAGATTTAGGGTACAATGTTAAGGAAATGGAGGTTTTAATATGTCATTAGACGGTATTTTTTTAAACAGTATAGTAAATTCTTTACATGATAATTTAACTGGAGGACGGGTTGATAAAATTCATCAACCGGACAAAAATGAAATAGTAATATCCATACGTAACAGAGGAGAAAACTTTAAGTTGCTAATTACTGTAGCCAGCAGCAGCCCCAGACTCCATATTACCAATATAAATCGAAAGAACCCAGAGCAGCCTCCCATGTTTTGTATGTTGTTAAGAAAACATCTCCTAGGTTCCCGTGTAAGGGATATAAAACAAATTAACTTTGACCGGATAGCAGAAATTACATTTGAAACTAAGGACGAGTTGGGAAGGATTGTTGATAAATCCCTTATAATAGAAATAATGGGCAAACACAGCAACATTATATTTGTAAAGGAAAATGGGATAATAATCGATTCATTAAAAAGAATTACAGAAAACATCAGTTCAGTCAGACAGGTATATCCGGGACTTACTTATACCTATCCTCCCGGAGCGGAAAAATTAAATCCTATGAATACTACCATGAAATTATTCTTTGATAAAATAGACTCTGCTAATTCAGGAATATACGTATATGATTTCCTTTATAAAAATTTTACCGGAATCAGTCCCTTTATAAGCAGGGAAATCTGCTACTTAGCAAATTTGAATGAAAGTACACACTTAGGTGAATTAAATGAGTTAAATATGGAAAAATTATGGAATGCCTTTGACAGAATAATTAATAAAGTAAAATCCAAGGATTACTTATTTAAAATATATTATGACCAGGATGAAAATCAATACGGATTCTATTGTTTCGATGTAGAATATTTAAAAAGCTATAAATCAAAAATCTTTCCCGAGCTAGGTGAGTTATTAGATGAATATTATTGGGAATTAGACAGACAAAACAAAATTAACCAAAGGGTTAACAGCCTTATAAAAAGTTTAAATACGAAGTTAGAAAGAAATTACAAAAAAGTAGAAAAACAAAGAACAGAACTTTTGAATGCTGAAAATAGAGAAAAATATAAAATATACGGTGAGCTTATACTTGCAAACCTGCATAAGACTCCTGAAAACAATAAGTTGACCGCTATAAATTACTATGACCCGGAAATGAAAGAAATTACCATACCTTTGGACCCAAGACTGAATCTGTCCCTTAACAGCCAAAAATACTTCAAAAGATACAACAAACTAAAAAATGCTGAGGAAGAATTACAAAAGCTTATTGATTCCACCTTGGAGGAAATTTCATACTTAGAAAATATATTGTATTCTATTGAAGCTTGTGAAAGTCAGGAAGACTTGGATGATATATATAGTGAGCTTATGGAAAGCGGATTTATTAAAAGAAAATCCAATACAAAAAAATCCCAACCCGCAAAAATTACAACATATATTTCTTCGGGAGGACATGAAATATTAGTGGGAAAAAACAATACTCAAAATGACAGTATTACATTCAAAATAGCAAAAAAAGAAGATTATTGGTTCCATGCAAAAGGAATTCCCGGCTCCCACGTAATTATAAGAACTAACGGTGATGAATTAACTGATGAAGAATTTGTGGAAGCAGCGCGAATTGCTGCCTACTACAGTAAAGGAAGAAATTCCAATACCGTGGAAGTGGATTACACTAAGAAATCAAATATTAAAAAGCCCCCTAATTCAAAACCCGGCTTTGTAATTTATGATAGTAATTTTTCCATGACTGTAAAGCCGGATATTGAGGGAATAAAAACTAAAGATTAATTACCTTAATCCTGAAGCTTTGTAATAGTTGGATTTTCACCACATATGGGGCATTCAGGATTTTTTTCTATCTTAATTATGTCAAATTCCATATCCAATCCGTCAAAAAGCAACAATTTGTTCTTTAATGTTGTACCTGTTCCTGTAATAACTTTGTACGCTTCCAAAGCTTCTATTAAGCCCATTACTCCTGGCACAGCCCCTAAAATACCAGGTGCCTTAAGGGACATCCCATCAATGTTTGGATATAAGCAGCGATAACAATGACCTTTTTCAGGTATAATAGTTGTACTAGTTCCGTGGAACCTTAATATACCAGATTCAATTAAAGGCTTCTTCAAAAAATAACAGGCATCATTTAATAAGTATCTGGTTTCAATATTATCAACAGCTGCAATTACTAGATCATATTCTTTAATAATTTCAATGGCATTTTCTTTTGTTAAGTTTACATTATGTGTATTAATTTTAATTTGTGGATTTAATTTTTTCAGTATGTATTTGGCAGATTCCGCCTTAAGCATTCCTATACGGGATGTAGAATGAAGTACCTGTCTGTTTAAGTTACTTAACTCCACCACGTCAAAATCTAAAAGTCCTATTGTCCCTACTCCTATCATAGTCAAAGCAATGGATACGGGGGAACCTAATCCTCCTGCACCAACCACCAATATTTTTCCTTGGGAAATATCAGTAGGTTTTTCGTACTCACTGTTAATACTCTTTATAGCTTTAATACTTTCACTTTTATGGTAGTCTTTAATATCCAAGTTTAATAAATCAAAGGAGAGTATTTTTTCTAACTTATTTCCAATATTTAAAATTTCTTTAACTGCCTCAATGGAACAAAGGGCTCCAGACAATAGGAAAGGAAAAGATATATCCCATTCTCCTTCCTCTTCAGGAAGTAATTCAATGAATTCCAACATATCCTCTGAATCTCTCAATAAATTAAGAGCAAATTTCCATTGCTTTACCAGGGAGAATAATGTAGGAACAAAGTTGTCTTTTAATAGATGTTTAGAAATTCTTTTAATAAAAGGGGGACTGCCTAACACTATTCTAAAATTTGATTCCGGGGATTTATCCCTGATTAATTCTATTCTTACATCTGTATTTAAATCTTTTGCTTGAGATATTAATAAAGCAACTCCATCATCCTTTTGAAAATAACAATTAACTTGTCCAATTCCCATTGCAGTTAAATATAGTACCAAGGAAAATAGTTCTTTAACGTTTTCTCCATAAATAGAAACAGAGGCCTCTAGGAGCTTTTTTTGCCCCTGGTCCCTTATTTCTGGTATTATAATATGCCTTAAATAGCGGCTAGACTGTTCCTTTGTTAAAACCATAGGCTCCTCCCTATTCGCTTATAACAACTTGATTTATGTCATCAGTTTCAGCCAACTGGACACTTATTCTTTCGGACTTTGAAGTAGGTACGTTCTTCCCTACAAAATCCGGTCGAATGGGAAGTTCCCTGTGTCCTCTGTCTATTAATACGGCTAACTTCACATTTTTAGGTCTTCCTTGATCTACAATTGCATCAAGAGCAGCTCTTACAGTCCTTCCTGTATATAAAACGTCATCAACCAATACCACAGTCTTATCCTTTATATTGTAATCTATCTTCTGTACCGCCAAAGGAGCTCTGTCATCCTTTTCTACATCATCTCTGTAATAAGTAATGTCTAAGGGAAAGACTGGCACTTTTGAACCTTCTATTTCTTCAATTTTCTTAGAAAGCCTTAATGCCAAAGGCCAACCCCTGGTCTTAATTCCAATTAGAACTATATTTTCAACGCCTTTATTTCTTTCAATAATTTCATGGGCAATTCTGAACACTGCCCTTTCAATAGCTTTCTCATCCATTATTAATGCTTTAATTTTCATTTTTCCCTCCTTGAACCCTTAATTATCCTTCTTGATCAAGTATTTTTAATACTTTTAAAAAATAATCCGGCAATTGTGAGTTAAATTCCATGTAGTTTTTTCTAGTGGGATGTACAAATCCCAAAGTTTTTGAGTGAAGCAGCTGTCCCTCCAGCCTGAACTTATTCGACTTGCTTCCGTAAACTGCATCTCCAACCAAGGGATGACCCAGGTACTTCATATGAACCCGTATTTGATGAGTTCTACCTGTTTCTAATTTAAACTTTGCCAGGGTGTATTTTCCGTATCTCTTTAATACTTTGTAATGAGTAATTGCTTCCTTGCTGTTTTTGTAGGTTACCGCCCGCTTTTTTCTGTCTTTTTCGCTTCTTCCCAAGGGTGCGTTAATTGTACCTTCTTCTTCTTTAATATTTCCCTCTACTAATCCATAGTATATCCTCTTAATAGAATGTTCCTTTAAAGCCTGAGCTAAATGTTTATGGGATAAATCGTTTTTTGCTACCAACATAAGACCAGAGGTGTCTTTATCCAACCTATGGACTATTCCAGGGCGTAAAACTCCATTAATTGAAGATAGATTATTTAGATGGTACATAAGTGCATTAACCAAAGTTCCTGAATAATTTCCCGGTGCCGGATGAACTACCATACCCTGAGGTTTGTCTATTACTGCCAAATCATTGTCCTGGTAAACAATATCTAAGGGGATATTTTCCGGAACTACATCCAATATTTCCGGCGGAGGTATGACAACTTCAATCAAATCGTTTATTTTAACTTTATAATTCGGTTTTATTTCCCTTTTATTGACTGTAATATTTCCCTCTGTTATTAGTTTCTGAATGGAATTTCTTGAAAAGTCCGGTAACTTTTTAGTTAGATAAACATCTATTCTTTGATTTTCTTCTTCTGAAATAACTATTATTTCTTTTTCCTCATCGTCTTCAAAATTCATGTCTATAAACTTATTGGGATCCATCATTTTCTTCACTCATTTCAAACTTATTTAACAAAACTAACAAAACCATTAGTATGGCTCCACAAACTACAAAACTATCGGCTATGTTGAAAATTGGAAAATTATAAAAGTTACCAAACCTTACATCTATAAAGTCAATAACATATCCTAATCTTACCCTGTCAATAAAGTTACCTATAGCACCTCCTGCCGTCATAGCTATGGAAAACTTAGCCCATTTATTAAGATTTTTTGTTCTGAAATACATATATCCTAAAAATATAAGCACTATTATAGTAACGATTATAAAAAACCATCTTTGGTTCTGTAGTATACTAAAGGCAGCGCCCTTGTTTTCCGCATAGGTCAGTCGAAGGAAATTTTCTGTAATTTTAATTGATTCCCCATATTTAAGTACCTTTGCCGCCCATATTTTAGTAACTTGGTCTAATATTATAGATAATATAAAAACAATTCCATTGATAGTATTCATTTATTCTCCTTGTTAAATGTATTGCTTTATTTCGATTTTTATTCTACCGCTTCTTGTCTTTCCTTTAATTTTATGTATCTTAAAACGTCCCTCCTTACTTATTGACAACAAGTCACCTTCCTTTAGTTCAATGCTTACTCTATCTTCAGGAAGGAAGTTTACTTTTACATTTCCTGACTTTATAATATTTGAAGCTTTCTCCCTAGAGGAATTTGTAATATGTTTTACAATATTGTCAATACGCATGGAGGAACTATGGATTTCCATAAGAACATGCTCCTGTTCCTTGTAGCTTACTTCTTCAACTTTTATTATTTCACCTTCTACCTTATTACGTCCTATTTTATCCAAATTATAAATTATATAATCAGCAATATCTGTATGGACAACTATATCTCCATATGTTTCATAAACGTAAATATCCCCCACCCTTTTTCTTTCGATTCCTAAGGACATTAAAGCTCCTAAGTAGTCTCTGTGGTTTAATTTTTTGAATTTAGACTTATTATGTATTCGAATTCCACAAAGAAAATCATTAACTTCCGGTTTTTCACAGTATTCTGGGTATAAAATGAAAACTTTCCTCTCACTTTGTTCAAATGAGGGGAAAATTTCAAATTTAACATTATTTTGTATTACAGGTATACATAACTGCACAAGATGGGGGTTTATAAATTCCGTAACTTCAGGTACGTAATTTTTATTAACCACTATACCCTTACGGGCAATTTTCTTAACTGTATTTTTTGCTTCTTCATCCTTAATAAAACTAAGATATTTCTCTAAATCCTTCATATTTCTCCCTGGGTCGTCGTTGCAAATGACCTCCCCATTTTTATCTCCCTCCGGTCGGAAAAATGGGAGGTCAGCTTACAGTGCGCCCACTATAGTTTGTAATAAGTTTAATAGTATTATTGCCAATAATGGAGAAAAATCTAACATTCCCATGCCTAATCCTAGTCTATCTAAAATTGACCTACAAGGAACCAATATAGGCTCCGTCATCTGATAGATAAAGTAGGAAATTCTTGAAGAATGTAGGGTTGGGAAAAATGATAGTATCACCCTCACTAATATTAAAGAATCCATGATTCTGAATAGTAGTCCGAGAGCTATCTTAATAGAATAAAACATATATGCTCCTTACCTTCCGAAGTAGTAATTCCTTTCATATCTGTCTCTTAGTCTTCCATCAATCTGTACATTGCTGGGAGCTATAACAAAAATTCCGTTAGAAACCTTCTGTATGCTTGCTTCTAAAGCATATACTGCACCTTTAATAAACTCAAAAATTTGTTTTTGGTTTTCTAATTCCAGCCCTTCAATATTTAGAACTACAACCTTTCTGTTCTTAAGTTCATCTACAGCTTTAGTGCAGTCTTCATATTTTTCAGGCTCACTTATGAAGACTTTCATATCTGTGTTTGAATGAACTTTAATTACATTGTTTTTTCTTGAAAAAGTTTCCATTCTTTCACTTCTGTTGCTCTCCAAATTATTTTCAGAAACAACATCCTCCTCTTCATAATCATCTTCCAAGTCTGTGATGCCTATGAAGTCTTTTACTCTGTTTATCATGCCCATACTAATCCTCCTTGTATTCTCTTGCTCCAAAAATTGCTGTTCCTATACGGATAATATTTGCGCCTTCTTCAATAGCAATTTCAAAATCATTTGTCATGCCCATTGACAAATACTTCATTTGGGTATTTTTATAGTTCATACCCGAAATTTCGTCAAATATATTCTTCATTTTTCTAAAAACCCACCTTACATCTTCTGGGTTTTCAGAAAATGGGGCTACTGTCATTAATCCCATTACTTTTATATTTTCAAAATCCTCCATGGATTTTAAAAATTCATAAATACTGTCCTCACTTATACCAAACTTGCTTTCTTCTCCTCCAATATTCAGTTCAATCAATACTTTGCATAGTAGATTTTTTTGAGCTGCCCTTTTATTTATTTCCTCAGCAAGAGACAAACTTTCCACAGAATGAATCATTTCCACTTTATCTATTATGTATTTTACCTTGTTCCTTTGTAAATGGCCTATCATATGCCATTTAACATTGGTATCCTTTAACTCCTCGTACTTCTTCACCAATTCCTGTACTCTGTTTTCTCCAAGGTTTATTATTCCTGACTCTACAGCTTCCTTAGCCCTTTGAGCATCAACTGTTTTCGAAACAGCAATTACCGTTATATCTCTAAAATCCCTACCTGATTTCTTTGCACTTTCTTCTATTCTCTTTAAAATAATGTCAACATTCTCTTTAATGCTCAACTTTTGTCCTCCTAATCTACTATTTGACCTTCGTAAACTTTATCCGGTTCTAAGATTACTTTGTCAAATATTTTTATTGTAGGATATATATCTGTTCCAAGGGTTATAGTCCTTCTTTCATTTGCTGCCACAAAATCTCCCAGTGAAATTATTGAATATTCTTCATTACTCCCTAATATTTCAACAGGGAAGAATTTAATAATATTGCTGGCATCTTGGACGTAGGCTCCCATCACACCGTCTTTTTCTATCAATGCCTGGTTTTTTATTTTTATCCCTTCATGTATAGCGGTTATTAGCTCTAAGTTAATATATCTCTTATCATATATTTTATAAAAATAATCATCAAAAAACAATATTAAAACTGACTGTTCGCTGCCATAATTAATTTTTTCTATATAACCCCAGACTTCAAATTCCTCTCCCTCTGAAAGTATTCTAACTTTTACATATTTATTTTCTTCAAAAAGCTTTGCTTTTTCATTATCTACCGTTGCAGCAATATAATATTCAAAGTTCCTTATAATTTTGAAAACTTCTTCATCTTTATGTATCTTTTTCTTTTTTTCACTTATGGTATAATTGAGTCTGAGAGTACTACTAGGGGTCAATTCCTTTACATTTTCAAACTTGTAAATATCCTCTAAACCATCTGTTTTATATGATATTATTCCTGCTATAGAGGAATAGTAGGGTATTCTGTTGGTTGAACCACTCTCCACGAGGCTATTCTTCATTTCCTTAAGCTGTGCAAGGGTATAATCATCATATATGGAAGAAATACTTATAGAACCATTATTTACTTGTCCAACTATATTGTACATATTTTCTAAATCATTGTTTAGTATGCATAATTGTATTTCCTTTTCAAATACAGTAAGGTTTTCCGTAGATAAACCCTGTTCTCCCTTTTCTTTATTATCTATGGCTGACTGAATTTCTGCAATCTGTCTTATTATTTCCTCAGAATCTCCCTCTGTGTTGATTTCTGCAATTAGCTGACCTTTCCTGACTTTTGTTCCTTCTTCCAAGTAGTATAAAGCTGTACCCTCAAGGTTTGCTCTATATACTACCTCATCCTTTACAATAATTCCTTCAGCCTTAATAATATCCTCCAATACTCCGTTTTCTGCTACCATGAATTGGGCAGATACCTGAAAATTTTTAAATATATAAATGGCTATTACAACCGTTGCAAAAGAAAAGAAGAAATTCTTTAAACCGAAATTTTTTCTTGCCACTTCTTAACCCCATATTTCATAATAATAAACAATTTGCAACTTCTTGTATAATAGCTATATTATAACATGATTTTCATAAAATGTGCAAGCTATATATGCTCCTCCCCTTATAAATATTCCAATAATTATTAAAAGAAATCTATATATATGACATAATTAATTTTTTTATATCAAAAAAAAACAGATTTTCATGTTCTTAAACAGAAAACCTGTGTTTATTAGTTATTGACCTACCAGCCATATGTTCTTCGCTATCTCTTGAACATATGGTAAATCATCTATATTATCAAGAAAATTATACTTCCCTGGCCATCGTTAACTATTTTTTCAATGGTCCTTTTTAGTTTTTTTCTTGCATTTTCTGGCATTGCCGTTAACTTGGTGTTTAGCTGTTCCTCTACTAAAGTTGACAGTGTTTTACCAAACATTTCCGCTTCCCATATACTTTGTGGATTTTGTTGCATCTGCTCTGTAAGATAGCTTATGAAATCCTCACTTTGAGCTTTATTCCCTATTACTGGTGCCACTTCTGCCTCCACTCCTGCACTGAAAATATGAAGGGAAGGTGCCTGGGCTTTAATTTTAATTCCGTACCTGCCTCCTTCTTTGAAAACTTCAGGAGTTTCAATAGTCATATCGCTTATAGTTGGAGTTACATAGCCGTAGCCCTTAGTTTTTGCATCTTCTATGGCTGCTTCAACTCGGCTGTAGCTGTCTCTCATTCTTGACAGATCTCCAATGAGTTTTAAAATCTGATGTTCTCCAGTTATTTCTTCTCCAGAAAGTTCACTTATTACCTTGTAATAGTAGGAATTATCCAAGTCGATTTTTAAATTAATTGTTCCTGTACCAAGTTCAATATCTTTTACATAGTAATCTTCTACATACTCGTTTTCCACAGAGAATATATTTTCCCCATCAAAATCGCTTAACCTGTAACAACTTTCAAATTCGTTTCTTAAAATATCTATTAAATCCTTTTTAATGGAATAATCGTAAGACATGCCATCAAACCATTTAGGCAAATCTACGTTAATTTCCTTAATGGGGAATTCGTATAGAACAGTTTCTAATACTTCTTCTACATCATCTGTTTTCAGATTAAGACAATCTAAAACCAATACTGGAGCATCATACTTTTCCTTTAACTGAAGGGATAATGCTTTGGTGTTTTCATCCTCCGGATGGGTGGTATTTAGTATAATTACAAAGGGTTTGTTAATTTCTTTTAACTCCCTTACCACTCTTTCTTCTGCCATAATATAATTATCTCTGTTAATATCTGTTATACTTCCGTCTGTAGTTACCAACACTCCTATGGTGGAATGGTCTTTAATTAC
>DURT01000066.1 GCA_012843025.1 Tissierellia bacterium | reverse complement strand
GCAGCATTATAAAGGTCGAAATATTCTGAAAGATAATCCTTGAAAAAGGCATTCCTTCCTGCTACTTTTATTTCACCTGCTATGGTTTCTAATACAGGAGCTAAATCGTTCATATTAGAAACATTCTTATACAGTTCTTCTCCTCCAACAGAACTGGCTAGGTTACGCAAGGCTTGCGGAGCGTTGCCAGTCAGCTGAATACCTACTGTATAAATAGTTGCATTATGAGGTGAAGCTTTTAGAGTAATAGCTTGACTTACACCATTGTTGCTGCTAGGATTAGGTTCTCCATCGGACATAAACACTATATAAAGTGGTCGAGTTCTTTCACTAACAGGTCTGCTGTTGGAATACTGAATAGCCTTTTGTAATGCAGCAGAATAGTTTGTATAAAGACCTAAGGACGTAGCATTTACTTGGCTAGTTAGTAAATCAATATCATAGGTGAAGTTTACTCTGCCTTCAGTAACTGAATTAACCTCGCTGTTACCAGTACCTCCATTACGGCTTCCGTGGAAAGGAATAAAGGCTACCCGGTTGTTTAATGGGTTACCATCTCCAAGCAAGCCATTAATAAACTGAATACTGGCATTTTTTGCGGTATTAAATCTGTTGTTGGTATCCATGCTCAGAGAAACATCCATTACCAAAATTACATCGGAGCCGAAAATAATAGGCATACCTTCTACACTTAGGTTAATTTCAGCAATACGATTACTATAATCCACCCACCTGGCAGTTTTTTCTGCTGCCACCGTTCCAGGAGGCAATTTATCTGGATCTGTCTGGGGCTCTAAGGCTGGAGTCAATTCATCATAATTTGCCATAACAGCCAATGAAACAAATTGTTGTAATTGCTCTTCTTCTATTTGTACATCTTGCACATCATCTTTATGTTCCTCTTCTGCATTTTCCTCATCTGCCTGTTCATCATTAATCTCCTCCGCAGGCTCATCTAACTGTTCATCAGTAGATGATTCAAGTATTGGTCCATCATTTATCTCATCTTCCTGTGATTCTTCAACAGGTAGCTCATCAATTACATCCTCCTCCGGAGGATCATCATCCTGTGTTCCTTCTACAGGTAAATCATCATTAATCTCCTCTGCTGGGGTATCATCTAATTGTATTTCATCATCTAAGAACAAGTCATTATCCTCTTCTACTTGCTCAATTATAGTTTCATCTGCCATTACATTTATTTGAAACGATGGCAGTACCATCATCAAGGTAATTACTAAACTTATTATTTTTTTAAACTTATTCATATTTATCCTCCTCTCTTATACTTTTATTTTAGTCATTACTTCTTATTGTTTTGACTTTCACCTCCTTAATTTAATCTGACAGTCCTTCCCTAAGTAGTGTATAAAAAGGAAAAGGCTGCAAAATATAAATTTTGCAGCCGAACTATCCTAGTATACATACCTTAGACTTCAAAGCTTTGCGTCCTTATCTTTCAATAAGTTTGCCCATATTATTTGATTGTTAAAAAATGCTTATCTCGGGTAAGATATATATACCATCTTTTTTATTTTCTAAACATAAATTTTATAATTAAAATAATAGAATGTCTAATTATTTGATTATCAAGTTTTTAGAATAAATAAGCGCAGCTTTCGCTACGCTAATTGTTCTTCTTCTATTTCTTTCATTAATGTAATAAAAACTTCTGCCAAATAAGGATCAAATTGCTTTCCTGCCTGTGCCCTTATTTCCATCAGTGCTTCATCTTTTGTCATTCTTTCCTGGTAAGGGGTATCATTAACCATGATATCATAGGCATCGGCTAGGGCAAATATTCTTGCCACCAAGGGTATTTCTTCGTCCTTTAATAAACCAGGGTATCCCTTGCCATCCCAGCGCTCGTGATGTATAAGAATCAGTTCATCTATTGAGGATACATCCTTTACGCCCTTTACTATGTAGTAGCCTATTTCGCTGTGTCTCTTTACACTTTCCCATTCTTCCCTGTTTAACTTTCCGTCTTTTTGAAGAATGTTTTTTGATATTCCTATTTTTCCTATATCGTGGAATTCACACAGAAGCTCTAACTCTTTTCGTTCTCTTTCCGATAGATCCAGCTTATCTGCCATCATCTTGGTTAAATAATTAAGTCTTTCATAGTGAGACTTGGTTTCATAAGTAATTTTTTCAAGACGCTCTTTTAAGAATCTAATCATGTCAAGTTTTGCTTCCTTGCTTTCCCGGAGTTTGTTAAAATACATCCTGTCTTCTGCTTTTTTGAGAACACTGCTCATGTCTTCATCTATGGAAGTCTTGGCAGCCACTCCAAAACTAATACTGATTTTTATATAATCCAAGGGATTGGCTTCACACATTCTCTGTACCCTGCCTACAATTTCCTGAGCAACTTCTTCAGTAGTTTTAGGCAATAAAATAATAAATTCATCGCCTCCTACCCTGCTTATTATATCTTCGTCCCGGAAGGAATTAGCCATTATTTCTGCCACTCTTTTCAAGGTACTATCACCCATGCTGTGACCGAAGGCATCGTTAATCAACTTAAGACCATTTATATCTCCCATTATGAGACTGATAGGCAATTGTCTCTTAGTGTCCAGTCTCGAAAGTTCCTCTTCAAAGAAATTTTTATTATATAATCCAGTGAGCTTATCCCTGTACAGTATATCTCTGTCCTTAAGATACAGGATTTTTCCTTCATCATCCCTGTATGAAATACTTCTTTGTTTTAAATGACTAATATCAACATAGTACATTATCATAAGCTCCTGGGTAGTACTCATATCCGTAAGAACATTGATAATATACCATCTGTCCAATTCTTTTATATATAATTCATATTTAACCTTTGCATTAGGAATAATATTGAAATAAAATTCCCTGAATCCTAATCCGTCTGTTTCCGCAACAATTTCAGATAATTTTTTATTTATTATATAATTAGGATTGATACCCGTAATTTGGTAAAAAGATTCGCTTATATAAGTCAACAAATAATCTGTAAATTTCCCGTCCTTAGTATATATAGGTTTAAACTTCAGATAAAAATCATACTTTGATTGTATTTCCAATCCATCACCCCATTTCTGTTTGTATTACCAAAACTTACTTGAGTTATTATACTTTATTTTAATTACATTTCTATTATTAAGTAATTTAATTTCAATTACATTATAATTACAATTGAATTACAAAAATACCTGTTTTTTACATATATGAAACTGAAAATACCATATAATATATAAAATATTACCATTAAAAAAGACCACCAAAGTGGTCCTCCGTTCAGAATGACAGGGCTTCAGTTGCTAAGGGCTGAAAGATAATACTTATTGAATTCAAACTTATTCTTGCGTACTCCCTTATATTATTCAGCAGCCTTTCTTTAACCGTTTCAATGCCATCTTCCTTTACGTCATGAAGTAGTATTAATACTTGATTTTCATTCCATTGGGCGAAAGCATCACCCTTTCTGAGAGATCTTTCTAATACTTTTAATATATCCTTCAAACCTTTATTATTAAATTGTCCATAATCTTCCCTGTTAATGGTTAATATGCATAGATAATCATGTTGATTGTTTCTTAAAGCTTTTCGCTTTTGGAGATTGAAAAGGAATTTAAAATAATCAATACTGCAGGACATTGCTCCTAAAGGTATTTCTTCCTCCAAGTTCCTTTTAATATCTATTATATTTAAATCACTCTTATGAGAAGAGTTGCTTTGAATTTTCTTAATAAAATCTATAAATCTTTGAGATGGCTTGGCGTCCAACTCTTTTTCCAGCATATTTAAGGCATGGTCGTAATGGTTTGCTGCAGCCTTACCCTGTCCTAACTTAAGCAAGGCTTCCATCATTTCAATATGTATCCTTTCTTCATAAGGCTCAATTAAAAGAGTTTCCTCACAAAGAGTTACAATTTTTTCATATTCCTGGTTGCCCTTTAAAATTTCAATATATTTATAAAGCGTTTTCAAGAATAATCTGTGGTAATAATTTCTTGTAGGTACCAACCAAACTTCATAGGCATTATCTGACAAATAAAGGCCTTTGTAAAGGTCTATTGCCTTTTGATAATATTCCATGGAAATTTCCTTGCAAGTTTCATTATCACCCTGCTCTATAAAATTTTCGAATTCATCAATATCTATAACAATGTTCTCTCCAATTTCAAGGCAATAATATCCGTTATTAAAACTAATATTTAAAAACTTACTTGCATCTTCACCCTCAGGAATAAGAGAATTGATAACTTTTCGAAGTCTGAAAATCTGAGTTCGAAGCATATTCTTCGGGTCATGAGATTCGCTGTCAGTCAATAGGTTGTCAATAATAGTCTCGGGCAACAATTTTTTATTTCGAAAAGTTAAAAAATACTCAAATAATTTAAAAATTTTATAAGTACGACTTGAACCTATTAGAATTGACTTTCCCTGAGACCTTATATCGAACTCACCCAATGTAATAATATAAAGTTTCATATTTCCCCCTCATAATACCCAACTTGTGTTCTTTAGTATATAGTAATATGAAAAATTTTTCAAGATTATTTTATGTAACTTGGAATAAACTTACAATTGTATTCATAGTAATTTGCCTTGACTGTTAGAGTTCATCAATTCTTTAACAAATAAAGAAGGCTCTTCTCCCGGCACAAGTATGTTTAAAGTCTTTTTTGCCCTTGTCATACCAACATAAAAAATCCTTCTTTCTTCCTCCAACTTACTTTCATACTCATCATCCTGTATGTCTTTGTCAAATTTCATTTCATCTATGTTATCAACTAAGTATACATGGTCGTATTCCAATCCCTTGGCACCATGAATAGTAGTAAGGGTAACCTTAGAATCCTTATTGGCTGATGCTTTCTTTATTACCTCTTTTAAATTGTTGATTTTTTCTATAAACTCCTCCAAGTCCTTACAGTAATGGCCTATTTCCTCTAATATTTCCAATATATGCAGAGAATTCGACAGATTAGTACGGCCTTCTTCCTCTAATTTTTCCAAATAATTAATATATTCTAAGTCCATCTTAATAAATTGTATTGCAGCAGCAGGTTTCAATTTCTTCAGATAATAAATATCTGTTTTAAACTGCTCAATTTTTTCATAAACATAGTAATCAAAATACCTGTAGGAATACAGTATGTCAAAAACACTTTTGTCCTCTTCGCTTTCTAATACCATTTTACACATAGCCTTGGTAAAATAGGTGTAGCTCTTATAGTATATCCTGGCAAAAGAATCTCTGTCTTTAGGATTCAGTGATAAATTGAGAAAAGCTAAAATATCGTGGAGAACAGCACTGCTGAAAAATTTCGTTCTGTCTTCTTTGATGAAAAAATCAATACCATTTTCATAAAAATTATTGGCTAAAATCATGGCGGACATATTGTACCTGAATAAAATCCCCACAGTATGGTCTTCATCTATAGATTTGATTTCATCCCTTATAAACTTAGCTTGTTCCCTTCTGCTTTTAAGCTTGGTTATTTTAATTTGGTTTTGACGGGGATTGTCTGTTTCTATAACTTTTTTATACCTGTATTTATTTATTTCAATGAATTTTTTTGCACCTTCCACAATATTTTTATCTGAACGGAAATTATTGTATAGATAAAATATTTTTCCATCCTTGTAAATATCCTTGAAATTAAGCATAAAATCCGGGTAACTTCCCCGGAATGAATAAATAGCCTGGTCATCGTCTCCGACCATAAACAAGTTGTTATCAGTTATTAGTTTAATTATTTCGTGCTGGATTTTGGAAGTATCCTGCATTTCATCTATCTGCACATATTCATAGATATTTTTAAGTTTATCTCTATAGTAGGCAGAATTATTTAATATTTTATAGGCAAAAATAAGCATGTCATCAAAATCAATAAGCCTGTTTTGAGACTTGTACAACTTATAGTCGGAATAAAGTTTATGGAAATCTTTGATTTCCACATAATCCTTGAATTCTTCCGGCGATATCATCATATTATTTACATAACCTATGGCTGAAGCTAAATTTTCCACTTCTTCCTCACTTACATAGCTAAAATAGGATTTTGAATAATGATTTTTTAAAATTTCAGTAAGAACCTGGTAATTATTTGTAAGCAAGTGAAAATTAATACCCTTTCTTCTAAAAAAGTTTCTCACAATTTTATAAGAAAAGGCATGTATAGTAGAAAATTCTGTTTTTCCCGGATAGATGTTGCCAAAGGATGCAAACCTTTCCTTCATATCGTCTGCTGCCGCTTTGGAAAAAGTAATGGTAAGGATTTTTCTATTGCACTTGTTTTCATATAATAGTCTTCCTACCCTGGCAAGTGTAACTGTAGTTTTTCCGGAACCTGCAGTGGAAAGCACTAAGGCATTGCCCTTGTCAAAAGAAGCTGCCTCGATTTGACCTGGATTTAATTGTATTCCATTTATTTTTTCAAGATAATCAAAAAATTCCATAATTCACCTGTAAGTCTTTAAGGTTATAATAAGTATACCAATAAAGACATTAGTACAGAGAAAGCCATCCCTGCAGCCAATACCAAGCAAATAATTCTTTTCATTTTATCCATTCTATTGTATTTATTCATATGAACCTCCATGTATTGATATATAATTGTATCATAATTTTTCGTTCTTTACCATTGTATTTTTACATTAAGACTTATATAATTAAGGGAGTATGACTGTAAGGAAGAACTATGAGAAAGAAATTTATTAATATAAAATATAAAAAAATATTCATAACATTATTAATTATAATAGCTACAGCAGTTGGAATTTCCATTGCCAATTTAATTATAGAACCTAAGGGATATTATAGTCCTTCTTACGAAAAAACAGATATTTCCTCTATATTAGATAAAGATATTCTGAGTGAAGATGATTACAAGGAACTATTCTACCAAACAGGCTTGGGAAAAATAGCCATAGATGAAATATTGGATAAGGGAGCAGGAAAAGAAGAAGTATTAAAATTTCAAGAATTATTCTTTAAAAAGCAAAACCTGTCCTGCGACTGGATAGGAATAATTACTAAACAGGAATCCATAGTAAATGAAGAAGGACAACCCATGTACGGTTTCAAGCTTGCTCCTTACAAAAACGGATATGTCCTGGTAACAAAGGCAACTCATTCCCTAGGCTGGAGACACGGACACGCAGGAATTGTTACTGATGCAGAAAATCACGAAACCTTGGAAGCAGTAATCTTAGGCAGTAATACAGCCCTTCAAAATATTAATAAGTGGAGAGTTTATCCCTCCTTCATAATGCTAAAATTAAAAGATACTTCTCAAGAAACCTTGGACGAAATAGCCCAGTTTGCAAAGGAACACCTGCACGACATACCCTATGGTCTTACTGTAGGCCTTACAAGCAAGAAAAATCCTAGCCCAGACAAAATAAAATCAACCCAATGTGCTCATGTAGCCTGGTACCCCTTTATGCAATTCGGTTATGATACAGACTCGGACGGTTCATGGCTTGTTACACCAAAAGATATTGCCAACAGCCAGCTGTTCGAAATAGTACAAGTATACGGAATCAACCCTGAAAAAATATGGCCCTAGTAAGGGGCTATTTTTATGCAAAAAGATTAGCGTGTCCAAATATAGTGCATATAATAATAACATTAATGCTATTATTATTGAGAGGGATGAAAATGAGCCATAATACCAATTATACTATAATGAGTAAATTTAGCGGTAGTCGGAAGTGTTGTAAGCCTTGTCCCCCAGGACCATGTCCTCCAGTAACATCAGTGCTGACAGGTGTAGGTGCACCAGGCTGCGAAACAGGCGAATCAGGTGATATGTATATTGACTTGTCTACAGGCCATATGTACTATAAATTAACTGCACCAGTACCTCCGGCTGTAAGACCTATTCCATCTCCATCAGGCAATACTTTATTAGTAGGTTCAGGTCAAACTTACACTAATATAGAAGATGCCTTGGCTGCAGCAAATGATGGAGACAGAATACTCTTAGACGCCGAAACATTTACCATAAATTCGACTATTAACGTAAATAAATCTGTAACCATAGAAGGTCAGGGTAAGGGTGCAACCAAGGTTATAACTACCTCAAACACTGTAATAAGTATGTTTAATGTAACTGTATCAAATGTTGTATTTAAAGACATGTCCCTTATTCAGAACTTTGTATCAACAGCAACTGTTGAAACAGTTATTTATGTTAACAATACTTCAGCAACAGGAATTTATGTTCACAACTGTGAAATATCCGTATGCGAATTTGGAATATCTTTAAGGGCAGCAGAATTTCAAATAACAAACTGCGATTTTATCTATTCTCCCGATGCAGGAATTCCAAACAACTATAGGTATATTTATATATTAAACACTTCAGGTCAAAGCATTATTAATAACAATACCTTTGTATCCACTGCAGGTCCTACATCGTGCAGTTTTATAATTATAACCAATATTGGTGCAGGAACCCTCCAGGGAACACTGGTAATAAGTAATAATAGTCAGCTATCCTCCCCTGATCCACTGCGCCATTTGCTGGTAATGGAAGAATACAGCGGTTCGGATTTTAAACTTTACATTATTAATAATACAACACTGAGCGAGAGCAATGCCCCTGTCTTACTATACAATGCAAATTTAAACTTATTCACTTTTATTTCTGTAGAGGGTAACAGTGTACAAAATACTGCAGGAAAAGGATTAATTGCAATTGATTTTAACTCTACAGGTACTACTGCAATCTTTAGTTCCAACAACACACTTGCCAATGAATCCTTTGCACCGGATTGGGAGTCAGCAACAAATCCTCTTAGCTTTATAGTAGGCTACAGAACATCAATAAGTCCAGCACCGGAACTTCCTTTGGAAGACTGCTATTGGTTGCCCTTATTGTAAATATTAAAGGGCTGTCGCTATTGCGCCAGCCCTAGTATGTACTAGTCTTCGTCTTCGTGGTCTACTCCACATTCACATGCTTCTTCATCATCGAATTCATCATCGTAATCATCATAGTCGTAATCGTCATCAAAATCAAAGTCATAATCATCATCGTAGTAATCATAATCGTCATCGTCTTCATACAATTCCACATCGCCAAATAACTCTTCTTCTACAGTAGCTAAATCTTCATCCAACAGATCTAAGTATTCGCTAACTTCATCCTGTTCTTCAACTATATCATTCATTCCATCTGCTATTTCTTCAATAACATCTAATAAAGCGTAGAACAATTTTCCTTCTTTAGTATTATCTTTTACATCTAAACCGTCTGCTAAACCTCTTAAATATGATATTTTTTCATACAAAAAATCCATGGTTACCTCCTTATACTCTCGATAAATATTCACCAGTCCTGGTGTCGATTTTAATAATATCCCCTATTTCAACGAAAAGTGGCACATTAATCTTTAAACCTGTTTCTGTTACTGCAGGTTTAGTAGCACCTGTTGCAGTATCACCTTTAAAACCAGGCTCTGTCTCTGCTATTTTCAATTCAACGAAGTTTGGTGCCGATACTTCAATGGGATTTCCCTGGTAGAATTTCATTTGGGCATAGTCATTTTCCCTGATATATTTAATAGCTTCCTCAACCTGGTCGTAATTGAGAGGAATTTGCTCATATGTATCCGGATCCATAAAATAATATAGTTCTCCGTCATTGTATAAATATTGCATATCCTTTGTCTCAATATGAGCTAATTCAAATTTTTCTGAAGGGTTAAAAGTTTCTTCCCTAATATTACCTGTGGATATATTTTTTACTTTTGTTCTTACAAAAGCTGCTCCTTTTCCCGGTTTAACGTGCTGGAAATCTACAATCTGCCACAATCCATTATTCCAGGATATTGTTATACCCTTTTTAAAGTCATTTGCCGTTATCATTAATGTCTCCTCCTTTGTATATTATAACCAGCAGATTCCTGCTTATTCCTTAATAACAGTTCTACCTGTAGTTGGAACTATGGATACTTCTATAATTTCATTAGTCCTGGTATCAATTATTCTAAATGTGCCAGCATTTAAGGGGATACCTTCATAGGTAAAACCGATGGATTGCATATTTATATTGGTGTAATCAATTTTATACCTGCTCTTAAACTCCACTGTTTTTTCCTTTACTGTATTGTTCAAGACATGGTAACATCCCTCATCCTTGTTAATACTTATCCTATATGTGGCATAAGGATTTTTCATACACTCCATCTGCACATATCTTACATCCGTTATAAACTCATTTGCCATTTTTTCCATGTAGAACATATCCCTGTTTAAAACAGGAACAACTATTGTCAACACAATTAATAAAATAGAAATTGTAAGGATTAATTCAATTAAAGTAAAACCTTTATTACTCATCTCACCTAAAATATGCCATAGTTTATTTTATAAATTATTTCCTTGTTTGTCAATGAATAATTGCGTAAATTCAAGGCAATCAATTATTTCTCATACATGCTCCCTGGAAGGCTTCATATCTCTGTCCGTCCTTTTCCATAACAATTTTTAATCTAATAAACTTAGCTTCCCCAAAACTTTCATCCTTCATGAGGGATATATACATTTCTTCCACATAGTTTCCCAGTTCCACAGTAGGATTTATATCCTTTTTTCCATTCCCGTAACGAATATTATTGTTCATAATATGAAAAATATAATTCTCATCTTCCCTTTCACCGTATTTAAAAGAAATTTTCTTTACGGGGAAATCTGTATCCCTGCTTCTTACCACAGTTAAAGAATAAATAGTTACATCGTTTGGCTTAACTAAACTAATGGAATTGGAACTAAGAATTTTACCAGTCATAAAATTAAGTATGTATTGAGCCTGAAATTGTATTTCGGAACTGTTGTGAGCCTTCCTGTAACTGTTTAAATTGTGTGTGAAAAAAGTAAAAATTAGTGCCATTACAACAGAAAACAAGCACAGAGAGATTAAAAGCTCAATTAGTGAAAATCCCCTTCTAATCTTCACGGCTCCCCCACTTTCCAAACTCAACATAATCTCCCCCTGTACCTGCTCCATCCTTCACTAAAATGTAATCAGGAACCCCTATTAATAGCTCCGCCCAGGTAACTTTCACCACATTGTTTTCTGAAACATAGGTGGACCTTAAAAGTAAAGATAATTCTTCATCTTCAAATTCTATAATATCATTTCTTATTTCAACAGCAGGGTTAGTAGTTGTAGATATTTCATTTCTTACATTTACAGTAATATATTGCTTATAATTTAAACTGAAAAAATTTTTAGCTTCCTCTTCATTTAAAGGATGTAAAAGCATTTCCTCTTCAACTTTTTCTAAGGAATAAGCTATGGCCTCATTAATTAATTTCCTGGCAGCTATATATGATTCATTAAGACCATTTTCCGACAAGTAAAAAGCCTTTTTACTCTCTGTGTTCAATTTATTTATTCTATAGTTTAATAAAACAACGTTTAAAAGAGTGGCACCAAGTATACTTAATAGAGCCATTACAGTTGCAAGAAGAACTAATATGGAACCCCTGCTATTCATTTCTATCTCCCAATTGGCAAGACTGTCTCAATCAAGAATAACACTGCCAAGGAGGTCATTTACAACTTCCTCCTTACGGTGAACATTTATTTCAACCCAGTGTAACCCACTTTCCCCTTCAGGAATAATACAAATCCTTACTTGGTAATTCAGATTATCCACTACCCTCTCATACATATTCCCTTCACTAAGGTAGGAATAATTTTCTTCATCAATCTTAGCCATGGCCTTTATTTCTTCCATATAAAGCTGAGCAAGCTGTATAGATTCATATTCATCATGGCTCCTACTCAAAACCTTATGGCAAAACACAAACATATTCATAAGAGGTACTATTACAATACCTAAAACTCCTAAGCTAACAACAATTTCCAACAAGGTATAGCCCCTGAAATTAAATCTTTTCATAACCAACCCCTATGGTCAATTATAACTTCCCCTTAGCTTTCCCCATATAGAGGACCCCTTAAGAGTAGCAACATTATAGTTATATTGTAAAATTTTGTCAATTTATAGAATATTAATAAACTTCTAAGAATATGTAATAATTTTTAGAAGAATAAAAAAGGTATCGAAAATAATTCGACACCCTATTATTTAATACCACCATTTATTCAGTTAAGTTATAGAGCATGTAGGCTACTTCAGCCCGGGTAATATAATTATTCAGATCATTAAAACTGTTAGAGCGTACCTTTTTATCATAAAGCATATCATTAGCTATATTAATCCATCTGAAATTACTGTAGGGTAATACTCTTCCCATAATAGTTTCAACTTCAGCATAGCTTATTGGATTATTTGGCTTAAATGTACCGTCGCTGTATCCATATATGTAGTTGTTGCGAGTAGCATAGTATATAACATTGCTATAGTTGCCGAAGGTATCAGAATCTTTAAAAGTAACTGTACTTTCCGGGAAATACCAATAGGTATTCCAATTGTAAACCCTGCTTAACAGAGTTAAAAATTCAGCTCTTGAAATATTGTTCTCTGGCCTGAAAGTATCGTCCCCATAGCCGCTTATTATACCTCGTCTTACATAGGCAGATATTTCATCACTGGCCCAATGTCCCCTTGCATCACGGAATACTTTAAAATTGGTATCTGCAAAGGCACTGAAGGTTGTGCCACTGGACCCTAAGCTGCGGGGATTAATTCTAGCAATGAGCATATCATCCTCTACATGGGTAGGTACATACAGCCATCCACTGCCGCTCCACTTATATATACCCCCCTGGGTCTTATCTCCATAGTATTGGAATTTAATTTCTATACGCTGGTTTTCATCTACAATTCCGGATGAATTGCCTATCATTACATTGTAGCTGTCTGATGCCTTAATCAAATTTCCATACCGGCCAGTTCCTGCATCAAAAGTAGTGGTAATTACACAGTTTACATCATGATAATAGGTTCCAGCAGGAACATTTATGGCAAATCTACTATCTGCAGTCACAATTTCAATACCATCTATTGGGATAACCTCTGATGTTACCTTCTTTTCTGCATTATTCATGTTGGCTTCCCTATAGGCTTTATTATAAGCTTCTTCATATGCCCTTATAAAACCAGCTATAAATCCATCCTCATAATCATCAATTTCTTTGTTCAAACCAAAATCTCTTCTAATTTCTGATTCTGTAGGCAAATTGTTGTAAAAGAGGGAACCCCTGCCTTCATAAAAGTCCTTGGCGCCAAAGGCAGCTCCAAGTAAAGCACCAGCTTTTTCACCATCTGCAATTCCTTGCTCCAATGAAACTCTTTCAGGCTCAAACATGGCTTTTTCAAAAGCTTCATTGTATCCTTCTTCAAAAGCCTTATTAAACTCTGAAACAAATGCATTTATATAAGCTGCACTTTGCCTGTCTAATTTATACATACTTCTTAGAGTATTTCTTCCTGGAAGTGCCTTTTTCCAATCAGACTTTTTACCATTCTGGTAATCTCTGGCACCATAAATTTCACCAAGCAGCTTTCCTAATTCAGAAGCATAATCTAATGTTTCACCTTCTTCTAAATCTGCCTTGTAACCATCATTAAACCCATCTATGAAACCCTCTCTAAAATCTCGCTCAACATAATCATCCCCCAATTCATCCATTATATCACGATGTTTTCGGGAGTTTCTGAAGTTATTGCTATAGACACTGCTTCCTGATGTATAACGTCCTGTATAACCGTAGGCATAATCATATCCTGCATCATATCCTGCATCATAGCTGTCGGTAGCAGCGAAAACTATACCATTGTTTAATACTATTAACAAAACTAACAAAACTAATAATATCTTCTTTGTCATTTTCATCTGCTTACCTCCTAACAAGCACTAATACTTTTCCAACCGGCAGTATGTCTCCGGAAGTCAAGCTGTTGTTTTTCATTATTTCATTTACGTAAGCTACAGTACCGTAAATCTGTCTTGAAATACTGGTTATAGTATCCCCAGGTTTAACTACATAGAAATCATATATAGGTTGGGTGTTTCCTTGAGAATCTTGATTAACAGGATAGAAGGCCTGCAGTTTATCTATTAAGAAGACTCCTATATCATCCCTGTTAAATGGCATTTCAAAATATATATGAGTCAGCTTCAGTGGATACAGGTTCAAATCCTGTGGCGGTGATGCTTCCACTTCAGACCATCCCAGCCAGGATATACCCTTGGCTGCAACTACATCTATATCTTCCCCATCTTGTGTTCTGAACCTGAAACCTATTGTTCCTGGAGAATACCCAAAGGCATTAACTTCTACACTTATATTATTAGGAGGATACTTTAACTCAATATCAGGCCCTAAATCTATATATGCCCTGTTTTCCTGTCCAAGGGCTAATATATTGTATTCAAATCGCAATGAGTATTTACCTGACCTATGAATAGTTGAAGGTTCAACATTTCCTTTTACGAATTCATTAGAAGGTATAAAGTAATAATTTCTAACTTCAAAATCGTGAAGTCTGAAGACTTTAGCATAGCTACCTTCGCTTATTCCGGTACCTGAAGCAGCTCCTCCTGCGTAAGCACCTCCCGAAACTCCGCCGGACATACTTTCACTGTAACCTTCATAGGAAGCAAACAAGGACCTATCACTTTCACCTTCTGCCGTCTTTACATCTATTACATCCGGATCAGCTTCTGCAATTCCTTCAAGGCTGTATATTTTTAAAGACATACTTCCGGAAATATTTGAATCACTTTCCCTGCTCATGTTTAAACTGTCAACTACTACTCTGGGAATGCTTGAGCCTATAGACTTAATAACATCTATAGTACCATCATAAGTACCGCTGTAAGGAACAGAAATACTCATATTTTTAACAGATATTTCTCCCATACTTTCATCGCTGGGATTACTGAAACTTAATTCATTTATAGCTACTCTTTCATCGGTAATTAAATCGTTTAACAAGTATATTATCTGAGACTGGTCCAGGACCGGGAAATAATTCTTTAATATTTCATTTCTCTCCCTATGAAGCATTTCCCATTCTTTTCTAATATTATCTTCCCTTTTTATGGTATCGTTCATAGCAGCAATTCTATTGTCTAACTCTACAATTTCACTTTCTAACATAGATTTTGCTTCAGCTTGAGGTATGAGTACGAATCGATTTGAGAAATAGACTAGTAATACGATTGCCAGTAAAATAAGCAATGTTCTTTCACTGTTTGTTAGGGGTCTGAAATTTATTCTTCTACTCTTGCGACTGTTCATCAATATTCACATCCTTAAATACTATATTTAAAACAAAATTATAATTATCTTCTAATTTATCTATACTATCTATAAATACCGATTCAACATCTTTAATAAATCTTAACCCTTTACTGAACTCAGCAACAGAATTACTGTCCTTTGTAGCACCATTAATTCGTACATCCCTTCCACTTGCACTAAGATTAGTTAAGAATAAATCTTCCGGCATCTTTGAGCGGATTTCATTCAGTAACTCTTCGCTTATAATGTCAGATTTGGCAATATTCTTATCCATCTTAATAATATTCTCAACTTCCCGCTTAAAGGTTTCCATCTCATTTTCAAGTTCTTTTATTTCCTCGTACTTGCTTACCAGTCCAGGCTCTTCTGCAAGGGCTCGCCTCGCTTCCACTTCACCCTGTAACATGGAAAGCTGAACTTGATTATATATACCTATTGCTGCAACTCCAACCAAACACAAGGCCAATAAAATATACAAGAGAACCATTCTGTTAAATCTAAATTCCCGTCTCTCTATATAGGGTTCAAAAAAATTAAGATCAACCATCACTTCACCCCATTCACTCTTATTAATGCACCAATAGCATTAGCATACTTGGCAAGGTCTCCGAAAAACCTTACTTTATCTATTACCGCAAGCTTTACACATGGTATATCGAAATAATTGCTCATCATTCCCTCTATACCGTCAATATCAGAATAACTGCCATAAAGTAAAACTAAATCGATATTATTATCTTTTTCCTTGGAATTATAATATCTGAATACCATATCAATTGCATCAAGTACAACTGTAAGGTTACCCTGAATACCTGCAACTGCAACAGCATCCTGGTCATGAGAATCGTCCATGGTCCTAAATGGAGTATCATAAACAGCAGGACTTATCTCCTCTTTCAGAACTCGGGATAAGCTCATCATTCCCTTACTGGTAATATTAAGGGCAGTGCTTTCCTTTTCCAGGTCCACACAGGCAACAGTAAGATTATTGTCATAAATGCCATTAATACTTTCACTGAATTTTATTAACTTGCTTATGGCATTGCCTGCATAATCCAGTACCTGTGGTTTCAAACCTAAATTCCTTAACAGGTTTAAATGAGTTTCAACTATGTACTTAGGAACTCCCACCAATAATACATTTTGTTTTTCAACACCATCTTCCTCCACAAAATTAAGAGGGACATACTGAACAACATATCCTTCTGGATCTACAGGCAAATATTCATCTAACTGATACTTTAAAATGGCAGCAATCTGCTTTGCTTCAACTCTTGGAATCCTAATTTCCCTAATAATTATATTAGAAGAATTTATAACTCCATATACATCGCCCTTTGACACATTGTTCTGAGCTAGTCCTTCCTGTAAGACAAGTAAAAACTTATCCACATCCTTTATTACTCCATCTTCATAAAGGCCGTCAGGAACTTCTATTGAAAAACACTTGTCTACAACGATATTCTTTTTATTATATCGTCCTTCTACAACCTTAACTTCATTTGAACTAAATTCCATAGAAATAGTGGTTTTTTTATTAAATAAACCCAAAGTCATCACCCCTTATAATAGACTGAAATACAAATTTATAATATCCTGTCCCCTTAAAACTGTTATAAAAAATCCTAAAACTATAAAAGGTCCAAAGGGAATAGGGTCTTTCCGATTTTTAATTTTAGCTGCTAATAATAATATCGAAATAATTGCACCTAAAATAAATGATAAAAAAATATTCAACAAAATATATTTAACTCCAAGTACAAAACCTAAGGCACCAATAAGAGTAACATCTCCTCCGCCCATACCGCCACGGGATATTACTACAATAGCCAAGAACAAACCGCCGGCAATCAACAAGCCCAATAAACTGCCAATTAAATC
>DURT01000065.1 GCA_012843025.1 Tissierellia bacterium | reverse complement strand
AAGTAGGCTAATCCTTGACCAGATTCCTTTCCATCCTTAACTATCATAACAGTCATTTCTTCACCAGGAAGAACAACAGGTTTTACGGCATTTGCCAACTCATTTATATTTAATACTTCAACTCCTTGAAACTCTGCAACTTTGTTTAGGTTGAAGTCATTGGTCAATACTTTACCCCCTAAATCCTTTGCCAGCTTAAGAAGCTTCACATCAACTTCTAAATCTCCATAATCCTTAGATTCTATATGAACATCTACCAACTCGTCTTTTTGAAGTGCATTTAAAATATCCAATCCCCTTCTTCCCCTGTTTCTTTTTAGGCTATCTGAAGAATCTGCTATATGTCTTAATTCTTTAAGAACAAATTCAGGAATTATTAAAGTACCTTCAATAAAACCAGTTTTACATATATCCGATATTCTTCCATCAATAATTACACTGGTATCTAAAATTTTGGGTGCTATTAGTTCTTTTTTGTTCCTATCATATTTTTTGTTAGTTGATGGTTTTTTTAAGTTCAGCAGCTGTGGCCATAAAGTATCATCAGTTTTTTTAGTGGCAATCTTTATCCCTAAGTAACCGAAGACCAAGTATAATATAATGGATATTATGGTTCCAATATATTTAATGTGTGAAAAGGGCTGGCTTATAAGAAATGCAATTACAAAACCTATTATAAGTCCTAAGGCTCCCAATATTATATCCATAGTGGAAAATTTAAGTATTTCAGTTTCAAAAGCTTCTACAATTTTTATACTGGTCTTTTTAATATTGGATGAAAGAAGAAAAAATATAATTCCAAAAACTATACTAATACCTATAATTAACAGGATTTCCTGAAAGCTTGATAATTCAAGAAGACCGCTATTTCTTATCGCTACACCAGCTACTGCACCTAAGGATGCACCTGCAACAGCAATAATTACTTTAATTATTTTATCTATCATGTACTCACCTCCTTATAAGTGTACCCAATATATGTAATATTATTTACTATATTACTTAATGTAACATATTTTTTACTATTTGGCTACCATTATTATTAAGTTTTATAGTTTAAAATCTTTAATTTTCCCTTAATTTAGTCTTATATTTGCTAAGTCTATCTTTCAGTTTATGCCCAAGGAGTACAAAGAAAATGCATTAGAGCATATTATTGCTGTTCCAATGCATCTTCATTAATTATTTTGTCCATGTATTCCATTATTTCTTCACTACTCATATCCGTTGAAAGTGCTATTTCACTTATAAGCATCTGCTTGGCACTTACCAGCATTTTTTTCTCTCCCGTTGACAATCCTTTCTCCCTGTCTCTATAAGTTAAATCTCTTACTACCTTTGCTACTTCGAAAATATCTCCTGTCTTCATTTTTGTCAAGTTATCCCTATACCTCTTATTCCAGTTAGAATCATTTATTTCTGCTTTCTGTCTTAATATATCGTACACTTTTTCAACAGATTCTACATCGATGATGTTTCTTAAACCAATATTATCTACATTATCCACAGGTATCATTAATTTCATTTCTCCTATGGGCATTTTCAATACATAATAGTTTTTAACTTCACCTAAAATCTCTTTTGATTCCATAGTTTCAATAATACCGGCACCGTGCATGGGATATACTACTTTGTCTCCTAAATTAAACATACTACTATCGCCTCCTAACAATAATAGTATACACTATTTCCTAACAAATGTCAAATCAGTCATTATACCCCCTATACTAGAGGCTTGTCAATACTTTTTCGTAAATATTTATAATATCATGTCATAATGCTCGACCAATTATTGTATAATTCTCACAAATAAGCTATAATCCTTATATGCTATAGTATTCATATAACTTATAGTATTGTTAATTTTTTTCTTGAAAGAGGTGTTAAAAATTTTTAATGAAAAAATAAATTTTGCCATGGAAACAATATATGAAGCTGGCGAATTAATAAGAAAAAGATTGAAAAACAGGATGGAGATAACTGTAAAAACTGATTTTAATGACTTAGTTACCAACGTTGATAAGGAAACGGAAAAATTTTTAGTTGAAAAAATTAATAATAAATATCCTCTTGACACTTTTATTACAGAAGAAAATACCGTGGCCACAAATTTCGGTGATAAGTGTTGGATTATAGACCCAATTGATGGAACCTTTAATTTTATTTATGAGAAAAAAAATTTTGCTATTTCCGCTGCCTATTATGAATCCAACACCCCTGTATTTGGAATTGTATACGATGTATCCGACGATAATATGTATTTGGGAATTAAGGGTGGAGGAGCCTTCTTAAACGGAAAGAAAATAATACCTTCTTCCCCCCGTACCTTGGAAAACAGTATTATAGATGTAAACTTAAAAAGAAAAAACATTATCGAAAAACTAATAGGCTTAAATATTGAAAAGTTATGTCTTCACAGTTTAGAACACAGACATTTAGGATCAGCAGCTTTACGCTTATGTCATCTTGCTGTAAATAGAATACATATTTATATTTCAGTTAACCTTGCCCTTTGGGATTATGCTGCAGGTGGTATTATCTTAAGAGAATGTGGCGGAGATTACCATGTTGAGAAATTTATTAATCATAAAAGCCCCTCCTCAAATACCATCCTTATTGCTGCCCAAAACAATAAACTGTTAGAGGAAGTTTTAAATTTTTGCACTAATAAATAATACCCCTAAATGGGGTATTGTATTATTTTAGTTTAAGAACTTCTTTGGAAGCAATAGCTATATCTTCCGGAGTTAATTTGAATTTTTTTAATAAATCCGCAGGTTTTCCTGATTCTCCGAAGGTATCTAATACTCCAACTCTTTTCAAAGGAACGGGATATACATCTGAAAGCACTTCTAAAACTGCACTTCCTAAACCTCCGATAATACTATGTTCCTCTGCAGTAACTATAGCTTTCGTTTCCTTGGCTGCCTTTATTATTATTTCCCTGTCAATAGGTTTAATTGTGTGAATATTTATAACTCTTGCAGATATTCCTTCTTCCTTTAGCATATCTGCTGCTATTAACGATTGTTGAACCATCAAACCCGTTGCTATAATGGTTAAATCATTTCCTTCTCTTAGTTGAACTCCCTTTCCTAACTCAAAAACGTAGGAGTCATCGTATACATCTTCCACAGCCATTCTGCCAAGCCTTATATAAACAGGCCCTACAATTTCAGCAGCCTTTAATACTGCCTGTTCAGCCTCTTTGGCATCAGCAGGATTTATAACTGTCATGCCTGGTATACTTCTCATTAAACTAATATCTTCAATAGCTTGATGAGAGCCTCCGTCCTCTCCTACCGTAAGTCCTGCATGAGTAGCTGCAATTTTTACGTTTAAAGAAGGATAGGCTACTGTATTACGTATTATTTCAAAGGCTCTTCCTGCAGCAAATATGGCAAAGGTACTGGCAAAGGGGATTTTACCTACCAAGGACAGTCCAGCCGCCGTTCCAATTAAATTTTGTTCTGCTATTCCTACATTAAAAAATCTTTCAGGACTTACTTTTTTAAATTCAGAAGTCTTGGTGGAACCGGATAAGTCAGCATCTAATACTACTACCCTTGGATTTGCTGCTAGTTTTTTTAAGGCTTCACCGTATGCTTCTCTGGTTGCTTTAGCCATTTAATCCGCCTCCTTCCCTTTTATCTCCTATATCTCCCATTTCATACATAGCAATACAAAACTCCTCATCATTAGGGGCTTTACCATGCCAGCCTACTTCATCTTCCATAAAGGAGCAGCCTTTCCCCTTTGTAGTTTCTGCAATTATTATTGCTGGCCTACCTTTAATAGTTTTTCTTTCCTTAAATGCTTTTTCTAGCTCTTCAAAATCATGACCATCAGTTTTAATTACGTGCCATCCAAAGGCTTCAAATTTCTTGTCTATAGGTTCAGTAGTCATAACCTCTTCGTTTTTACCGTCGATTTGAAGACCGTTATGGTCTAATATAGCTGTTAAGTTGTCTAAATTATAGTGACTTGCAAGCATGGCAGCTTCCCAAATCATTCCTTCATTTAATTCACCATCACCTAAAAGAGCGAAGACTCTGTTGGGCTTGTTATCAATTTTAAATCCCAAGGCCATACCATTGGCTATAGAAAGTCCTTGTCCTAAGGATCCTGTTGAAGCTTCCACACCAGGTAACTTCTTCATGTCGGGATGTCCCTGAAGTTTTGAATCAATCTGTCTCAAAGTTGGAATTAAATCCTTGCTAATAAACCCTTTTTCCATTAAGGCTGCATAGAGAACTGGTGCTCCATGGCCTTTTGATAAAACAAATCTGTCTCTGTCTTCATCCATAGGTGAATTTATATTCATTTCTTTAAAATATAAATATGTCATAATTTCAACTGCAGACAAAGACCCGCCCGGGTGACCGGATTTTGCCTTGTATATCATAGTCAATATATGTTTTCGCATACTTCGTGCTATGACTTTTAGTTCATCGTTCTTCATTTTTCCTCCTCATTATCTTGGTACTGTTTCCCAATCCTTCAAAAATTGTTCAATGCCTTTATCTGTCAAAGGATGCTTTGTAAGCTGCATTATTTCTTTATAAGGTACCGTAGCAATGTGGCAACCTAACTTGGCAGCCTCTATAACATGCATAGGATGCCTTATGCTTGCAGCAATTATTTCTGTATCTATTTCATAGTTTTTGAAAATAGTAACTATTTCCTTGATTAAATTCATTCCATCATTACCAATATCATCTAATCTTCCTGCAAAGGGACTTACATAGCTAGCTCCTGCCTTGGCTGCAAGAAGAGCTTGACCTGCAGAAAAAATCAAAGTAACATTGGTCTTTATTCCTTCCCTGTTAAGAACCTTTACTGCCTTTAAACCCTCAGAAGTCATTGGTATTTTTATTACGATATTCTTATGTATTTTTGCCAGTTCTACAGCTTCCCTTATCATTCCTTCTGAATCTAGGCTGATTACCTCTGCACTTATGGGACCATCGATTATGGAGGTTATTTCCCTTACAACATCTTCGAAAACTCTTCCTTCTTTAGCTATTAAGGAAGGGTTTGTGGTGACTCCGCAAATTACCCCCATTTCATTTGCCATTCTTATTTCATCCACATTAGCAGTATCAATAAATAGTTTCACTTTGTACCTCCTCCCTTTTATAGGGCACCCTTCATAGACTTAACTTAGGATATACCACTAAGGGCTTCCCTTACTATTTAATTTCTTTTACAATATTTTTGTTTCCAAGTACCACCTTAATCATAAATATAGGCAGTACTATCTGTCTATTGATTCTTTTTGGTTCCCTCATAAGCCGATACAACCATTCCAAACCTAATTTTATAAAAATATCCGGTGCTCTTTTAACAATTCCCGCTAACCCATCCAAGGTTCCTCCGTTACCAATTATTATATTGGCTTTTAATAAATCTCTATTATATTCTATCCACTCTTCTTGTTTCTTAGCACCGAAACCCACAAATAATATATGGGGCCTTTGCTTATTAATATCTTCTATAACTGCTACTTCTTCTTCATGGCCTCCCATGCCTAAATGAGCACCCTTAAAGTATCCGTGATGGGTACCTGCAATTTTTATCCCAGGATATTGTTTTTTTACATTTTTCATAGCAGCTTCCGCCACCCCTGGCTTTCCTCCTAGGGCATATAGCCTTAGGCCCTTTTCATTGGCTAATTTCAACAAATTAACAGAGAGATCATATCCTGCTACTTTTTCTTTTAAGGGATACTTTTTGATTTTTGAGGCATAAATTAAACCTACTCCATCTGGAACATTGATATGAGACTTATTTATTATATTTAAGAATTCTTCATCCTTTTGGCACATCATTACTATTTCAGTATTGGGGGTATAAATTATATACTGTTCATCCTTGGTAATTTTTTCTTCAGCAATTTTTAAAACTTCATCCATAGAACAGTTGTCAATTCTTACATCCATTATACTCAGTTTATCCATTTGTTATTTCCTTTAAAATTTTATAATTAATGTTATACAGCTCTCTTAGTTTTTCCACATGTTCTTGAAGATTTGCTTTTTCTTCATCTTCGTTTTTTATTTTCTCCATTATTTCTTCAAAAAGTGTATTTTCATCAATATTATCGATGGTACATGCTATTTTCATATTAACGCTGTTTACAAAATGGTCTACCTTGTGATCGTATGATATGGCAACAATGGGTACATTGGCAGCTGCTGCAAAAATCAAAGCATGAAGTCTTACTCCCACCATTACATCCATTGTTTTTATTATGTTGAAAGCCTCCTTGGTAGTAAGCTTTTGTCTGTAGTAAAATGCCTTATTGCCTAGGTTTTTTTCAATTTGATCTACTAACTGTAAATCTTCTTTAAAGTAAAAGGGTATAAAGTGGCATTCAATTCCTTTATCAATTAGCTTCTTAGCAACCTTGCTTATTTTTTCGCTTACATCAGAATCCTTCCAGTTTCTAAGAGAAAAGCAAACTTTTAATGTATCCGATTTTTCGTATTTAAGACTTTCATCTTCCCTCATATTTATCACTGGATCAGTTGAAAGAAAAATTTTACTTCCATCAACCCCTATACTTTCCAAGAATTCCTTTGAATGCTTATCTCTTACTGTTATGTAATCCACCAAGGCCAATGTTCTTTTTACAGCTATTTTACTTTTCTCACTAATTATAGGCCCTATACCCTGACTTAGCATTACTATTCTGTTATTCATAAACTTTGCCAGTCTTATTAAAAAGAGATAGTAATAAATACTCCTCTTGCTGGTCACATCCTGAAGAAGGCTCCCACCACCGAAAACAAGGACATGGGAAGTTCTTAATGCATTTATTATGGAAAATATATTGTAGCGGTCTATGGTACTTATATTGTACTTTTTCCTGGTTACTTCCTTGTTTCCTGAAAGGACCGTAATATTTTCCCTATCTGTTATTTCCAATATTTGTTTTAAAGTCATTTCCAATATTGCTTCATCACCTAAATTACCAAAACCATAATATCCTGCCAACAACATTCTCACTTCAGTCTCTCCTGCACTTTCACAAATAATTTATAGCATGCATCGCATATTAATACTAAGACACAACCGATAATTATTCCAAATAATAATGCAATAACAGTCCTTGCAAAGGATAGGTAAATAGGTGTTCTTATATGAGAGAAAGTATTAATTACTGACGATGTACCAATTGCTCCCGCCAGCATAAAAATTCCCGTATAAAATTCAGATTTTTTACTTGCAGCATAGACAGCAGCAAATATGGCAGGGAAAGCAATTAAAAACTCCTTAGTTCTTGGTCTTGCCAAAAGAACATATTCCATGAAATTTCTCGATATCATTTCAATGTTTGAAGGCTGGACATTAGTTTCATGTCCTGTCCTTGAAATATAAATATATGCTACTGCTCCTAAAATTCCGGCAATTATACCGTAATAAATTTTAACCTCTTTATTTAATAACCTTACGGTAGTATTTATTACACTTTTTATTGAATCATCCTCTTTGTTCATAAAGTAAATTATATACATTACCATAAAAATTCCAAAGGGCAATATTTGTGCAAGCTTCACTCCCCTGAATATATCCATTTCCAACATATATTTTACGTCAGCAAGAAGAGATACAACAAATACTGCTCCCGCCAGGGAAATCATAACAGATCCTGCAAGTATTAAAGTTGAACGAAGCATTATTTCCGTATTTGTATACTTCTTTGAAGAATAGTAAATTTTCCTTACATTAATCGTGAAGAAGTAAATTGCAAGCCCTGAGAATACTACCGCAGCTCCAAAGGCAAAACCTTTTTCTGCCAAGTTTCTCATTATTAGTGGGACCATGGCTCCTGGCAAAGAAAATAAGTAAAGATAATTTGCATACTTGTGTTTAATATTAAACATTTTAATAAAGAGCATTATTGCAGCCAATGTTATTCCAAAAGACATTACTGCCATTCTTTTAGAACCAATGCTGAACTCGTCCATAGCCTGAGCTTTTCCCAAATTTATATTGTGCTTTGACAACCTGTTTTCCAAACTGCGAAATGTTCTTTCATATTCTTCTGTATCTGTAAGAAATTTAGTGCTGTCTTTTTTTTCAAAGAAAGGCTTAAAATATATTACCCTTACATTCCTTTCCGTGATGGCCCTGAACATGGTATTTTCAATTTCTTCAGCACCTTTATAATTATAGTATTTATTTCTTTCTCTTATATAGTCCCACATGGTAAAGGCACGTAAAGCCTGGTACCCAGAATCCTTAACTAGGTCATCAAGGCCTTCCTGCTCTAAGTGTTCTCTTTGATTAGAACTTTCAATTAAAGCAATTGCTATATTTTCTTCTTCTATATAAGATAAAAGATTTTCTTCATTTTCAGGAAAACCTAGTATTTCTTTTCCATGTACCAAGTAAATTCTTGGCTGCAAACCATATTTTTCATTAGCTGCCCTATAGGCATCCGCTAGTTTTTCATTATATGTAGGAAAGTTAATAGGCCTTAATACCACATCCAGACCTGCTTCCTTGGCCAAGTATATTTTTTCAGGATCATAGCCAATACCTATGTTCAACAGTCTTGAATCTACAACCTTTGCAGTTTCATATACACCTTTTCCATGTATATTAATTACCTTGTCTGTTTCACCGTAGTACATATCATCATTTGTACCCTTTAGCACTAAGTAGTAAACATTGTCCAAAATATATGTTTCGTAAAAATCACTATTGTACCTTTCTTCCAAACCAGAAACTAGGTAACTAAACAGGGCTTCATCCTCAGTGGTAACTACTACATCAGCAGGTTTAATGTTGTTTTCTCTTATACCTTTTACTATTTCTTCATGATATTTATCCTGCCATTTATATTCCTTAATAAGTTCTGAAACTATTTCAGCCCTTATATCGTGGCCAGCCTCAATTAATAAATTTAAAGTTTCTTCCTGTATTGCAACAGACTCTGCTCCAAATTCTTTAAATTTTTTAAACCAATAACTTAAATCTTCTTGAGAACTGTCTGCTAACTTTTTCATTTCATTGTAATCGAGAACTATTTCAGCAGTTTTATATTTTTTTTCAATTTCTGTTCTCTGGTACAAGGTATATAAACCTACAAGCAAAGAAAGACAAATAAATATAAAAACTATTTTTTCAACTTTCAGTTTCATTTCTTCTCCTATTGTTCCCTATTATTGATTTATCCTTATTTTGGGACATTCCACTATCCCTAGTTCTATTATTTCTTTAAAACACAAACTACCATTTTCACCAAGAACTCTTTTAGAAAAGGAATTCTTGCAGGGTATTTGAAAAAGCTTCTCAATGGTTCTTCCGAATAATACTCTATTGTAAACTTGCTGTTTTTTAATATGTTATTAGCTCTTTTAATTGTCATTTTATTTATATATGAAAAATATTCACTTCCGTCTTCCCTTTTACTTATTCTAAAGTCAATTCTATCCTTACCGTCAGGAAGGTCTTTTACTAATTTCTTGTATGTCTTTATCAGGGTTTTTTCACTGAAAAATACATGTACCCAAGGTATTCCTATAGCGTCGCTTAAATGGGCACCGTAGGGGTGGTTGTAGGGTGGAAAATTCAAGTATAGTTTTCCATCTTTTTTTAACACTCTGTAACATTCATCCAATACCTTTTCCGGCTCATCCACGTGCTCCATGGCATCGTTCATTATAATAGTATCGAAGGAATTACTTTCAAAGGGCATATTTGAGGCATCGCCTGTAACAAATTCAAATTTATCTTGTAAATTGTATTCTTTTGCTAAAGCCTGTGCTTCTTCCCTATATTTATCCAAAATTTCGATACCAACTATTTTTTTTACTCCCTTAGAGGCATAAAAAATCGTCTTACCTCCCGCACCGCAACCAATATCCAAGACTACCTTATCTTTGAACATTTCATCTAAGGTACTGTGCTTAAGATAGAACTTAATAGTGTCCATTCCCTTTTCATATTGCCATTGGGCATATGTTTTTTTACCTTCATTGTTTAAATTAAAGGGATGTACTGGTAGTTTAAACAATTTGTTAACTGACATACATATTTTATACATATTCCTACTTCATCCTTTTAATATTGTACTTTGCAATTATAACATTTCATTTTAGTTTATTCAATGTTAAGTTAATATTTTAGCCACTTACAGATTTATGATTCCTTAAAAAAAACCAAAAGAACACTCAGTCACTTTCTGAATATCTTTTGGCACACTTTCCAAGTTTTATAACCTTTAACTAGTTCTTTTATTTTTACTATAAGTAACAACTATGGAAGTTATATATATGGCAGCAAGTACAATACAGTATGTTGCGAAAGGCCTCCCTCTGCCATAAACGGAAAAAATAATTCCAGTACCTATTATACCTATCAATAAAGCCATTAATAATCTCAATCCATATTTAATATTATTATTTTGCATAATTGCTGGAATATTAAGAAAAGCTAATGTCCATGCAAAAAAATAAGCAAAATCAAATCCAAGAAATCTGTTAACCAAAAAACTTATAATTATTGTTAACAATAATCTTTTACCTAATTCTCTTACAAGAGTATTATTCACAACATCACCGCCTTTTAAGAATTATACCATAGTTACAACAATTTGGAAATAATTCTTTTGAGCTTTAATCTTATGGATCACCTCTTAGATAAATTTGTTCTTCTTTCTGTTGAAAAATGTTATTATTTAATGTAAAATGTCTATATGAAATTTAGGGAGGTTATTTTGAAAAAGATACTTGTTTTAATCTTAATTTTAGCAATAGCATTTACTGCCGTTGTTTTTGCAGCACCAGGAGATACTAATGACCCCATAGTGGTACTCAGTTACCTAAATGACCGGCTTAATGCTTTAAAAGAAGAATTCAAATTAGATGAAATACCTCTTTTACTGAAAAAAGTTGATGATCTTTCCTCTACTAAGGGTTCAGAAGGTTCCACAAGATTGGAAGTAGTGGAGTTATTCGGAGGAGAGAGATTGATTGCCGGAGCAGGTACGGAGCTTATTTTAAGAGGGGGCAAAGCCTACGTAATAGGAAGTGAACTAGGTGGTATCTCCAATGTAACGGCAGGAAAGGATTTTGTTGCAGGTATGGAGTTTGTAGCTAACCACTTAATGATAGTTCCAAGGGATGACGGACGTGGAGCCTATACAGACGATTATGCCATATTCATGGTAAGAGGTTCCTATGAAATAATTAAGGAATAAATCCACAGGAGGCCACTAGTGACCTCTGTGGATTTTTTTAGTAGTAACCTACTTAAGATAAATTTGTTCCACAGTTGGGACAATAATTATAATTTTCACTTAATTCATAGCCACAGCTTGGACACATTTTTGAATAGCATGAACCTATATATACTGGTTCAAGATCATATTCAGTTAATGTAACATTTTGTCCCTGGCCTTTTTCTAACATCATTGCCTTTTCTTGGTTTTTAATTAAATATAAACTGTTACAGCAAGTAGTTTTGGCATAATATTTTTTGTTAAATTTAATTAGGGGTATGAAAAATAAACTAAATACACTGCATTCCATAAATACTTCATAACGACCGTATTTAGAACAGCAGCTGCATATCATAGTTTGATAATATTCTAATTCTTTTCTCTTAGGATATATTCCTCCAATAAAAAACATAGACACCTCTAATATCCTGAAATAATATTATTAATTATTTGTATCAGTCATCTCTACAATTATATTTTTAAACTCATCAGTTACACTTAAGCATTGAAACTTTGTTTTATTATACCTCTTATTAAATTCATCGAAGTATTTTTCCTTAACATATACCCTGTTATTTTCTATATCGTAGTAGAAATCAAAATTATATTCCTTCTCTTTGGTGAAAAATAATACTTTATTCTTAGAAATAATATCTGCTTCTATCCAATAGTATCCCTCTTCTATATCTTTGGGATTATCTACAATTTCTGTTTCCTGGGACTTTAACAGGTTTTTAAATAATAACTTAACTTTCTCCTGGTCTGTGCCATCAAAAGTTTTTATTTTTTTGATACCCTCATGTTGGTTGGTATACTTAATTCCATCATTTTCATAAATAGTTGCATCAATTTTCGTTACAGTGCTAAGAGTACCTAGTATCTGAACTATATCCGACTCTAATGCTTCTTCAATCTTAGAAATATAGCTGTCTTTTTTAAAAATATTTAATAATAGTGCTATAAGCACTATTATAACAGCAAGTAAAAGAAAAATACCTTTGTAATTAATTCTTCGCCTTCTGCTATACATTCTTTTTTTCCTAGCCATAACTCACCCCTATACCTTTTTTTTGAAGAAGTTTCTTAATATTTTCCTCTAGTTCTACAATACTGCCTTCGTTGTTTATAACTTCATCAACCATGGTAACTTTATCTTCAATAGATATTTGTTTATCTATTATTTTTAGCACATCCTCAGGGTTTTTATTCTCTTTAATAGCCCTTTCTCTAAGTCTTTTCCTTTGTATTTCTTCAGATACGTATATTAGCCATACTTCGTCATAAGGCAGTTCAAAAGAATCCTTGGTTTCCAAAATAAGGGGTATGTCTAAAAAAATAACATCATCTGAAGTATTTTCAACACCATCTTTTAATTTTTCATATACATAACCGTGTACTATTGAATTGAGTTTTTCTAGTTTTTCCTCATCATTAAAAACAATTTTACTTAGCTTTTGTCTGTCTATAGTTTTGTCTTTAGTTAAAATTTCTTCACCAAAATGGTCTAAAATTTTTTTGTACAATGTGCTTCCCCTATTGTAACCTTCATGGACAATTTTATCCGAATCTAAGACATTAAAGCCTAATTTTTTTAGAAAATACACTGCTGTGGACTTTCCCGTTCCTATACTACCAGTTATTACTATAACCCTTGGTTTATTTTGCATCATACCAACTACCGCCTATATTAATATCTGATTTTAGGTCAACTTTGAAATCAGAAACCACATTTTCCATTTCTTCTTTTACGATATTCTTTACTTCTTCAATTTCCTCCCTATGGGCTTCAATAATAAGTTCATCATGAACCTGTAAAATAAGCCTTGATTTCATTTTACTGCTTTTTAATCTCTTGTAAACTCCCACCATGGCTGCTTTAATTATATCTGCAGCTGTCCCTTGTACAGGAGTATTTAAAGCGATTCTTTCTCCAAAGGAACGAATATTGAAGTTTCTTGATGAAAGCTCCGGAATATATCTTCTTCGGCCGAAATAGGTAGTTACGTAACCATCTCTTTTACCTTGTTTCACTATATCCTTCATATATTTTTCTATGTTTGAATAATAAGCCATGTAATTATCTATATATTTTTTTGCCTCTTTCCTGGGTATGTTTAAATCCCTGCTTAAGCCATAATCGCTAATACCATATACAATCCCGAAATTTACTGCTTTGGCACGGTCTCTCATTTCAGGGGTAACTTCCGACAAATCCACATGAAAAACCTGTGAGGCTGTCTTAGCATGTATATCTAAGTTGTTGCGAAAGGCATCAATTAAGTTTTTCTCATCTGCCAAGTGGGCTAAAACTCTTAATTCGATTTGTGAATAATCTGCATCACATAGTACATACCCTTCTTCTGGTACAAAAGCTTTTCTTAATTCTCTTCCTTCTGCCGTTCGGGTGGGTATATTTTGAAGATTAGGTTCTGTACTAGATATTCTTCCCGTAGATGCAATAGTTTGGTTGAAAACAGAATGAACTCTGCCAGTACCAGGGTTTATTTCATTTTTCAATCCTTCCACATAGGTGGAATTTAATTTTACCATTTGCCTGTATTCAATTATCTGATCCACTATTTCATGTTCTGAGCTTAATTTTTCAAGAACTTCTGCATCTGTTGAATAGCCAGTTTTTGTTTTTTTAATTACTGAAAGACCTAATTTTTCAAACAATATAACAGACAGTTGTTTCGGCGAGTTAATATTAAATGTTTCTCCCGCCAGTTGGTAAATAGTTTTTTCTAACTCTAATATTTTCTCTGAAAAATGTTCCCCTAATTTGTTAATAACGTTTAAATCTACTTTAAAACCTGTAAACTCCATGTAAGCTAATACTTCAATTAAAGGAAGTTCTATTTCTTCATAAAGGGA
Source organism: Tissierellia bacterium (assembly GCA_012843025.1). Lineage (GTDB taxonomy): Bacteria > Bacillota > Clostridia > Tissierellales > Sedimentibacteraceae > Sedimentibacter. The sequence continues at coordinate 32,255 of DURT01000065.1, read as the reverse complement.
CGTCATCTGTAGTTCGTCTATACTTTTGATTATTTTATCCTGAGACTTATTAACTGTGTTTAAATAATTGGAAACATATGCTTTCCTGTCTTCAAGGGCAATATCTTTGAAAGTTTTTCTCTTTACTCCTGTACCTAAAATTTGATTTTCTGATGGAATTTCGAAATTCAAAAATTCATAGGCAATTTTATCAATAGCATATGAACTTTCGGAAGGGTTTAGCAGGTACTTACCTATTTCTGAATCAAAAGCTATATTATTTAACTCAATATTGTTTTTCATCAAGTAAATTATTTCGTTTTTTAAATTATGTCCCCAAATGGATATATCTTTATTCTCAAATATATCTTTTAGTTTTTCTAATACTATTTTTTCATTAAGCTTTTCAAAGTCTATGTAGTAATAGTTTTCACCGTCAGAAATACCTAAGGCCAAGGAATTACTGTTAAGAGCACGTTCCCCATCAAGTAAAAACTTAACAATTGCTTTGTTAGTTCTATTTATAGCTTTTACTATATCTGATATTTGTTCCTCTCTAATAGCATAGATAATTTCTGTCGCCTCAACCTTTGTACTTTTATCATCAAACATTGATATTTGAGCATCTGCAGGTGTTTTTTCACCTAGGCGTTTTTTAAATTGTCTAAATTCCAATTGATCATATAATTCTGATAACTCGTTATAATCCGGGGTTTCTACTTTATATTCCTCAATATTGAATTCAATGGGTATGTCCGTAATAATTCGTGCCAAAGTTTGACTCATGTAGGCCTGCATTTTATCTGTCATTAGCTTTTCTTTAAGTTTTCCCTTAATATTGTCAATATTTTCGTATATATTGTCTAAACTTTCATACTCATGCAAAAGTTTTAAAGCAGTTTTTTCGCCTACACCAGCAACACCAGGTATATTGTCGGAAGGATCCCCCATAAGAGCTTTTAAATCTATGAACTGTAAGGGAGTTAAACCGTATTCCTCCTCCATGGACTTTAAATCCATTTCTTCAATATTAGTGATACCTTTTTTGGTTAAAATTACTTTTATATTTTCATCTATAAGCTGAAGATAGTCCTTGTCACTGGTTATTAAGTATACATCAAACTTATCCCTTACAGCATTTGCAAGGGTACCTGCCAAATCATCTGCTTCAAAACCTTCAACTTCCAAGCATTTAATCTTATGAACCTCAAGTACGTCCCTTATTAGTTGAAACTGTTGAACTAATTCATTAGGAGCTTTTTGCCTGTTTGCTTTGTAATCCTTGTACTGTTTATGTCTGAAGGTAGGTTTTTCAGGGTCAAAAGCAACACATATATATTCCGGTGAATATGTATCTATAATTTTATACAACATACTTAAAAATCCATATACGGCATTTGTATATTGTCCTTTTTTTGTTTTTAAAGGTGGAAGTGCATAAAATGCACGGAACAGCAAACTGTTACCGTCTAATATCATAAATTTTTTCATAATATCTCCTTTTCTAAATTACAAATAAGTTCCAGTATCTTCAATAATCCTGCATTTTGAAATCTTATTTTATTATATCAACTTATACAAGAGGGGTAAAGGAAAACTTTCAGCTCATAGATTAGTTTACTCAAACATATAATTTATTATGGAGGTAGAGTATGAAAATATTAGAAGCAAAAAATTATAATTTTTCCAATGTGAAATATTTTTCACCATTACAACTAAGTGAACATTATCTTTTATATACAAGGTATATTAACAGCCTGAATGAAGTTAACGGAGATTTAAAAGAAAATGAAATATACAATAACTGCAACTCAAACTACAGTGATATAAGGTCTGCACAAAAAGCAAAAACTTTTTGCTTCGATGCTGTAAAGCTCCATGAGTTGTATTTCGAAAATTTAACGGGTAATAACACTAAAATCCACGGCCCCATTGAAGAAATTATTGAGGATAATTTTAGCTCCTATGACAGTTTTCGTGATAAATTTAAGTGTATTGGAATGAGTATGAGGGGATGGGTGCTGTTATGTTATGACAGGTATAACAATGAGTTTTATATTTACGGTCAGGATTCCCATGACAATGGGGTGATGCTCTATGCAGAACCCTTAATAGTAATGGATGTTTACGAACATGCTTACATGATTGATTTCGGAACCAACAGAAGTATTTACATAGATGCTTTTTTTCAAAATCTTGATTTTAACGTTGTAAATCAACGTATAAGGAAAATTTAAAATAATCCCTGTCACAGCATAAACCTTCAGACATATAATAGGATAAACACAATAATTTAAGGAGGTTTAAATATGGGTTTTTTCCGAAGAAATAGAGTAGCCGGCACAGGCGGTTCAAGTTTACTATTCTTCTTCTTGTTATTGGTAATTTTATTCAACGAGTGCTGCGAAGATATGTAATACCCCCTTTGGGAAGTAAACAACCATATGTTCCTCCGGGAACATATGGTAATCCATAGAGAAGGTCTGAAAATTCAGGCCTTTAATTATTAATTATAAAAAAATTGTAATCTTAAGATTAGTTAAAGCTTTTAAGGGTAGAATACTTTTGTAAGTTAATAGTTACACTAATTAACTTCCCTCTCCCCCTTGTTTTTTTATAAATATTATTATGCCTTACCTTGGTAAGGCATAATTTTTTTAATTATTTTTATGTTTCTCATATATTTCAAACAAAAATTTGCTTAACATATTAATAAGTATAATAATTATTATAAAAAATACAGACTTCATGGGGTTTTCAAAAAATGAACTTACACTTTCTCCTATAAAGGCCAAGGATAAAAGCATAATTAGTTTTGAAGGCAGTAATATTGACAAGAATTCTTCAGTCTTCATATTAGTCAATGCAGCTGTACCGCTTAAGAGAAAGGAAGGAGAAAAGGGGAAACAGTATAGGAAAAATAATACATTTAATTTTTTCTTTCTAATTTTCTCTAACTTTCCCCTATACTTGCTTTTTTGAATTTTGGTTTCAAGCTTTTTTCCTCCTACCCTTCTCAACACTAAAAACAAAAAGAATGAACCTAAGCAAGTACCTATCCAAGAGTATAAGTAGCCGAAGAGAAATCCAAAAACAGCAACATTAATTATAACCAATGCAATAAGAGGCAGCATTGGAAAAAATGCTTCCATAACCGGTAGTAAAACTCCTACCACCGGTCCTCCCATTTCGATATATTCTAAAAAAATTTCTGTATATTCTGTATAATTCATTACTTCCTCTTTAGTTTGTATTTGTTTATATTATTCCCTTGATTATTTCACTGTATAAACTATAATAATGTTATAAAATTTATATAAACGGAAAGAAAGGATATAAAATGAAATATTTTATAGGAGTTTCCATTCCTAAAAATTTTAAAAATAAAATAGAATTTTTACGGGCGGAATTTAGATTTTTTACCACGGAACCCCACATTACTTTAGTGCCACCTCCAGCATTACCAGATGAAGATATTTTTGTTGAAAAAGTTATTGAAGTATGTAAAAATACAAAGCCTTTTAATATAAGGCTTTATAATCTTGATCAATTTGGTAACAGGGTACTGTATGTAAAAGTTCATTCTAAGGGGTTAATGGATTTACATAATAATTTGTACGAAAATTTAAATCTCAAAAAAGATAAAAGAGAATTTATTCCACATTTAACTATAGTAAAACAAAGGCCTGGCCGAAAGGTGGATATTGAAAAAGTAAGAAAAAGGGCAGAAATAAAGCTTACTCCCTACCCTGAATATCCTTTGAATTCTCTAATAGTTTACTACCAACCTAAAGAAAGGTCCATATATGTTCCCTACATGGAAATACCTTTCGGTATGAGAGAGAAGGGCTTATCTTAGTCTCACTTCAATCAAGGCTGCTAACTCTTTGGCATAGAGATTGATTTCTTCTAAATTTTCGCCTTCAATCATTACTCTTACCAGGGGCTCTGTACCTGAAGGTCTTATAAGCACTCTGCCTTTACTGTCAAAGTGCTTTTCTATTTCTTCAATTTTATTTTTAATCACTTCATCATCTAAGTAACTGTTCTTTTTTTCTTCAGCAACTTCGGCATTAATTAAAACTTGAGGCATATCTTTCATCATTTCCGACAATTTTGACAGCATTTCTCCTTTTTCCTTCATAACACTTAAAAGTTGAATAGCTGTTAAAAGACCGTCTCCAGTAGTATTGTAATCCAAAAAAATTATATGTCCTGATTGCTCTCCTCCTAAGGAAAATCCTCCATTTAACATCTCTTCCAAGACGTATCTGTCTCCGACCTTGGTTTTTATAATATTTATATTTCTTTCCCTAAGGCAATTGTCCAATCCCATATTAGTCATAACTGTTCCAACAATTGTATTATTTTTTAATCTTCCTTTTTCTTTAAAATATGTACCGCAAATAGCTAAAATATGGTCTCCATCGACAATATTGCCTTTTTCATCGGCAGCAATCAAACGGTCAGCATCACCATCAAAAGAAAGCCCCACATCTGCCCCCGTTTCAATAACTAACTTTTGTATTTCTTCTGGTTTTGTAGAACCACAATCCACATTTATATTTATTCCGTTAGGGTCATTGTTGATTACGTATACCTGTGCCCCTAATTCATTAAGTAATAGAGGAGCCGCTTCATAAACGGCACCATTGCCGCAATCAAGAGCAACTTTCAATCCTTTAAAATCCACATTAATTGTTTCTTTTAAAAAGTCGATATACTTTTTAGTAGGATTGTCTATGAATATTTTTCTTCCAATATCCTTTGAAACTGGTAAATAATCAATATCTATATTATTAAATATATATTCTTCAATTATATCTTCAGTTTCATCAGTTAGCTTAAGTCCCTTCTCATCAAAGAATTTTATTCCGTTATATTCCACGGGATTGTGGGATGCAGTAATCATAACTCCCCCGTCTGCCTTAAGTATTTTTATCATGGATGCAACGGCAGGTGTAGGCAATATTCCTAAATATAATACATCTATTCCAGCTGAATTCAGGCCTGAAGAAAGTGCTCCTTCAAGCATACTGCCTGAAATTCTGGTATCCATACCTACAACCATCTTAGGTCTTTTTTTGCCCTTGGTTAAAAAATATCCTCCCACTCTTCCCAACTTATATGCTAATTCCGGCGACAAATCTTTGTTGGCAATACCTCTGACGCCATCCGTACCAAACAATCTACCCATACTTCCTCCAAATTAATAATTTGCTTTTTAAATTGTACCACATAATATTCCTTTGCAAAAGACCCTTCTATATAAAAGTTGCATTACATCCTTATATTATCACCAGGATTCTTATTATAGTGTATTCCTCGAGGGAATTGATTATCAGTTTAAAAACTGATATAATTATAAAATACTATTTTTATGGTATATCCTTGAATATAGTAAGTTTGAAATCAGAAAGGATTTAGTTATGATTGTTTTATCATGCAATAACATTTCAAAAGCATATATAGTTGAAAATGTTATTGAAAATATTTCATTCACTATACATGACAATGAAAAAATCGGATTAATAGGACTTAATGGGGCAGGAAAAACAACCTTATTTAACATAATAACAGAAAATTTAGAACCAGATTCCGGTGAAATATATAGAGCCAAAGGAAAAAAATTAGGATATTTGAAACAAAATATCTCTTTAGACAGCAGTAGGAGCATTATGGATGAAATGCTCACTATTTTTACTGACGTTATTAAATTAGAAGAACAACTTCATGAATTGTCACACAGGATAAGCACCTTCACAGAAGAAGATAGTCCTGATGAATTAGAAAGCCTCATGAAGTTTTACGGAGAATTAAGTGAAAAATTTGAGGAGTTGGATGGATATAGTTTCAAAAGTAATATACGGGGAGTTTTAAAAGGATTAGGTTTTTCAGAAGAAGATTTTAGTAAACCTATCAATATTCTCAGCGGTGGACAAAAAAGCAGGGTTATGCTTGCGAAACTTCTTTTGGAAAAAGCGGACATACTCCTATTAGATGAACCAACTAACCATTTAGATATTGAAGCCAGTATGTGGCTTGAAAAGTATATTAGGGACTTTAAAGGGGCAGTAATCATTATTTCCCACGACAGATATTTTTTGGACAATACTGTAAGTAAAATTTTTCTTTTAGAAAATAAATCTTTAACCGTTTACAATGGCAATTATACAGAATTTATGAAAAGAAGAAAAATTGACTTAGAGTTAGCCATTAAACAATATGAAGAATATGAAAAAGAAATAGAAAGACAGGAGGAAATGATCAGACGTTTACACGCCTATGGCAGTAAGCGTAATATAAGACAGGCTTTCAGCCGGCAAAAAGCCTTAGAAAGAATGCGAAAAGTAGATAAGCCTACTTCAAACAATAAAAAGCTAGTATTAAAATTTTCTCCTAAAATAAAAAGCGGAAGAGATGTATTAAAAGCAGAGGATATTTCTATTTCTTTTAATTCCCGGGAAATATTCAAAAATGTAAACTTAAATATATACAGGGGAGAAAAGGTAGGAATCATAGGCCCTAACGGAATAGGCAAATCTACATTGTTAAAAATTATAGCAAGCATTTTAAAGGAATACCAGGGAAATATTTCATTAGGACACTATGTACAAATCGGCTATTATGATCAGGAGCAAATCAGTTTAAATGATGAAAATACCGTAATAGATGAAATATGGGATGATAATCCTGACATGACCTATTATGAAATTAGGACCCTCCTAGGGCAATTTCTATTTACTGGTGACAGTATCTACAATATTGTGGGAGAACTAAGCGGTGGGGAAAAGGGAAGATTATCCCTGCTGAAACTAATGACCTCCAATGCAAATTTCCTTCTGCTAGATGAGCCTACAAACCATTTGGATATTGACTCCAAGGAGGTTTTGGAAGATGCCCTCATTAATTACGAGGGAACAGTATTAGTCGTTTCCCACGACAGATACTTTTTAAATAAGGTAGTAAATAAAATATATGATTTGTCCAGTGATGGCGCCTTTGAATATTTAGGAAATTATGATTACTACGTCCAAAAGAAAGCAGAATTAGATGAAGAAGATGAGGAGGAAACCAAGGGAAAAACAAAGACACAAATTAATGCTGAAAAGAAAAAAGAAAGGGAAATGATCAGAAACAGACAACAAAGAGAAAAAGCAATTAAAGAACTTGAAAAAGAAATTGAAAAGTATGAAGATGAAATTTCCCAAATAGAAATTATGTTATGTCAACCTTCCACATATTCCGACAAATTTCTAATTATTGAATTAAATGAAAAATTAAACATATATAAGGAAAAGTTAGAGAAATTATATAGTCTTTGGGAAGAATTTTTAGAGAATTAAAAAAGTTACACACATGTTGTTGATAACTTGTGGGTAACTTTTCTGCTATATTACTTGTATCAACAACTTTATCCACAGTTGTTGATAATTTTTATTTAGTAATTGTTAATGGATTAGTGAGTTTTAAATTAGGTTCTGCATTTAAGGACGAATCGGCAAATTGGTTTTTTATATACTTATAATAGGCGGCACACCCTATCATTGCTGCATTATCCGTACATAAAAGAGAAGATGGTTTAACAAATTTATAATTATACTTCTCACATTCTTCCATCATCCTCTCACGTAAACGACTGTTGGAAGCTACACCTCCTGCTAAAGCAACAGTCTTGCAACCTTTTTCTTTTGCTGCTTTCATGGTTTTCATAACCAACACATCAACAACAGCTTCCTGGAAACTTGCTGCAACATCTTCCACACAGATTTCCTCATTTTTCTGCTGAGAATTATGCAAATAATTTATAACTGCAGATTTCAAACCACTGAAACTGAAATCCAACGTTTCTTCATCAATTATTGCCCGGGGGAATTTTATTGCATCTCTTTTTCCCACCTTGGCTGCTTTGTCTATTAAAGGTCCTCCTGGATATCCTAGTCCCAAGGATCTTGCAACTTTATCAAAGGCTTCTCCTGCAGCATCGTCCCTAGTAGCCCCCATAACTTCATACTCTCCATAATCTTTCACATAAGTAAGGTGAGTATGACCTCCTGAGGCTACCAAACAGATAAAGGGAGGTTGTAAATTCAAATCTTCTATATAGTTTGAATTTATATGTCCTTCTATATGGTTAACACCAATTAAAGGTTTTTGCCATCCATAGGAAAGTCCCTTTGCAAAATTAATTCCCACCAAAAGTGCTCCCACCAATCCCGGTCCGTAAGTAACTGCAACGGCATCAATTTCTTCAGATGTTACATTAGCTGTTTCCATTGCTTTTTCAACTACATCATTTATATTTTCAATATGTTTTCTTGAAGCAACTTCTGGAACCACACCGCCATACTCTTTGTGTATTTCTATTTGAGATGAAATTATATTTGACATAACATTCCTGCCGTTTTCAACTACTGCAGCTGCCGTTTCGTCACAGGATGATTCTATAGCAAGTATTTTAATGTTCTTCATATTTTCCTCCATTTTCCTGAATCGATTATACTACTATGTTGATCCATATTCAAGAAAAAAGATGACCGAGACCTATTTTTCCGACCAAGGGGAGCTGGCTGGTAGGTATTGGTTATTGGGACTGCCCATACAAAAAGAGATCCTTCTTTCGCTCAGTGTTACACAATTATTCTGAGTCGAAAGAGAAGGATCTCTAATCATTAACCAGAAGGAAACACCTTCTCGCCATATCGTTAATCCAAAGTTATCTCACTATTTTTGTTTGCTCTCCAAACATGAAGTCCTAGTGCAAGACCTATAACACCGTATACCATAAATGTTCTGAAATACTCTCCTAACAGTGCATTGCCGAACAATGACAGTCCTATTTCAGGAGACATAATAAACATGGAGTTAAACAAAAGCGTTCCTATTATAGCATGTTTCACTCCTGCCTTTTGAGTGGAAGCACCTCCTACCAAGAGGGATGCAACAGAAAACATACCTATTTGTGTATGTGCTCCGTAAGTATTTAATGTACCCATATTCTGCAGGTACATAATTTGACCCCAGGAAGCTAATACTGTAGACATAATGGTAGCTATTATTCTTGTTTTATCAACATCTATTCCTGAAACTTCTGCAATGTGCTGACTTTGACCTACACTTCTGAAATCTTGTCCTAATTTAGTCTTTAAAATTAACTCGTTAAAAATACAAAGGGCTACTATGAATAAGCCTGTAACTACGGGAACTTTACGAACCATCATCAAACTTGAATTTGTGGTAATTGCATGTATACTTATTCCAATCATAACTATACTCAAGATTATATTGATTAAAACCATTGTTTTATTATATCTGTACAAAGTAGGATTCTTTTTATTTTTGTATATTTTCCATATTTGTAACAGTAGAATACATGCAAATATTAATAGGATAGCCCACATAAAGGGTATTTCCCATATTTTGTCTAAGGCATATTTCAAACCTCCATCCTTGACAGGAACCAAGTCAACAGTCATCCTGACACCTACACCATCAGGTTTAATCATTGGGTGGTTAGATGGAACTTTTATTATTACCCCGACTACGAAGAGGAATAAAAATTGGTATAAACCATTGGCAAAATAACCTACTATTAAGCTGGCTATCATTTCCTGTCCTCTTGTCTTGTTGTACAAGACGCCTGTAAAGTATCCAAATAATGCTGCTATAGGAAATGCCAAAGCCATGGTTAAAAATAGTCCCATTACTCCTCCCAGCTCAAAAAACCTAATAATAGCAATTGCAATTTGACCTGCCATAGCTCCGACAACAATACCGAAGTTTAGTCCTAAACCTGCCACTACAGGTATAACCAAGGACAATACAAGGAAAGCATTCCTGAAAAATCGACTGGACAATTCAGTCAGGAAAAAATTCATGGTTACACCATCTGATACTAAGAATCCAAATAATGTAAAGGCAACAAATATTAATGAAACAATGTTGTCTGCAACCCAGGTTGAAGCCTTAGTTGTTTTTAGTCTTTCCGTTATATTTGTATTATTCATTATTTATCGCCTCCTTCAACTTGTGTCAGAGCATAAAGGATTATCCCGTTTTGTATTACCATACGAAGTATTTCGGATAAATCCGTACCTTCAAACAATTGGTTTGCCACAGGCAAGGCTGTGGTAAAAAGACCCTGGTATATAACAACCCCTATTATTACATGTGAGACCTTTGCTCTGGATGCTGTAGCTCCTCCTATTAAAACAGCAGCAACAGCGGGAAATGCCATCATTAACGGTGCTGTGTAAAGCTGTGTATATCCATAACCCTGAGAATAAATTATAATTCCTATAGCTCCCATTACAGTAGACAATATATTAGCTTTTATTCTGCATCTGTCTATATTAATTCCCGAAGACTGGGCAAACTTTGGATTTATACCTCCTGCAGAAATGGCTATACCAGACTTGGAGCGAAAATATAACCAAACTATGAAACAGCATAAAAAGAATACTAGTAACATTCCCGTAGGTATTATTATTCCACCTTCACCGCCCATGGTAATAAAAGCACCGTCTTCAAAGAGTGAGAATTTTAGGAAATCACTTAAAATTTGTGCACCACCTATTGCATCTAACTGTATAGTTTCTCTTAACCCTTTTCCTATAAACCAGCCCATATTTTTACTTTTGAAGGGTATCATAAGCCAAGGAAGGCACATAAAAGCAACAATTGAAAATCCAGTGTAGGTAGCAATAGTCATCTCAGAGCCTTTAACTGCATTTAAAAGTTTACCATACAAATAACCTACAATTACAGCCAAGGGTATTGCAAAAACAATAGAATAAAACAACCATGCCCATCCGGTAAATCCGAATTCTATTGCACACACCTCTGCAAACAGTCCACACACTATTCCTACTGGCAGGGCAAAGTTAGGACCTGTTCCTGATTGTATGGAAGGAACCATTGCCAAAACAAGTATCCCATTCATTCCGGCACGTTTTATGGTGTCACTTATTAAGGTTTTTATGGATATTCCTAAAAATCCTCCTGCAATAAGCAACAGTATCCAAAATCCGCCTATAATGATTGTAGGTAGTCCTATTTTATTAACAACATCTTTAATGCTTGTGTTTTTATTTTTTACACCTACCATTATTCCTCACTCCCTTCTGTATGTCTGCTGCCTGACATCATCAATCCAAATTCAGCATCAGGTGCATCGGGAGGAAGAACTCCCTCAACTTTACCTTCACATATTATCACTATTCTATCACATATACTTCTAAGTTCCGCCAACTCGGAAGAAGTCATAATTATCGTCATCCCGTATTCATTATTTAAATGTTTTAGCAAATCAAGGACTAATTTCTTTGCTCCTATATCGATTCCCCTGGTAGGTTCGGAAACTAAAAGGAGTGTAGGATTTAATGTTAGCGCCCTTGCCAAACATACCTTTTGCTGATTACCTCCACTTAACCTTCCTACTTTTTGCATGGAGGATGTACATCTTATATCCAAATCCTTAATCATTTTGTTGGCATGTTCTCTAATTTTAGAAGAATTTTTTATTTTAATCGGCCCTAAATGGGTTAAAAAATCTTCATTTATTTGCATTGCAGAAAAAACAATATTGTTTTCAATAGATTCATCAAGCAACAGTCCTATGCCTTTTCTATCTTCACTAACAAAAGCCAGCCCTGATTTGATTGCAGCTTTAGGGTTGTTCAGAGGTAATTTTTCTCCGTTAAATTCAACCTCTCCCTTAGCAGGATATATACCCATAAGACCATTGGCTAGTCCTAATTTTCCCTGTCCTGCAAGACCTCCGATACCGACTATTTCACCTTTTTTAACCTCCAAATCAACACCTTTTACATTTTCACCGGGCATAGCAACAAAGAAATCTTTTATTCTCAATATTGTTTCATCAACAACATTTTTATTGGTACCTTCTCTGCTGTCAAGATTTACTTTCCGTCCAACCATAAGTTGTGCTATTTCATATTTATTTGTATCTTTTACATCTTTAGTAACTATATGTTCTCCATCTCGAAGAACGGTAACTCTATCAGCCACATCTATAATTTCATCTAATCTGTGACTTATAAAAATAATCCCTATACCTTGTTGTGAGAGTTTCTTTATGGCATTTAATAAATTTTTTGCTTCCGCTTCCGTTAAAACTGCTGTAGGTTCATCAAAAACAAGAATCTTTATTCCTGTTTTATCGATTTCTCTGGCTATTTCAATGAATTGCATATGGCCTACAGGAAGACCTGCTACAGGAAGAAATTCATCTATGTCCATATCCAATATATCTAAAGCCTTCCTTGCATCCTCATTCATTTTCTTTACATCTAAAGTTTCCAATCGCTTCCCGAAAATAGAACTTACCAGGTTAGGTTTTGTGATTTCTCTATTCAGTTTTATATTTTCTGTTATAGTAAACCCTGGTATAAGCATAAACTCCTGATGTACCATTCCTATTCCATAGGACATTGCATCATGTGGAGACTTAATATTCGCTTCTTTCCCTTCTATTTCGATACTTCCTTCAAATCCGCCGGTTGTATGAATTACCGGCATTCCAAATAGAATGTTCATTAATGTAGATTTTCCTGCACCATTTTCACCGATAAGTGCATGTATTTCACCTTTTTTTAGCTCAATATTTATGTCCTTTAATACCCTGTTTCCAGAGTACTCCTTTGAAACATTTTTTAAGCTTAGAAGGTTATCACTCATTACTACCTCCCGTTTTATGACATTACTAATTAGCAAAGGAATGATTCAGAAGTTACTATAAGAAATTCTGAAACATTCCTTACCCTTAGCTATTAGTTGTAAGTTTTTATATTATTAATTAAGAATATGTTCTTCTCCATAAGTTAGGAAATCCATCATTATTAGTCTGAAATGTGGAATTTCTATACCTTCTTCGGTATAAGGACTTGTGGAAACTGGTAGTGTAGCATATTCTGCCATTTTTTCTTCAAGAACTTCTATATTAAGTTCATCACCAACATTTCCGTTAATCCATTCAATAGCATATTCCGTACCAGCTACTGTATTCATCATAGCAACAGGTACTGGCCATGTAGAGAATCTGCCTAATACTCCTTTTTCTTTTAATGCTTTAGCAGTTTCACTTACAACATTTGCCATCGCATCTACAGAATAACCTGAAGACTCAATACCTAAAGCGGATGGGAATCCGTGGTATGGTGATGGACAGCATGGCTGTGGATAAATTGCTCCTGCATCAACTGTAGCTTTAATTAGCGGTGTCTGCATTGCACAGTTTGTTGAGAAGAATGCAGTATCTTTACCGAATCTTTCAACTAACTTAGGAACGTCTTCCAATATGAACTGCTGAGTTCCTGGTACTCCAACGTCACTTGTTGGGTCTGGAGCTGTAGCATCATAGAATTCGATACCTATTTCTTCGCATGTTTCTCTCATTAAATCACGTCTTGCTGCAAGCATAACTATTGACATATGTCTTGGGAATGAATAGTGTACTAGTGTTTTTGCTCCCAATTTCTTTGCTTGTACTGGAATAGCTTCACCCATTTGCAATTCATTAGGATTAAGTATTAAATTAGCTCTTTCTGCAACATCAGGTGGGTTTTCCTGAGGTGTACAGTAAACTATAAATATGTCATCCCTAACTTCCAATAACTTATCAACTGCCGCATTTGTTCCGGGAACAGCTTGGTTGATGATTAAAGCTTTTACTTCAGGGTCAGAGCCTAATTTAGCAATTGTACTGATCATTTGTTCTTGCTCTGTCATGAAGTTGTCCGGCCACAAAACGTGCATAATTTTGTCTTCACCGTATTTGTTAACCATAAGTTCTGCCGAACGATACTCTTCTTCGTTTTGAGAAAGAGTATTGGTAACAATTGCTATCTTTCCTTCAAAAGGTGCATCCGTCGGTGTTTCAGTTGCTGGAGTATCCTTAGCCTGTTCATCTGACGGCGTTCCTGCAGGTGTTTGAGTTGCCTGCTGACCACAAGCAGCTAGTGTTAACACCATGGCTATAGCCAATATTAAACTTATAAATTTTTTCATTTACTTGTCCCTCCTCATTTTTCAATGAATAATAAAATACATAGATATTATAATTGAATATATTTTGATTGTCAATTACTTTTGAAAACGTTACTTTCAAATTGTTTACAATTTGTCCATAATGTTTCTGTAATGAACACAGTATTATTTTTTGAAAAAGAAAATACAATGTATATATTTATATTATTAATATTTATGCAACACTATGAAAGATATGAAAATGGGGGGCTTTAACCCTCCCCCCTGTTCAATCTAAGCTTTCTATAAACCTCCTGAGTTTCTTTTTTTGTTCTGGATTTAAATATCTTTCAAAGTTTTTTAAATCTTCTATTTTTTTCTTGTATTCTTTTTCTCCATACTGTTCTTTTAATTTTCGGCTCATATTTCTAGCATCCCTTAATATTTCTTCTTCTGATTTACCTTCATACTTCTCTTTAAATTCAATGAATTGTTTATTGTTTATAAAATCATTAACTTTTTTGTTGGCTGCAATCTCTTTGAATTCCTTGCTATCCTTTATTTTCTTTATTTCATTTTCGTTTTTAAAAATATTTGACATTCATCTACCTCCATTCATTACATAATATGCCACAGCAATTAAATAATTACAATTTTATACTGGGAAGGCCTTATAATATGTAACACAATTAACTCTCTAAGAATAAGATATAAGAAATATAAAAAGAAGGTGATATTATTCCTATTCAAATATTATTATATTTATTGGCAATAAGGTATATTTCCGGTAGCATTGAACCGAACAAAATAGTATCTAAACTTTCGGGAACTACAAGATATTTATCCACAAGTCTGTTACAAGACCCTAGAAAAATGGAAAATGCCATTGGAATGGTAAGAACTATTGCACCCCTTACCTCATCACAAACGGTAAAAAGGGTAAATACATATCTACCGGCAATAGAAAAAATAAGTACATTGATGAGTATGTACTCATTTATCAGCAGAGCCCAAAACTACAAACCAATTCAACCCTTAAACGCCAAAACACCAGGGGATAAAATAGCAGCATTGTTAAAAAGCAGCAACATTCCTGTAACAAAATTAATGACACAGCCGCTGTTGACAAATAATATGGATAAAATATTGGGAGCTCTTGCTATGAATATGGCAAAAAACGGAGGCTTAGATGAAATGCTCTCATCATTGTTGAGGGATAATAAGGATTTAAAGGAGATGCTCTCAAATTTATCTTCTCAAGATGGTAAAGAAACAGATTTCAATAGTTTGATGGAAGCATTCAAACCCATGCTTAACAGCATTATGTCCCCTTCAGAAGATACCACAGAATTAAAAGAGGATGAAGAATATCATGTAGGAGAAGACCCTATATTTAAGAGCGCCAATTTTGACTTTTCAGAAGAAAATACAAATGGAATAAAGACTGAACAGCTTCCCTCACCAAAAACAATAAAAAATGATAAGTATGGGCAGAAACCTATTCCTATTCGCCCAAGAAGAAGGTAAAAAAAAGATTCTTCATCCTATTTAGGGGAAGAATCTTTTTTTATTACTTTGCTTTGTAAAGGGTTCTGTTGTCCAAAATCCATATTTTATCGGTAAATTGTCCCGGCTCCAACCCTTGCAGAGCATGTTGAAAATCGAACATTCTTGCATCTATTATATCTAAGAAGTGCAAAAGTTCTCCTTCTGGTGTCATAGGTTTTTTGGGACTTCCAAATTCAGGCTCGTAGTGGTGAGATAAAACCATATGCTGTAATATCACGCTTTTCTCTCTGTCCATACCAATTTTCAACCCTTCTGATTCAATTTCTTTTATTCCCTGAATAATATGTCCCAGCAACTTTCCTTCCATAGTATAATCGGAAACAACACCGTGTTCATCGGCATCCATTTCTAGTATTTTACATATGTCGTGAAGGATAACACCTGCATATACATAATCAGAATTTAAGAAGTCATATACTTCACATAGCTTTTCTCCAGCCTGTAGCATACGCAAATTATGATATAAGAGTCCTCCCCTGTAAGAGTGGTGATTTTTCTTTGCAGCGGGATAGTAATACAATTTGTTTTCATACTTTTTAAGAATATTTTCAACTAACATTCTTATTTCAGCATCTTTTATCTTCTTTATATAGGACTTAACTGAATTAAGCATTTCCCCAGACTCAATGGGGGCAGAAGGTATTAATTCTGAAATTTTCACGTTGTCCTGGGGAGTTTTTTCTCTTATTTTATGGATTTTAAGCTGCTTTGTACCGTTCCATTCCAAAACCTCTCCCCTTACTTTAACCACAGGGTTTTCTGATACTAATTTTTCAGCATCCTTTGTATAGTCCCAAATTTTTCCGTTAATTTCACCAGTTTTGTCCACCAAATCCATATCTATATATTGCTTTCCGTTGGTAGTTTTCTTTACTTCAAAGCTCTTTATTAGAAAGAATCCATCTGCCTTTTCACCAGGCTTAAGTTCTGAAATAGTTTTAGTTGTCCTAATCATACTTTTCATCTGCTCTCTTGACTTATCATTTAACATATCAGCAATACTTTGACCCATAAAATTCCTCATTTCTTAATTTTATAATCCATTATAACATATATAGTCAAATCATTAAACAGAATTCTGTATAAAGAAAAAGACCGCCATTGGCGATCTATAAGGCTATCTATTAATGTATTTTTTTATTTTAAGAAAAACTACTACTGCGATAATTATTACAGGAACTAGTATGGGGGAGCTGGAAACAATTTTAACAAGCAAATCTTCAGAAGTTCTTACTATACTGTTAATCGTGTTTATGAAACCTTCCTTTGACCTTTCCAATACACTGCGTTGGGACTTTAATGTTAAACTGACAGGCATTACTTCTTCAATTTCTAAGTTGATTGTAGACATGGAAGCTCTGTCATCTATATCTTTTAAACTCATATTTAGTCCATCTATTTCTGTCCTTATTCTTCTTAGCTCATTTTCTATAAGAAGCATTTCTTCAACAGTGGTAGCTTTTTCAAATAACTCTCTTAAATGCTGTTCCTGAATTTCTAAGTTTTTTACCTTGTTGTCTTTTTCGTAATACTCCTTGGTCATATCAATTTCATTGATATTTTTTCTTCTTACCTCAGCACTACTTTCAATAAAACCAATCATTTCATAGAAATTTTCCTGGGGAACCCTGATTTTTAAATTTCCATACATAAGTTTTTTGTCATTATATCTTTGATATACTTCCGTATTGTTACTTTCCAAAAGTCCCCCTAAGGAAGTAATTTTTAAAGATAAGTCATCAAAAAACTTATGGTAGTCTTCAGTTTGTGCATATATTGAGCCAGACTTTATTATTTTCATTTCTCTTTGGTCTAATGAAATCTTAGCCCTTGCATCGCTAGCTGCGAAGGACTGACCACCTTCACCTGACATAACATCATCATAAGACTCCATAACCTCCGGTGCTACCTCTGGAAAAATCATACTTTCCGATGGCTGTGCCATATCATAAGCTTCATTTTTTGTTCTTAGTCCCAAGTTGTTTAAACCGTAGACTAAAAATACTAGTACTAAGGCCGCAGCAATACTGCCGTACTTCATCCATTTAAATCTATTGAATTTATTGATCTTCAAGTTTTTAGATTGACTAGCATTAGCTTCCTTCAGTTTATTATGAAGCCTTTGACAGTAACCTTCAGGTGGCTCTTCTTCCGGCAAATTCTGTAATATTGATATTAAGTTATTGTATTCCTCTAATTCTTTTTGACAATTTTCGCAATCTTTTATATGTTCTTCCATAAGATGGATTTCATCATCACTTAGCTCCCTGTCTATATACAATGATAATTTATCCATTACTTCATTACAATTCATTTTTTCACCACCTTAGCTTCTCATTTCATTTTCCAATACTTCTTTTAAATTCTTCCTGGCCCTGGAAAGTCTCGATTTCACTGTTCCTAAATTACAGGACAGTATTTCTGATATTTCCTTATAAGTAAATCCCTGAATATCCCTTAATATTATAATGGTTTTAAAGCTATCTTCTAACTTATTAATTGCATCATTAACCATCTGAGTATCGTAATTTCTATCTATTAATATATCCGGATTATTGGAATCATCCGCAATTTCTCTTTGAATTTCACTTCCTGAGCCTAAATCCAATGTTTCATCTATTGAAACTGCATTAATATTTTTCTTTCGTTTAAAATCTATACAGGTATTAACGACGATTCTGTACATCCATACTTTAAATGAGGATTCCATATTGAAATTTCTTATGCTCTTAAATATTTTAATCCATGCTTCCTGGGAAACATCTTCGGCATCTTCAACATTTCTCAGCATGCGAAGGGCAATGTTGTAGGCACTTTTCTTATAATCTTTAATCAACTCTTCAAAAGCATCAATATTTCCTTTTTTGCTTTCCTCTATTAGCCACCTTTCATTATTATCCATTATTTCACCCCTCGGTTATATATTAGACGTTTAGTTTTATTTTTTGTTCCTGAAATATATTGAATCAAAAATATTCCAAATTGATCTGAACTTTTGTCATGAAAATTATAACACATATTGCTTCTGATTAAAATAAGTAATACATAGGATCTGCATATAAAAAGGTTTTGCAATACCTATATTTTTATGGTATATTTTAACTATATAACTACTATAATTACTAACGATAAGAGGTATGTATGGATTCCATAGATATGCAAATCATTGAAAATATAGAGAAGGAAGGAAGAATTTCTCACGAGGAACTATCTAAAAGGTTAAATTTATCAAGACCGGCAATCCATAACAGGGTTACCAAGTTGGAAGAACAAGGTGTTATTACTGGCTATAGGGCAACTATAGACTGGTCTAAACTTGGCTTTACTACATATGCCCTGATTTCTCTAAGGGTTAGAACCACTGATTACGACAAACTTTTGCATGAATTAAAAAGTTTAGTAATACCTAATTTAGTCATTGAAGAATGTCACATAGTTACAGGAACCTGGTGTATAGTGATGAAGGTAAGATGCGAAACACCTTTGGGTTTAAAAGCTATACAAGATGAACTACATAAAATTGAATGTATTAAAGAATCATCCACATCTTTAATTTTGTCTTCTTTATATGATTAAAACCAGCCACTGGCTGGTTTTAATTATTTATTTCCTTCCAAAGCTTCATCTACTGCCTGTTTTATTGCTTCACTGGTCATAGTTGCCCCTGATACACTATCCACATCAGTAGAATTTGCTTCAACTATTTTATCAGGTAATTCTTCTAAAGCTCTTGTGCCTACACCTTCAGTTTCATTTTCTCCTACAGCTTCAACGGAAACTATTCTATCTCCACTGACCTTTACAGTTACTCTTACTTCTCCTCCATAGCCTTGAGCTGTTCCTGTCAAGGTTTTTTCATCTGCATTGTCATTGTTATCAGCATTCGCACCATCCTGTATATCGTCAACCACATCGTCCATATCATCTTCAATGTCATTGCCAATATTTGAACCATTATTATTGTTATCTAAATTTCCATCATCAGTTGTACAAGCAACCATACTAATAAGCATCATTATACAAACTATTAATGCCAGTTTTTTCATGTTGACCTCCTATGATATTATTTTTAATAGTATAACCAAAAAATTTTCAATCATTAAAATTAAAATTTGATACAAGAACAGAAAGACAACAATATATTTTCTTGAAATTTTTTGAAATTTTTAGTATAATGCCTCTATTATAGTTGGGAGGTAGACATGAAAGTTGTAGCATTTAACGGAAGTCCACGAAAAGAAGGGAATACATATGAAGCAATAAAAATTGTGGCTGAACAATTGGAAAAAGAAAACATTGAAGTAGAAATAATTCATGTAGGCAACAAAAAAATACAGGGATGTACTGCATGTAATTCATGTTTTAAAACACGGGATGAAAGATGTATTATCGATGATGAAGTAAACGGATGGATTCAAAAAATGAAGGAAGCTGATGGTATTATATTCGCATCACCTGTTCATTTTTCTGATATTTCTGCTACTATGAAATCATTTTTAGACAGGGCTATATATGTGGGAAGTGCAAATAATTCCTTGTTCAGACACAAGGTAGGAGTTGGAATTACGGCTGTAAGACGTTCTGGAGGCTTGCCTGCATATAATCAGCTTAATAATTATATTGCCTATTCAGAAATGGTTATGCCAACATCTAACTACTGGAATGTTATATATGGAAGAGCTCCAGGTGAAGCCTTAAAGGACGATGAAGGAGTTCAGATAATGCGTGTGTTGGGTAAAAACATGGCATGGCTGTTGAAACTAATCCAGTATGGTGAAGGAAAAATAGAAAAACCCCAAGTAGAAAGAAAAACATATATGCACTTCATCAGGTAAACCCTTGGCTTGCTCAAATTAAACAATCCCGCATTTGCGGGATTGTTTATAGAATTATTCATATCTAAGTGCATCTATTGGATCTGAATTTGCAGCTTTTTTAGCAGGGTAATATCCGAAAAATATCCCGATAATCATTGCAAAAGCAACAGCTAATATAATGGATGCCGGGTTAACCACTATGGGAATTGAAATGAAGTACCCTCCTAACATTACTAAGCCTATGCCCGTTACAGTTCCAACTATTCCCCCTAATGCCGAAAGTGTAGCTGATTCGATTAGAAACTGAAACAAAACATCTCTGGTCCTTGCCCCAAGGGCTTTTTTTATACCAATTTCCCTGGTTCTTTCCGTAACGGAAACCAACATAATATTCATTATGCCTATTCCTCCCACCAATAGGGATATGGCAGCAATAGCAGCAACTGCAACAGACATACCGGTAACTATACTGTTAACCTGGGTTTGCTCCTCTTCCACAGTATAATAGGTATAGTTTTCGGGAGTTCTGTTTTTCATTTTGGCAATGTAATTTTTAATTTCATCCCCCACCAAGCCCATGGAATACTTGCCGGCTACAAATATATCTAATGCATAAAATCCATAATTATTTGAATAAGGCATTGAATAAGGTATGTAGCTGTCTTCATACATATTCTGTCCCTGAAGCAATGTTAAAACTGGTGATTGTTCTTTTTTGTAGACACCGACTATAAGCAGGTCTTCCATGTTATTGTCTATTTTAACCCTAATGGTTTGGCCTACCACATTATCCTTTCCAAATAATTTTAAAGCTGCATTTTGCTCTAACACAATAACCTTACTTTTTCTATCTATATCACTGCTATTTATCATTCTTCCGTAAAGCATTTTTACCTTCTGAACTTTATCATAGCCTCCATCAATTAGTTCCATACGTAATTTTACATTGCTTCTGCTTTGAACTACATCACTTCTGATGGATTCCGAAGGGCAAATATACAATAATTTTTCCTTGAATCTTTCTTTTAGAAGATCTATATCTTCATGGTAGAAAAAATCAGTTGACCTGAAGTCTTCTATATTTCCCACATACAAAACAGCTCTGTTTTCGCCAAAATCTTTGTATATATCGTCCATTACTCCCTTCATACTGTCTCCTATGGAAACTATGGAAATAACGGAACTAATACCTATAATAACCCCCAACATAGTAAGAAGAGAGCGCATTTTATTTGCTAAAATTGATTGAAAAGCTATTTTTATATTTTCAAGCCAAATTATTTTCAACACCCTCTTTCCTTCTGTCTTCGATTATGCACCCATCCTTAAACATGATAATTCTGTCTGCATACTTAGCAATTTCCGGCTCGTGGGTCACTAAAATTATACTGCTTCCTTCCCTGTTAAGCTCCCGAAAAATATTCATTATTTCTTCAGCAGACTTGGTATCTAAATTCCCTGTAGGCTCATCTGCAAGTATGATGGGGGGATTGTTTGCCAAAGCTCTGGCAATAGCAACCCTTTGTTTTTGTCCTCCAGATAATTCATTTGGCAAATGATTTATCCTGTCTATAAGGCCAACCTTCTCCAAGAGTTCCATTGCCCGTTCTCTTCTTTCCTTGGACTTTACTTTGGCATATATCATGGGCAGTTCAACATTTTTTAACACATTGGTACGGGGTATTAAGTTGAAAGCCTGGAATACAAAACCTATCTTTTTATTTCTAATCAATGAAAGTTCATCGGCACTTTGTTTGTCAATCTCAATACCTTCAAGGAAATACTTCCCCGATGTGGGTCTGTCTAAACAGCCTATTATATTCATAAGGGTGGACTTCCCTGAACCGGAGTGCCCCATTATTGCAACAAATTCTCCATAATCTATTTCAATACTGACATCTTTCAATGCATGGACTTCAACGGAACCTGTTTTATATACTTTACTTAAGTTTTTAATACTAATCATCTTTTCCATAGTACCTACTCATTTTCATTAGGAATAACATTCATACCTTCTTCAAGAGTTACATCAGGATTTATCACAAACTTCATTCCTTCTTTTAAATCCCCTTTTATTTCAGATTCCAGGTCCGTTTCAAGTCCTATTTCAACAGATATTGAACTTAATGTGTTATCTTCATTTAGTATGTATATTTTATATTCTTCTCCATCCTGAAGAATTGCACCTGAAGGTACAGCAAATACATTTTCAGCCCTGCTTGCTTTAATTTTAGCAGTGGCAATTACACCAGCAATTAGATTATCTGGTTTTTCTGTGATATCTATTACTACTGGAATCACTCTTTCCATATTGTTATTGTCTTTCTGCTCCGCAGTTGGAGATATCCTTGCAACAATCCCCTTTGCAGATTCATCACCCATTATATCCGAATATATTTCTGCTTCTTGGCCAAGGTGAATTTTCCCAATGTCAAATTCGCTTATAAATACCTTCATTTGGAGCTTTTCCAAATTTTCCACTACAAACATTGGGGCTCCGTTTTCAGTGTCCTTGGCATATCTTCCAATATTTATGTTCACCCTGGTTACGGTACCATCAATGGGACTCTTAATATATACCTTTTCTAAATCTTCTTTCTTAAGATTTAACTGCTGTTCCTGTATTTCAATTCGCTTTTTATCTGCTTCTGACATCACTATCCTGCCATTGACAGCATTATAGTTTTCCAGGCTCATCTTAGCATCAGAAAGGGATTTTTCAATCTTTTTGAAAGCTTCTTCTGTTATTGCACCATTCATATATAATTCCTTGTTTTGGGCATATTCTTCTTCCAGTTCCTTAAGGTTGGTTACAGCCTTGTCGTATTCAAGCTGAAGGTTCTTTATTTTTTCTTCTGTCTCAAGTTTAATTAATTCTATTTGATTTTCTTCATATTCGATTTGCTTTTCCAGTTCTTCCTTGTCAAGAACTGCCAAAACCTGATCCTTAACAACCTTATCCCCTTCTTTAACTCTGATGTCAATTATTTCATAGTTTAAAGGGGATACAACCTCTGCTTTTTCAATTCCTTCTAAGGGTGCTTTTAT
The DNA here is from genome assembly GCA_012843025.1 of Tissierellia bacterium. Lineage (GTDB taxonomy): Bacteria > Bacillota > Clostridia > Tissierellales > Sedimentibacteraceae > Sedimentibacter. The sequence continues at coordinate 8,856 of DURT01000065.1, read as the reverse complement.
AGAAATAACCTGCTCCAATGTCTTTGTTTCCAATTTTGCAACATTTACTGTAGCTACAGCTCCGTCCATTCCTTTATTAATAAATGATAATACAATTGCAACTAAAGCAATTATTACAATAAAAATAATTATTCTTTTACCTGTAATAAACTTTTTCATTCTTCCTCCATTATTGACACTAATATACTGATACCTGTTTTATTAAGATTATATTCTATAAATTAATAATTTATATTTCTATACTCTTTTCTTATACTATTTAGGTCTCTATAAATTTTACTGGTATACATATTTTCAAATCCAAAACCTATAAATTTATATATTCCGACTCTGTATTCATCATTTCTTTTTTCTAAAATAGCAGCAGCATCATATCCTAAATTGAAAAAATCTCCAAAAGTTATATCTACTAGTTCCCAGTCTGTAAAAAAGGAGCCCAACCATTTTTTCTTCAAACTCTTTCCATCCCAGGAATAAAAAAATGGTCTGTTTCTTTCATCCTTGTAAAATACAGTATCTTTGTGAACTCCTATAAATATATCCGCTTCTCCGTCATTATCCAAATTGCAGGCAGAAACTTTCCAGGGTTTAATAGCAGAAAAATCCTCCCTGTAAATTTCTTTGGTTACTATCTGATCCTTTACACTTTCTGTATCGAAGACTATAAAGTCCCCGCCATATAGTTGGTCGCCAATATGCGTAATAACTAATATTTCTTCAGTCTGGTCCCCATCAATATCATATACTTTATAGTCGATAATTTTCTCATGGATAACTTTTTGCTTTTTATACCCTTTTTTAGCGTACAAATAATTGTTTTTCTCATATATTTCGTATGTGTTCTGCCCTATTGCTATGCTGCAATATTCAGGCTGTCTTAAGTAGCAGACAGCCCCTGTTAATAAAATTATTATAAATAGTAATTTCTTCATTTTGGCTGCCATTGAATATTAATATCATTTATAGTTACCTTGTTCTCTTCCGGAGATATAAATGATTCAGTCCAAGCAGGCTTATTAACCATGTATTTGGAAGGTTCAGTAATCTGTATTTCTTCAAAGTAGAATATATCATCATCGATTAACAAATTACCCCGGTCATCATAGATTTCCATAGGTTTATAGCTGTTGGTTTCTTCATCTTCAACCATAGCAACTTTTTTTACTCCTATCATTTCATACCATTCCTTATTAGTAAGCCTTTTGTCTGATAAAAATTCATAATAGTTAAACAAGGCTCCTTTAGCAAGATATGTGTTGCCGTTTGTTTGACACACTACATATATTTCACAGGGGAGACCATTTCCTATATGCAAGTAAGTTCCCTTGGGAAATAATTTGTTTGGCGCAACTGTTGATACATCAGCTATTAAAGCGGTGGTGTAATCATTGCTAGTATCTACACCCTGCCTCCTAAGATTATGCTGTAATAATTGAATAACACTGTCAATCAGTCCTCCGTATCTGTATAGCTTTAAGTTTTCTTCCTCAGTAATATTTTGATTTGTAAGTTCCTTAACAGAAACATTCAACAAAGTTTCCTGCATATCAATTATTTCATCCAATATTGAAACAACTTCTTCCGTAAGCATATTCCTTATCTTTAACTGCTCTTTTGTATTTTCTGTCAGCCACTTTAGCTTTGCATATACTTCCACATTAGGCTCCACGTAGTTATAAGGAATTTGAATTTCTTCTCCTCCACCCATTTCAGCTCCAGACTGCTTCATGTATAAGATACTATCGTGTTTTAATTCTGCATAGCTGCCTAGAGCGGTATGGATATTCTTGTCCGTCCACTTTTCATTCCTCATAAACGATGGCATACCCTCTTTATCTTCAAAGGATACAGCAGATGATTTAATTGTCCATAGCCACCCCTTGTATAAATCTGACTTCCATTCTTCATCGGTTACTTCCGCCACCCTATTTCGCATCTCTATTAAATTTTCTTCATATTGCTCCCAATCCTTCTTAGGTTGGTAATAAATATCTAACAGTTCTTCCGCTCTTTTATTTCCGAAAGCCGACATAACATCCAATCCTGAGGGAACTGGTCTTAGAATGGGCTTAATAAGGTTTTGCATTATTTCTGCATCTAGGGAATATCTTTGCCCCATAAACCTAAACTGCCTACCAGCTGGGGTTGAAACTTCTGTATACATAGGTTGGATTTTAGGCTTAGGTAGCAGCAAAGCCTCCTCTAAGAGTTTGTCATGGTAGGAACTATCCTTAAATAAATTCATGTCTGGATTTTGGCCATAAACCTTGGTTATTAAATCTCTGAATTCAAAGATTCCCAAATCATCAGACTTACCTGCATATAGTGCAGTTGCAAAATAGATGTTCTCGTAATCAATGAAAGTATTTTCATCTGATAAGGCCAAGCATGTAATTATCATGGATTTTATCAAACTATCCATATCCAGTACTGGCTCTTCCTTACTTTCGTCAAAAACAGGAAAACCTCCAAGACCATACCACATCATTGTTTTAAAGTATTGCTCTAACTTTTCATTTCCTGTGTAGTGGCCTCTTACTGTAAACTGAGAATAATCCAAATCCTTTCCTAATATAGGTGACTTACTAAAATCAAAAGCTTCCCCTATAAGCTTTACTTCCTCATCTGCAAAAGCCGACACTTCATTAGGAATTACCATACTATCTAAATTAACATCAATTAATTTTGCCCCGGTTAAAAAGTATCCGCATACAAATTTCAATTCATCATTTAAATCTTCATATGCTGGATCAGAATATGCCTTTAAGCTCTTTACAAGCATGCTTTCCGTCAGGCTTTTCAGTTTTTCATGAAGGGAAGATACTTCGAGGAGCTTAAGGGTATTACCGTAGTAAATGTGATATAAATGCAGTGCTGAATCCACAGTAATAAATACAGGTGCTTCCTTATACATGGGATATTCATAGATATGGTGCATCTTTAAAAAATCATAACTTGGCTTCAGTACAACGAAACCATCTTCATAAATAGCCTTAATTTGGTCCTCTGTAAATCCTGTGTACTGACCTGCATTTACCAGGTCAGACAAATCTTCTTTAACTTCGTATTTCTCAACAGTAGGCGTAAACTCTAATACTTCATAAGGAACATCAACAGATAAAGTTTCAATGCTCATATTCCATGGCGCTGGTACTTCCTTAATCTCATAAGGAATTTCATCTTCCATCGGTTTTTCCGCTTCCTGAACATCTAACTTTTCCGGTTCCAGCATTATATATTTGTGACAGGAAGTTAAGAATGTTACACACAATAATAGTACTAAAAGTTTCCTAATACCCATAATACCTCCAAAAGGAACTCGCCACTAAGACGAGTATAATTATTTCTTCAAACCTAATTTTTTCAGCAATCTATACCCTTTCTGGATAAAACCCCCTGACTGTAATAATGTTTTACTTCAACCATTTCCGTCACCAAGTCTGCCATATCTATTAGTTCTTGAGGTGCATATCTTCCTGTTAACACAACTTCCGTATTAAAGGCCTTGTTTTCTAATACTTTTATAACATCTTCTACTTCAAAGAGTTTAAAAAAAAGAGCTATATTTATTTCGTCCAAAATAACAAGGTCATACTCCCCGCTAGATAATCTTTTTCCACATTCTTCTAAACCTTTTCTCCCTAATTCCTTATCTACTTCCTCCACATCTTCATAAATGAAACATCCTCTTCCTAACTGTTTTATTTCAATGTTCTTTAAATATTCTTCTATCTTTGTTTCACTGTACTTCATATCCTTTACAAACTGTCCAATGAAGACTTTTTTGCCAGACAGAGCTGCCCTTATTGCTAGCCCGAAGGCAGCAGTAGTTTTTCCTTTTCCATTACCTGTATATATATGTATATATCCTTTTTCCATACATCCTCCATTTGTTTGTACTGTTCTATTCTTCTCTACCCGTATTAGAATACAAAGAGCATAAGAAGGTAAAATAATAATCCAATAAAGAGTGATCAAAATATACCGGGTATAAGCTGGGCGATATATATCCCAGTTATGAAAGACAGGACATTTGCTGCAAGAGCATAAAAAGTAGCATAGGATTTTTTCCCTAACCTGCCGGTACCGTACTTGGTAAGCTTATTGGCGTATACAACAGCTTCTATAATAAAGACTATTATTTCTGCCAAAAAGTAAATAATTACAAATGCCAGGCCACCCATTTTATAAGCAACTAAATTGAGTACTGTATTTAAAATTGTTTGAGTTGCAATATTTGTTTTAAGAATAATGCCTATCTGAGTTCTTTGTCTGTAGCCAAGTGCTAAGGCAATTAAAATTTCAATTCCTATAGTGGCAATAATCCTCGCAAAGAGTGATATAATCTCCCATGTATAATTATAGTTCCTTTCTGCAGTAATCCCTTCTATTGTTGCAGAAGGTACTAGTTTTATTTCTCTTACATCCACCTTGTAGTAGGAATCAAAGGCATAACGCTCATATATATCACTAAGAAGGAAACAATCTAATTCAGGAAAATAAACTAAAATTTTAAACTTGTAAGGAGGGTAGTATCCCCAAACAAACTGTGAAGTTTCAGTGCATTCATTAAAGTATTGCAAAAAATAATATCCATCTCTATCTTGAAAAGATACAAACTTTTGCCAAATTTCATAATCTACATCTTCTTCACTATACCTTCGGCTACCTTCAAATAATCCTACTGCACTATAAGGTCCCGTTGTTGGTTTTTCAGACAATAGGGTTACATAGTACATTTCTCCTTCAAAACCTTCAAAATTAACCACTACAGAGGGTTTAGGTCCTACATCCCCATAAGCATAGATTGGTATAATCAAAATAATAGCTACAAATAATAAAATTAATGAGAATTTTTTCATGTTCTTTCCTTTCTAATAATCACATACTCCCTAGGCACTAATTATCTTTAGATTTCTTATGCTTGTGAACATTTAAAAGCCTTCGACAAGATCAGCTGTTTTCTGGCATTGTTAAGTATTTTATATAGTTCTGATTTAGAATGTTTGGAAATTTCCGCTAGGTCACTTATATTATAACCCAGTATATCTCTCCATACAATGGTAATGCGGCCTAGAGTGTCTAAAGCAAGTAAAGAACTTTGAATATCTAATGCCGTATCTTTATTTTTTATAATGTTTTCCTCCTGCAAAAGAAATATTTTGCATACTTCCTTTGCTGTAGTATTCAAAATTTCTACATCTACATCTTCTTTTATATTGTTTAAATATTTATTTATAGCAAGGGAAGCAACACTCCATGCAGAGTTTTCTTCCCCCGTCAATCGAAAGGCAATGTTATATATTTTTGTAGTATATTCATTAAATTTCAAGGTGTCCCTCCAATAGTTCAAATTGTGTCAATTATACCATAAATCTATGCCTAATTTTAAAATATGTAATAATTAATATATATTTATGTAAAAACTTAAACTTTAATTATCTCTATTTTATTTATAACCTAATCCTCCTTATTGGATTGCAGCTTTTAATTATCGTATATAAAAAATCCCTTGCCAATTAGCAAGAGATTACTGTATTATTTTCTACTATCTTCGTATTCTGTAATGTTTGGAGGGGACATATCGTTTACTATTGGTTGTACATTAAAATATCAACATAAAACACTTTATTGCTGTGGCGAATATTCATTGTACCATTATATTTTTCTATGGACTTTTCAACACTGCTCAAACCCAGTCCGTGATTATTACCTTCCTTAGTTGATAATAGTTTCTTCCCATTAAATTTTAGCTTACCTTCGTAAGAATTACATATATTCAAATAAAGAACATTCCTGTCTAATTCCATTGAAATATTTATAAATTTCTCATTTTCATTCTTTGAAGCTGCTTCAATGGCATTATCTAATAAATTTCCTAAAATAATACTTAAATCAAAAGATTCGATATGTAGCTTGTCCGGAACTAATAAGTTAACTTGGGATTTAATATTATATTTTTCTGCTAAGTCTAATTTGTAATTTATTATACTGTCTATTTCCGGATTACCTGATTTGGCATATTCTTTAGAATAATCTATATATTCAAATACACTGTCTAAATATTTGGAAGCACCTTTTAGGTCATTACTATCAATCAAATGTTTAAGTGATAATGCATGGTTTCTTAAATCGTGTCTTAATCTTTTAATATCTTCTTTTGAGCGGTTAATAATTTCAAGTTGTTTTTCATAGGCATTATTTTGCTGTTGAAGAAGTGTTTTTTCAAACTTGGATTGATAGAATTTCATTACTTCATTATAAAAATAAAAAACTAAAATATTTATTACTAATATAATAACTATACTTATTAATGACAGCGTTACGTGTTCTGTATAATTAGTGGAAATTATTATGAGTGCCAGAACTAATGTACCCGAAGGTATAATAAAAACCGATAACCAGTGGGTCGTAGAAACTTCTGTTTTATTACTTATCATTTTAAAATTAGAAATAAACAACATGAAAATGTATGATACAATTCTTATTGATATAATTCCTATAATTAAAGCCCTGTCATTGCCTAAACTCATAGGTATACCGCAGTATTCCAATATTAACATTACTATAACTTCTATAGTCATTAAAATCATATATATGGATACTGCAGCAATCAGTCTTACTTTTAAAGTTGAATCATAATTAAGGGTCAGTAAAAAAAACATAACAATATTAGAAATTATGTTCACAGTAGGGTTATTTAAGGATATATATAGCAAGCTCCCTATACAAAAAAACAGGGCATAGGACAAAACCTCCTGCTTTTTATCCACATTTTTTCTGTCAAAAAATACACACATGTATCTGAACAGGGTATAGGTAGAAAAAATACCAGTAACTAAATATACAGTAATATAATTACTTGACATAGCTTTTCCTCTGTCTTCGCTTAAGCAATTTTTCCCGAACTGCCTTTCTGTTGTTTTGACTTATACTTAATTGTTCCTTATTGGACATTTTTACATAGTCATAGCCATACTCTATAACATGGTTATAATTTATTAAAAAAGATTTATGAATGAAGAAAAAGTCTTCGTTTTTAAGTTTTTCTTCAACTTCCGACAGTTTGCCATAATATTCTATTTCATCGTCCCTTGTTATAATTCTTACTTTTCTACCCCTACTTTCAAAATACAATACATCCTTTAACAAAACATTGAAATTTACATTTCCAATTCTATACTCAAAGAATGGATTGCTGCAATGCATTATTTTTCTTGCTGTTTTTAATACTTGCTCAATCTTTTCTGCTTTAAGAGGTTTTATTAAAAAATTAAGAGGTCTTACAGCAAATAATTCCATGGCATAGCTTTCTTTTCCTGAAATATAAACGATTTGTGTTGTTTCATCATCTAATTCTTCTCGAATTTTCTTTCCTACTTCAACTCCATTTATCTCTCGTAGTTCTATATCTAAAAATATAAGTTCACATCGGTTACCCGTCAGTAAAAAATTATACAAATCTTCCCCGGAATTAAATTCATGTATTATAAATTCTTCACCTGTTTTTACCCCTATATCCATAAGAATATTATTTAATTGCTGGCATATTACATTTTCATCATCACATATGGCTATCTTAAACATAGAACCCCTGCTTTTCCAATAATTTTTTTATCAAATCTACAGGCATGTTTTTACCCGTCCAAATATTAAATGCTATTGCACCTTGCCATATTAACATCATAAGACCGTTCATATATTTACATCCTGCTTCTTCTGCCATACTAAGTAGTTTAGTTTTTTTAGGCTCGTATATAATATCCGCCACAAATAAATCCTTATGAAAGGCCTTATTAGAAGATATTATAGACTCACCAGCATTAGGTTCCATACCTACAGATGTACAGTTAACAAATATGGAAGCATCTCTTATTTCCTTCATTAATTCTTCTTCCTTCAGTTTAAATGCTTTCCCCTTACATGAGGGTATATTCTTGTTGATAATATCAACGATTTCTACGGCAGAATCCATAGTCCTGTTAAATATTGTAATTTCTCCTGCTCCATCATAAGCTAACTGAATGGCAACAGCCCTTGCAGCTCCACCTGCCCCTGTAAGTACTATTTTTTTACCTTTATATTCAATATTTTTTTCTTCCAAGGACTTTACAAAACCCTTACCATCTGTATTGTAACCAAACAGCTTCCCGTCAATGTTTTTTACAGTATTTACGGAACCTATTAATGCCGCTTCCTCCGACACTTCATCTAAATACTCCATAACCCTTTGCTTATGAGGCATAGTAAGGTTAAAACCTTCTAAGTTGAATGTTTTTACAGCTTCTATACCTTCCTTTATAAACCCTTCTTTTACCTGGAAAGCCATATAAACATAGTCCAAGTTAAGGGCTTTAAAAGCTGTATTGTGCATAAGGGGAGACAGGCTGTGTTTGACTGGATCTCCCAATAAGCCGATTAATTTCGTAGTTCCTTTAATTCTGCTGATCATATTACTTTCCCTCTGCTATGCCATTTGCTCTGCAAATTGAATTTTAACTCCATTTGGATCCTGTATTATTAAATATTTTATCCTTGGATTAGGTTGTACAGGCCCTGTTACTATTTCTATTTCTTTTTCATTAAGAAAGTTTATCATTTCATCTAATGATTCAACTTTGAAACCTAAGGTGACACGATTACCCGCATATAGGTTTGTTAAATTTTCATTGCAGATAAGTTCTATTTTCGTTTCTCCTTCGCCTAAAAAGGATATTTCCATTTTTGGTCCTGCTTGAAACCTTTCCACTAATTTAAGACCAACTATTTCTTCATAAAATTTTATTGATTCCTCCATATTGTTTACAAGTAGCGTAGTCCACAAAAATTTCATGGCATCCTCCAATAATTTATTTT
>DURT01000064.1 GCA_012843025.1 Tissierellia bacterium | reverse complement strand
CTGTTTTCAAGATAGGGTTTTGTGAAATTCACCATTTCCTGTCTTGCAGGTGTTATGGTATAACCGTTCCAAATAAGGTCAATATTTCCTGCATTTAATTCTGTTTCCTTCATTGACCAGTCAATAGGCTGGAACTCAATTTTAACACCTAATCTTTTTGCTACTTCGTTGGCTAAATCAATGTCAAAGCCTACTAAATTTCCTTTTTCATCTCTGAAACCCATAGGTGCAAAGGTGTCATCCAAACCCATTATTAAAGTTTCTGTTTCCTCTCCCTGGGGAGTTTCACTGGCACATCCCACCACCAACATGGCTGTTAAAATAAACAGTGTTAATAATTTAAGTGATTTTAATACTTTCCTCATCTTTATCTCCTTCTTGTTTTTTCTTATATATTGCAGGCTCCACACCAATTTGTACGCTACCTTTGGTCGCACTCTTGGGATTGGGCTGCTTTTGACCTACCATCCATCCTTGCTAACGCTCGGCATTAAAAAACTCTCGTCCTAGGAATTCCTAGAGGACGAGAGTAAATCACGTGGTTCCACCTCATTTCTCTGATACTTCGCAGCACCAGACTCAGTAAGTACAATCATACTTTTGCCTTTTAACGGTGGCACTCCGAATAAGACTACTAAGGGGTTCGCCTTACCTGCTCCAAGATGTGTTCAGTATAGGTTTTTATGCATTTCCACCAACCATGCACTCTCTATGAAAAACTAGTATACTTACTATTTCTTTTCACAGCATTTTTCTTTTTACATACAATAACATAATTTTTAATTGTTGTAAAGAGTAATTTTATTATTTTTTGCAAACGTCGTTAAATTGAGGATTCTTTTCAAACCAGTCAACGGCATAGGAACATGTTGGAATAGCTTTTAGATTGTTTTTTCTCAAATAAAGAGCTAATTCCCGTACCAGCATATCTGCAATTCCTTTACCTCTTAAAGCCGGAGCTACATAAGTGTGGTTTATATTAACTTTACCTTCATCAATTGGGGGGAATGTAACTTCCGCAGTACATTGTCCTTTTTCATTTTCTAAATATATTCTGTTGTTTTCATATTTAAAATCCATTTTTTCCTCCATATATTAATTCTTATATTAATATACCCCTTATAAAAGAATTCCTGCAAATAAAAAATAAAAAGTTAAACTTCGTAACAAATATTACAAAAATAGATCGTTCAATACTTTTAATCAATAAAACGCATGTTATTTTTCTTAACTACATGCTTTTTATGCTTCTTGGCATTTAGTTTTGAAAATATATTATAGGCTATCCTTGTTTGTCAAAAATTAGTGTTCATGAATAGTCTCTTTTCTTGGTTGAAAAAAAGTCTAACTTTTTCAGGTTGCCCTTCAATCCTTGGGGACAAATACACATTAAATATAGTATTAATACTAGGATATAATTGAATATAGTAAAGATATGAATTACCATAACCTTCTTTCATAACGCTCGCTGCATAATATTCATTTGTGTTCATTAATTCGTTTAATGGTGGTAAATGCACATGAACCTTTCCATTATTATCCGTATACACTTCTTTTACAATTACACCTTCTGCAAATTCTTTATAGTGACCAGTATATGACAATTTGGCTATCCGAATTAAGGTACTTGGTAAAGGTCTATTACTGTCATCAGTTACTATGACTTCAAGTGAACCTGTTTCTTGAACATTTAATCTATAATAAGTACGAATTGAACAATTCAATCTAATCATTTCCTTTCTTATAATATTTTATTTTAATATATGCTTAAATTTGCTTATGTTTAATGGCTATGGACAAATTTCCACATGTGAAGACCCGATAAGTGTTCAAAAATATGTAGCTGTTTTGAATGGGGAAGATATGGGTATAAAACTTTCAAATGATGTTGAAAAGTTGTTGCGGTTGGTAACAAATGTTACAGAACTGAACAATGAAATGGGTTATGATTGTAAACATCAAATGAAAATTATTGAAAAGGGGAATGAGTCAATGAGTGAACAAAGTATGTTTTGCTATCAATG
>DURT01000063.1 GCA_012843025.1 Tissierellia bacterium | reverse complement strand
CTGCAAGTACCATCACCACCAAGAACAATCAAACAAGAAATATCTAAGTTCTTCATCATTTCAACAGCCTTTATTGTATCATCCGGACGGTCAATTGGCCTGAAGTTAAGTAGTTCAACTGTCAAGCCGGAATTTTTATCCCAAAAGCTAAACCAACAGCCACTCCTACATATCCTGACTCACTGATGGGTGTATCGAATATCCTGTCAGGTCCAAACTCTTTATACAACCCAGCTGTCTGTCCTACACCGCTGCCCATATGTCTTAGTTCAATACCCATCAGAAAGATACTCTCATCCCGCTTCATTTCTTCCATGTGTGCTTCCTGCAACGCCTGCATGTAAGTTATTTTTCTCATGCCAAATCACCTCCTAAAGTTTTATACACAAGGCTTAAATCACATGTTTCTTCCTTGGATGGATAATTGGATGCAAAACCATACTCAAATGCATCCATGGATAACTTCTTCATCCTGTCGTATATTTCAGAAATCATACTATCATTAAGAATGCCTAAATCTTTTAAAACCTTTTCATAACGCTTTATAGGATCATTCTTTTTGGCTTCTTCAACCATTTCAGGATCTCTTGTTTCTGCTGAAAGCCCCTCTGCATGAGGTCTGAAACGCACTGATTTTGCTTCCACTATACTTGGCTGACCTTCCCTGGCCCTTTCTATTGCAGCCTCAACAGCTTCCCTTACTGCTAGAACATCGTTTCCATCTACAGTAATTCCAGGTATACCTACTGCAGCACCCTTCGCCGAAAGATCCTGAACCCTTGTTGCATTGCTTATCGGATTGGTAAAACCTATGCCATTGTTATCGATAAAAAAGACTACTGGAGCTTCCATAATTGCTGCCAAATTTATAGCTTCATAAAAGTTTCCTTCATTTGATGCTCCATCTCCTATTACTGAAACAACAACCCCATCTTTTTTCTGCCTTTTCAAAGCAACGGCAAATCCAACAGCAATTGGTGCTCCTGCTCCTAGAATGCCGTTTGCAGGAAACACCTTATCTTCCATGCTTGAAATATGAACTATTGCAGCTTTTCCTCTTTGGTAGCCAGTACCCTTGCACAAGCATTCAGCTGTATACTTATTAATGTCTAATTTTGATGCCAATACCCCATGACATCTGTGTGTTGGTCCAAAATAGTCATTTGGTCCCAATGCACTGAGACACCCTACCTGTGCTGCTTCCTGTCCAATTGCCAGGTGCCATGCTCCCCCTTGAATTTTTCCCATAGCTAAAAGTTCGATAACCAATTCTTCATAAACCCTAGACAAGACCATTCTTTCATACAAGGTCAGCAATTGTTCGTTGGAATATTTCAATTCTAACACCTCCATATAATAAGTAATTTTAGTTAAAATAATCTAATGGGTTTTCCATAATGCTCATAAATGTTTCAAGAAACCTTGCTGCAGGCAAGCCATCTAAAACAGCATGGTCCAGCGTAAGGGAAAGAGTTGTCATCGGCTTTATTTTTATTGTATCGTCCTTTTCCACAACAAGCTCCTTACAGGTTCTTCCTATACTTAATATGGCTGCTTCAGGAGAATTTAATATTGGCGTCATTACATCAACCTTGAACATTCCCATATTGCTAATTGTGAAGGTTCCTCCTGTCAGTTCCTCAGAAGTGATTTTCTGCCCGTGAATTTTATTGACCAACATTTTAAATTCCTCTGACACTTCTATCAGGTTTTTATCCTGTACATTCTTAATTACTGGAACAAACAGTGCTTTGTCAGTACCGACGGCAACTCCTATATTGATAGATTTATACTGTATGATTTTTCCGTCCTGAAGTGAGACGTTCATTTCAGGATGCAACTTAATGGCAATTCCAGCTATTTTAATGAATAAATCAGTAAATGACAATTCAATACCCTGATTTAGGTATTTCTTTCTAAGAGATATCAGATTGGACATATCTGCTTTGCCTGTTATAGTTGCTTGTGGTGAATTTCTCAAACTTTCCTGCATCCTATTGGCAATGATTTTCCTAATGCCTGATAACCTGGTTTCCTTGAGGACCTCTTTATCATCAATTATTTTTACATTTCAATCGTTTTTCATTTAGGTTCACCTCCTGCTTTATTCAACTATTACTGCAATTGGCTCACCCACTCCTGCCACTTCACCTTCTTCTACCAATATTTTTTCCAAAGTTCCTGAAACCAAAGCTTCAACCGTATGTACCGCTTTGTTCTCAGCTATCTCCACAATTTCATCTCCCTTATTGATTTTATCACCTTCTTTTACAAGCCATTTTGCTATTTCTCCCTCAACCATGGACATTCCAAATTTAGGCATGTAAACTTCATGAACCAATTCATATTCACTCCTTTCGATTTTTGTGTGAGAAAATTATAAAATAAACTATTTTAATATGTAAATCAGTCCAAATTAGCAACTTTCACTTTGCGTCTAATACTTTTTACTTATTTTTCTAAAAATTTTACTTTCCCTTTTTGAATTCAAAGAATTATGTTATAATAAGGAAAGCGATATCTGACAGTACTTTTAAGGCTTGGTGTTTGAACTCTGTTTAATATGTATGGAGGTTCTTATGCTGTCTTCTAATGATTATAAAAAGTTATTAGACTTCCAATCCCAGATATGCAGCTATAATGATGATTTTCGACAAACAGTATTAAAAGCAATGATTGATCTGTATCAGGAATATTCAATGGCATTCTTTCTCACTGATGAAAATGAACAGTACATTAATCCAGTCTCTGTCAATATTGATGCTGACATCATGAAATCATACGAAAAGTATTATTTTAAAACTGATATCTTTCACACCTTCAGCATCCCCAAAAAACTTCTGGCAAAAGATATAGTTCACATAACTGACATAATGTCCATAAATAATTTTGAAAAGACGGAATTTTACAATGATCTTCTAAAGAAAATGGGCGTTTATGATGAGATAGCACTTCAACTTAGATACCAAGGTAAGCTTATTGGAGTTGTAGGTATAATGAAACCAAAAGTGCTGGGTGATTTTACAGAAAAAGAAGTCCAATGTGCTGCCATATTACAGAAAAATATTTCTCATATGCTGGGTAACTCATTGGCAAAGCTCAAGTATCAACACCAGAACAACCTTATTATGAGCTTTGTAAATGAAGCACCAATTGGAATGGTAGTACTTGACAGCAAACTGGATGTAATACAATACAATCAAATGTCTGTCAGATTGATAAGTGACATATTGGAAAAGGATTGTGAAAACAATTTTAATGAGAGTTTTGCAAGGATGTTGTCTGATAAGCTTTATTTCAGGGAAATATCGTACAACACTACATCCATAGAAACCTGCATCAATAATCATTTTGTAAGAATTGTCCCCTTTATAGTTCCGGATTTTATTCATGGAATTAAAACTTTTTATGCAACTTATATTATGAAAACTGATAAGATAGGCATGTCGGACTATGATAACCTTAAAACTATATACTGTTTAACTGATAGGGAGTGTAAAATAGTTTCCTTGCTTGTTCAGGGTTTCTCGAATAAAAAAATAGCTGACAAACTTTACCTAAGTCAGCATACCGTAAAAACACATTTGCAAAATATTTATAAAAAAATGAATTGCATTAGCCGAACAGAAGTAATTCACAAAATAACAAATGGGCAACCAAACTATCCAGACGTAAGATTATAGATTGGTTTGGTAGCAAAAACCTTGGACAAAATAAAAGGGACCGATTTTTATTCTATAATAAAAGTCTGTCCCTTTTATGTATTCCCTTAAGCCTGTTGTGGAGCTTCTACGGGACATACGCTAGCGCATGCTCCGCAATCGATACAACCTGAATCATCTATAACATATTTATCGTCACCAGCAGAGATAACGCCCACAGGACACTCTGGTTCACATGCTCCGCAGCTTATACATGCATCAGTAATAAAGTAAGCCATCTATTTCACCTCCCCCTTGTGGTCATGAGACTATTTTATCACTATTTCCATTTAATTAAAAGACCCTTTTTATAAATTAATAAATATTTTTTTAACAAGTATTACATTCCAATTCTTTATCCCTCTATATTTCTTCTATATTCATTTTATTTAATTATTATTCTTACCCTTTTTCTAAAACTATTAGCCATTTTCCCTTTATTACTTCTGCTTGTTAAGAAATAGATTGCTTGAGATTGTAATATTTGGACAACTATCGTTTTTACCTTATTTAACATGTTTTGAAAAAAAGTATTTGAAGCTTTTTTGACAATCTGCTACAATTATTGCAATATAACTAAAAAAAGACCAGCTAATTAAAGTCAATAGATTTTAGCAAAATAATATTAAATATTTTTTGAAAAACTAATAATAAAAAAATGCACACCTAATAAACCAATGATTATTGGTTTAAAAAACGAAGCTGTTATTTAAAATTGTTCT
>DURT01000062.1 GCA_012843025.1 Tissierellia bacterium | reverse complement strand
AATTGTCTTTTATTACTTTTTGTACTTCTTTGTTCTTTATTATAATATAGAACTAAGGTCATACTCAAAGGTTCTTATGCTGTTTTATTGTCAAGGTTCTTGCCGTCTTTTTGAGACAGCTTTTACAGTTTAGCATATTTGATTTATGATGTCAACTGTTATTTTTTTTATTTTCCCCTGCCCCTTTCGGACAGGAATGTCAGTTTAACATAAACTCTTTATACTGTCAACTGCCAATTTTTTACTGCTGTTTTTGCTTTATTCTTTGCAACAGCTTTTTCAGTTTATCACAAAAAATCGGCAGTGTCAACGGGTTTTTTGCTTAATTTTTTCTCTTTTTTTACTTTTTTCTTCACCAGAAGTGAAGTGCTTTTATATTTTAGCTCACTTATTTATCTTTGTCAATCCCCTTTTTTCCCTTACTCATATTTTTTCAGTTCTTCCTTTATACTAAGGGCAACTGGATCCTCAGGATTGATTTTCAATGCTGTCTCTATATCCTCTTTAGCCCTATCCACTTGCTCATTATAAAGATAAGCTACTGCTCGATTACAAAAAATTTCGCAATTACCAGGGTCTAAACTTAAAAGCTTTGAAAACAACTCAGCAGCCTCAACATATTTTCCCAGACATATTTTACAAAGGCCTAATTCATTTAAGGCATCTTTCTGTACATTATTAATTTTTAATACATTTTCGAAATATCTTTCTGCAATACTATATTCACCCATAGATCTATAAGCAAGGCCAATGAAAAACAAAAGATTCCACCAGCCGCTAAAATCCTTCACTAAGGGCAACAATAAATCCAATGCTTCCTCTGGTTTTTCATTCAGTACTAAATTATATCCCTTCTCGTAATCCACATAGGGCTTTAGTTGTATTAACTCATTTCTTATTTCTTCCACTCTTATAGTATCATCATCTAATTCTTGATGCTTAGACCATATAAGTTCAGCCTTTACGTATTGCTGATTTCTTTTATAATAATAACCTAGTTTGTAGTAAGCAAGAGGAAACTTATCATTATATTCCAAACACTTCTCAAAATATTCAAGGGCTTCCTCAAAGTAATACCTACTTACTTCATTTCCTTTTTCATGGAATTCTATTCCCATATTCTCCAAAGCAGAAGCATATATGAAACATGATTTCTCATTTTCTTCATTATTTATAAGAGCTTTTGCATATACCAAGTTATCTTTCGAGTTATTACTGTTATTAATACAGTAAATAATATAAGGAACAATTTCAAAGCTAAGCTTCTTAAACATTTCTTTATAGTCTACAAGGTACTCAAAACTCCTGTCCGTTCCCATAAGATAAATAATTCCATCAATTAAGTTATTTAAGGTTAAACCATCTATTTCATCCTGCTTCTTTATATCCTCCAATAATTTTTCCACTCTTATGGGGACAGGAAGTTCTTTACCAGTTATGTATTCTTTATCCTTAAATTTAATAGTTGCATTTTTCTTTAAAGTAATAAAAGAAATGTCGTTTCTTATTTTCTGATAATACTCTTCAAAATATTTATTTCTTTTTTTCATCCTTCAATTCCTTCCTTATTATGGATTCTTCTTTTAAATAATTCATGGCAAGTTCATTTATACAATGGGTATGGCATTTGTTAAAAATATTGTCCTTATCCCTGTAAATGAAAAGTATAACATTCTGCCCTATTTCCGCAATTCTGAATTCATTTATAATTTTGTCTTCTATAGTAGGAAAGAATTTGTTCTTAAATTCCTGGTCATTGGCTAGGTGCCTTTTTAAAAGTCTGAACTTTTCCTCCGACTCTTTATTTAAATAGTCTGGCAGTTCCTCAAACTGATTATTATATATATAGTCATATTTTAAAGAAGAAATAAATTCGTCATCTATCTTATAACTACATTCCATATAATCGTAAAAAATCTCATATAGTTTTTTTCTGCTGTGGGATTTTTTGTACAGATCATTTTTCTTCCAATACTGGCTGAAGGAACTGAAAAATTCAAAAGCAGAATGGAGAAAATACTTGTTTATTACATAACTTAAGGACTTATGGAAGTACTTTTCATTGTAATATTTTTCAACCAATTCTTCAATGTCTTTTAATTTCAATAATTCTTCCAAAGTAATATAATTTGTGCATATTACTTCATATGGAGCTGACTGTCTGTACTTAATTCCGTGTTTTTCCTTATCCTGATATATCTTGGTTCCCTTCAGTACCTTTAAAAAGCCTAACTGTATTTTTTCAGCGCCCAATTTATACACCCCTTCAAAGGAACTTTTAAAGGTTTTATAATCTTCATAGGGAAGCCCTGCGATAAGATCAAGATGTAAATGGATATTTTGATATGATTTGATTCTCTTTATTGCATTGTACAATTTTTCCCTGTCCATCCGCCTGTTTATTTCACTTAGTGTCTTCTCATTTAATGATTGAACTCCTACTTCAAATTGAAACATATTTACAGGCATCCTACCCAAAAAGTCCAGAAACTCATCATTAATAATATCTGCAGTAATTTCAAAGTGTATGGTCATGTTATTTTTATTATTCTTAACTATAAATTCCATTATCTCCATTGCACGCTTATAATCAGCATTGAAAGTCCTGTCTACAAATTTAATTTGTCTTGCCTTGGTGCCCAAAAGAGCCTTTAAATCCCTTTTTACTCTTTCCATTGAAAAAACTCTCATTTTTTTATCTATGGAAGACATGCAGAAACTGCAATTAAAGGGACATCCCCTGGAAGATTCATAATATATAATTTTATTACTAAAATCATCTTCCCCGTCATAAGGATAATTAATAATATCTAAGTTGTCAATTAATTCTCTGCTTTCGTTTATATTGATTAGTCCTTCATGCCTGAAAGCCAAACCCTTAACCTGAAAAAGGTCCGGTACTGGTTTACTTAGTTCCCTGAGAAATTCTTTAAAAGTTACTTCCCCTTCTCCAAAGATAATATAGTCAATAAACGAGTTTGCTTCCATGGTCTTTTTTATTTCAAAAGAAACTTCAGGACCTCCGTACAATATCTTTGCCTTATTTTTTCCTTCCTTTAATATGTAGGAAATAGTATTAATATACTCTATATTCCATATATAACATGAAAAGCAAATAAGATCTGCCTTTTCATCTATAATTTCCCCCAATATATATTCAACTTTTTGATTAATGGTAAACTCTTTTATATGTATATTAAACTCATTGCAGAACTCTTTCAAATATCTTACAGCTAAATTTGCATGAATATATTTCGAGTCTAAAGCTAACAATAAAACTTTCATATTCTTATCCTCATCAGTCCTGATTTATTTCTAACTACAACTTCATTATTCGCTCTTTTTTCAACTTTGCACTTTCCTAAAAGGGGATGGTTAAAGTATGACTTCTTCAAACACTCTTTCAAGTCTGGCATTTTATCCGGTATCTTTAATTTTTCAGGGTCGATTCTGCCTTTCCTTAGCTTATATAAATAAGCTGAATAACTATCTATTAATGTCCCCTCTGTAGATTCTTTATTAGGTTCTCCAAAAATATATTGGATTGATTTATACCTATTAAGGTTAAAAAAATCATTTCTTTGAATAGTTTTTATTCTTTCTTTTTCAAAATCAATTATATAACTTTTATCAACATTTATATTATTCTTAATAATAAATTCCTTAACAGAAAATCCTATCAATCTTTCCTTTGTCAGCTCATGAGCATTTTCTAAATTATTGTTCATATATTCGTATATTCCAGAAGAAACAATAATTCCGTCTAAAATTGTTTCTATATTTAACGTATAAAAGGTAACTGCTTTTAAGATTTCTTCCACCAAATTATCCCAAAGGGTATTTACCAGTGCAATAGGAATAATCTTAAATTCCATTAATCCATCCTTTTTGTCAGTTGGAATTTTTCTCTCTAGCCAATGTTCTATAGTTTCATCCATGCCATTTTTATAATAAGCAAACAATTCCATTTCCTTATAATATCTTTTTACATTAAAAAAGCACCCTATTTTATCTTCATAGGGCATCAGACATTTTACTGTTAATAAAAATAGCTGTAATTCAATAGAATGTATATCCGTAACTGTATAGCTGTAATTTAGCAAAGAATTAATTCTTGATTGCATAAAGTCTCCCGTTATTCCTCAATGATTGCCACTACATTATACAATCAATTATAAAAATTATCAAATGATTCTTTATACTCTAAAGCAAACATTAGTACTTTGGCAGAGTAATCACTTATTCCCCTTTCATTTTCATTTTTCATATAGTTCAATAGTCCCTGCTGACCTCTATTGTATGCAGTTAGTGCCATATGGAAATCATTGTCGTACAATCTCATTAAATAGGAAAGCTGCGTAATAGTTAATTTCAAATTATATTCCGGGTCTAAGAGCCTGTCTGGATAAAAGTCAAAGCCTAAATTTTCTGATATAATCATTGCTGTACTTTCCATTAGCTGCCCTAACCCTATTTCACCATATGCACCTCTTGCATGAGGATTAAAATCACTTTCCCTCTTTATTAAACCTAGTACTATAAAGGGATCTATATTTTTTTCTTTGCTCTCTTTTACTATAAATTCACAATGGATTCTTTCCAAACCCGTTAAATCTTCTATATATTTAATTAATCTTTGTTCACGAACATATGAATCTCTTAAATCATAAATATAGGATTTAATTATAGGTTCTTGAGGCAATATATAGTGTGTACTCTCTGCTCCCAAGGTCATACTGCAATTAATCATCATAATATATGAAAATACACAAATAGCCAACAAAAAAGTCAAATATTTTTCTCGTTTCATTTCACACCTCCCCATATAGTAAAATTATATGGGAAATACTAACTCGTCTCAATGTTGAATGCTGAAATGAAATGTTGAAATATATACTAATTTGGCAAATATAATTAAAAAAGGAACTCTTAGGTTCCTTTATGAATATTGTTACATTTTTTCGGGAGCTTCCATTCCTAAAAGTTCCATTCCCTTTTTAAGTATAATATTTACTATTAAAGTCAGAAGCAGTCTAGCTTTTTTCATTTCCAAATCATCTACAATAATGGGACATTCATGGTAGAAACGGTTAAATTCCTGAGCCAATCCCACAATGAATCTTGTAACCATAAATGGTTCATACTTATCATGGGCATTTAACAAGGCAGTTTTAAATCCTTCTAACTTTTTAATTACATTAAATGCTTCATTGTTAGTTAAAAGAGAAAAGTCAACATTATCATCAATTTCAATACCTGCCTTTCGAAGAAGACTGCAAGTTCTGGCATATGTATATTGTACATAAGGACCTGTTTCCCCTTCGAAACTCAGAGTTTTATCCCAGGAAAAGACGTAGTCCTTAATCCTGTTATTGAAAAGTTCCTGGAATATTACAGCACCTATTCCAACCTGTCTTGCAACTTGTTCTCTGTTATCCAAATTAGGATTTCTTTCATTGATAATTTCCCTTGTTTTTTCGATAGCCTTTTTCAAAACATCTTCTAAGAAAA
This sequence comes from Tissierellia bacterium, assembly GCA_012843025.1. Taxonomy (GTDB): domain Bacteria; phylum Bacillota; class Clostridia; order Tissierellales; family Sedimentibacteraceae; genus Sedimentibacter. The sequence continues at coordinate 29,887 of DURT01000062.1, read as the reverse complement.
CTACTCTTCCTTTTCGAGTAGCCAAGGTTCCATCTTCCAAGCTTACCGTACCGAACATAACGTGTACACAGTCATAAGCCCAGTCATAACCCATTAAATCTATTATTTTTCTCCATTGATCAAAATGAAGCTTTTGAGGAGCACCAACCACATAAATATTTTTATAAAAATCATATGTATCTTTTCTGTACTTAGCTGCAGCTATATCTCTTGTTACATACAAGGTGGAGCCGTCACTTTTCTGAATAAGAGCATCCGTCAGTCCATATTCAGAAAGTTCAACTATTTTTGCACCTTCCGATTCTTTTAATAAGCCTTTTTCTTCTAATTCTTGAATAATTGCAGGCATCTTATCGGAATAAAAACTTTCTCCAGCATAGGAATCAAATTTAATGCCAAACATGTCGTATACACGGTTAAATTCCTTAAGACTTACTTCCCTGAACCAGGACCACAGCTCCAACGCTTCCTCATTACCGTTTTCTAGTTCTTTAAACCAGTATCTTGCTTCATCCTGATACTCGGGATGTTTTTCAATTTCTTGATTATATCTTACGTAAAGTTTCAGCAATTCAGGTATGGGGTCTTTCTCAATTGCTTCCACTACTTCAGGAGTTGCCCATTTCTTATAAGCAGAAATAAGCATTCCGAACTGTGTACCATAATCTCCTAAATGGTTTATTGCTATAGTTTTATACCCCATATATTTGTAAATATTATTAATTGCATTCCCAATTAAAGTTGAACGAATATGACCTATGTGGAATGGTTTTGCTATATTAGGTGACGAAAACTCAACTATTACAGTCCTTCCTTCGCCTACATCAGTACTGCCGTAATTTTCTTTTTCTTCAAAAGCCCTCTTTAGCACTTTTTCAGCAAACAATTCCTTATTCACAAAGAAATTCACATAAGGTCCTGCACTTTCGATTTTTTCGAATTCCTCTACCCTTCCTATTTTTTCAACTATTTCATTTGCAATTGCTGCAGGGGACTTTCTATATTTTTTTGCAAATTTAAAACAAGGTACCGCATAATCTCCCATATCGGCACTGGGGGGTATCTCTATTAATTGAAGAGCTTCATCCATGGACAGCTCTGTTTCTATTGATATAAAAATCTCAGCTACTCTTTCCTTAAAATCCATCTCTTTCCTCCACCGGGATATATTATTAGTAAATAATATCACAGCATTTTTAAAGTGTCAACTTCTTATAAATCTAATTCCGTTTCCCCATCTCCCTGGGTTATATGCCACTTTTCGTGACCAGTTATTTCTTCTAAGGTAACTCTATCTGAAAGTATTTGAGCAATCATCATATTGTTCTTTGGTGGTTTACGAGTCACCATAAAGCCATTGTTTAAAAGAACTTTTCTATACTTGCCATAATGCCCCGTACCAACAACAGCATATTCCAGACCATTGTCATAACAGTACTTTGAAATTCCATCGGCTAGCGCTTTTATGAATCTTTCATTGTGGGGGTCTGTAAAAAACTCAACTGCAGATGTCATTTTAGAATTGTTGGCAACCGAATTATGAAGTATTGCAAAACCTATTATTTCATTGTTCAGTCTTGCTAAGATAGTTACATAATCTACATCCGGTCTTTCGTTGTACCTGTAATTTAAATACTTATAGTCTCGTACAAGAAGGACATTATATTTTGATTTGTACCTATCCCAACATTCCTGAGTTTCCTGAGGAACCTTGTCAAGAATTTCAAATTTTATTTCTTGATCAATCTCTTTTTTTAAACGGTTTTTCATAAAAGAAGAATAAATAGAATTGCCTAATTCAGCCAAAATTCCAACTTTAATCCTTCTTTTTAGAATATTGTTGATTAAAATAGGCTTTACATATACTTCTTTTTCAAATAGGGTAGGCCAGCCAAATCTTTGATATGCAGCATAAGACTGGTCGTTGGCAAGGCCGATTATTACATCAACCCCATCCTGTCTTCCTCTTTCACAGGAGTTTTCTGTCATCTTCCTAAAAATTCCCTGCTTTTTATAATCGGGATGAGTCATTGATTTCACCGAATGAGCTGTTAAGAGCACCTTACCATTAACATACAATTCATTAGGAAGTAGCCCATCGCAACCTATTACTTTATCTCCTTCCTTCAATAAATACATCATATTTCCAGATTTATTGTATGGATTCCTATCAAAAAGCCAGCGGTACATCTCCTTATTAATATTGGTATTTTCTCCGAAGGATATTATTGATAATTCCTCAAAGGCTTCGAAATCTCTATCTAAATCTAATCTTACTATTTCTCTCTCCATGCTTCCTCCGTACCTTACTATTATTTAATTTCTATTTTATTATAATATTAATTATATGTAAATGTTTTATTCCTTAGTTTTAGGTTAATTTCGTGAATAGTTATCAAACCACTATACTGAATTGGGCATATAAAATTGCTCCCCATTACAATCTTTGCAAATAATTAGTAACTTGGTATAATATAATAAAAGTATAAGGAAGGGGTTGTATATGAATATTTTAGTAACACTAGATTCAAATTATATAGAGCAATTAATTGTAATGCTCACATCTCTTACAGTATCAAATCCAAAGGAAAATTTCCATGTATATATAGCTCATTCCACTTTAAACGAGGATGATTTTTATACCATAAAAAACTGTATAATAACCAGCCGCTGTAATATTATAGATATTAAAGTTCCCCCTAGTATGTTTGCTGATGCACCCGTAACAGAAAGATACCCGAAAGAAATGTACTATAGGATTTTTGCTCCCCAGTATCTTCCTCGTGAGTTAGATAGAATTTTATACCTTGATCCAGACATAGTTATAATTAATAGTATCAAAGAATTATACTACATGGATATGGAAAACAACTTCTTTGCTGCTGCTTCTCATGTAAGTAAAAGTTTGAAAAAGATCAATGAAATAAGGCTGGATATGCCAGAAGAAAGCACGTATATTAACTCTGGGGTAATGCTTATTAATTTAAAGGAACTTAGAAAAAAACAAAACATTCAGGAAGTATATGACTATATAGAAAACAAAAAATTAGTTTTGGTTCTTCCTGACCAGGATGTTCTAAATGGCGTTTATGCCCATAAAACAATTAATCTAGATGCCATGGTATATAACTTAAGTGAAAGATACTTAACTTTTTATAATGCAAATCCGAAAAATATTGCAAATAGAAAAGATATGCGATGGATTGTCCAAAATACTTCAATCATACATTATTGTGGAAGGAATAAACCTTGGAAAAATAACTATAGGGGAGACCTGGGAGTGTTTTATTATTATTTTGAAAACCTTGTAAAAAGATACTTAAACGAACAAAGAAGTCATACAGATTTAAAAATAGTGTAACATAGTCTATCTTGACTTGCATATAGTATGTATGGTTTCTTCCTGAAGGAGGTAGGGTAGTGGATATTTTTGAATTAAATGCAGTTTCCGTATGTTTAAGAGTCATCTTATCCATGTTATGCGGTGGTTTAATCGGCCTTGAAAGAAGCAGAAAAAACAGGCCTGCAGGATTTAGAACCTACATGCTGGTATGTTTAAGTTCTTCTCTTATAATGATGACCAATCAGTATATTTATATGACTTTTGAAGGCTCTGATCCTGCAAGATTAGGAGCTCAGGTAATAAGCGGAATAGGTTTCTTAGGTGCCGGCACCATCATTGTAACAAGCAGGAGCCAGGTTAAAGGTCTTACTTCGGCAGCTGGCCTGTGGGCTTCCGCCTGCTTAGGTTTGGCTATAGGAATAGGCTTTTATTATGGAGCCATTGTTGTTTCAATAGCTGTGTTTTTCATTATAACCTTTTTCAAAAAAGTGGATGTAATTATTACTTCAACAAGTAAAATTATCAATATATACACTTCCTTTACCAACATTAAACATTTTGATAAATTCATCGTTCATTTGCATGAACTGAACTTTAGAATTAATGATATGGAAATTAGCAAAGATTCTTCTATGAAGGAAATGACTGTAATTGCTTTTCTTTCCTTAGAATCTAAAAATCGTTTTGATCATGTAGACTTCATCAAAGGGGTAAGTGGTTTTGAAGGACTTATTCATATTGAAGAAATATAAAAGAAATATAAAAAAGTTGCCAAGATATTCTTGGCACTTGTCTATTTTAATTTAACTATAGTTACACCGTCCCCTCCCTCGTTGAAGGTTCCCAGTCTAAACTCTTTAATGTGTTTGTGTTTTTTTAGATACTTAGTTACTCCTTCCCGAAGTACTCCCGTTCCTTTTCCGTGAATTACCTGCACTTCGTTTAAATTGGCCATGAATGCATCGTCTAAGTATTTATCAAGTTCCATTAAAGCTTCGTCTAAGTTAAATCCTCTTAAATCAATAGTTGGATCTACAGACGTTGTTTTTAACCTGACCATTCTGTTGGTGTTGTTTTGATGCTTTGTTTCTTCTTCGGATTTAATTTTTATTAAATCCGATTTATTAACCTTGGTTTTTATGAGACCTATTTGAACCATCACAGTGGGAGATTCATCAACATCTGAAATAATATATCCCTTTTGGTTTAAACTCCTTACAGTAACTGCATCTCCTTTTTTTAAAGGAGTGTTGTTGTCATAAGTATCTTCTTCTATTAATTTTTCTCTGTATAGGTTTTCGTTCAACTCCTTGGTTTTATCGTGCAATGCCTGTCTTAGTTCATTAGCCCTGCGGTTTTTGTCCCTGTCCATTTCTAATTTTAGTTCTCTTAACTCCTTGATTATTTCCGCAGCTTCTCTTTTAGCATTCTCAACTATTTTCCTAGCCTCATAATTTGCTTCATCTATGAGTTTTTCACTTCTTTCTAAAGCTTTTCTTTCCTTAAACAAGAAATCCTTGTGTTTTTTCTTGCTTTCCAATTCCAGCCTTTCAATTTCCTGTCTCTTTTCCTCAATATAAATACGATTTTCTTCTATTTGTTTTAAGGCATCTTCAAATTCTACCTTTTCCTTTTCTATGTTTCTCCTCGCCTTTTCAATAATATTCTGCTGCAAGCCTAATTTCTTAGCAATTTCAAAAGCATTGGATTTTCCAGGTACACCTATTAATAGCCTGTAAGTAGGACTTAATGTTTCTACATCAAATTCCACACTAGCGTTTATTACACCTTCCTTTGTGAGAGCGTATAGTTTTAGCTCGCTATAATGGGTAGTGGCTGCAGTTAAAATTTTTCTTTCATGGAGAATATCTAAAATTGAAATTGCTAAAGCTGCCCCTTCTGTAGGGTCAGTACCTGCTCCCAACTCATCAAAAAGGACAAAAGATTTTTCATCGACTTCTTTTAATATTTTAACTATATTGGTCATATGGGAGGAGAATGTACTTAAACTTTGCTCTATACTTTGTTCATCTCCAATATCCGCATAAACTGCACTGAATACGGATATTTCTGTACCGTATTCTGCTGGTAGATGAAGTCCCGCCATTCCCATTAGAGTGAACACTCCCAAGGTTTTTAAAGAAACTGTCTTTCCGCCCGTATTAGGACCAGTAATTATAAGGGTCCTGTATTCATCTCCCAAGACTACATCTATAGGTACTACTACAGATGGATCTATAAGAGGATGTCTTCCTTTCTTAATACGAATATATCCTCTGTCATTTACCCTAGGTTCAACTCCGTTTATACTTAGGGCATACTTACCCTTGGCAAAGATGAAATCCAATTCTTTTATTATATCCTGATTATCAAGCATCTCCCTGCTTATATCGCCGATCATTAAGCTCAGCTCAAGAAGTATGCGGTCAATTTCTTTTTTTTCTTCTATTTTTAAATTGGCTATTTCATTAGTCATTTCCACCACAGCCATAGGTTCAATAAAAAGGGTGAAGCCAGTAGATGACTGATCATGAATAATTCCTCTAACCATGCTGCGATATTCTTTCTTTACAGGAATAACATACCTGTCGTTACGAATAGTAACTATGGCTTCCTGTAAGTATTTTTGCATGGAGGGAGAGTTTACCATTGAATTAATTTTATTCTTTATGGAATTACTCTTTATTTGTATCTCTCTTCTTATTCTCTTTAACTCAGGACTGGCATCATCAGATATTTCTTCTTCACTTATTATTACTTTGTATATTCTGTCTTCAATTTCTTTGTCAGTATAGATACTTTTACACATTTCCTCCAATATAGGATAGCTGCGATCCTTGTTATCATGGAGTACATAATTTTTCAAAAGCCTTCCAGCCCTTAATGTGTCAGCACATTTAATAAGTCCTGCCAGGGATATAATTCCTCCCATAGCTCCCCTTTTAACATACTCCCTGACATCAGCTATACCTCCTAATGGAGGTGCTCCTTTTTCAATAATTATGGAAAGAGCCTGAGCCGTTTGCTGTTGCTTGAATATTACTCCTTCCAATTGAGAGGATGTATCTAATTTGTATACTTCCTCTTTTCCAATTTGGGTTTCTGCAAAAGAGGCGACCTTTTCTACAATTTTATCAAATTCCAAAACTATTTTAGATTTTTGCTTCATTTGTCTTCCTTCCTAGTTTATCTTACAGGGATACTCTAAAGTATATTTTTCAAATAATGTCCTCTGGTAAAAGTGTTTTCTTCTAATATATTGATTTTTTCTCCCTTTATTTCATAGTAGAGTGAATCTATTACTTCTTCCACATCTTCTATAAACTTGGTATCTATTAAGAAAAACTCTGCCTTTGTCTTAACAAAATCCATGGCTTTTCCTAAAATTGAAAGGGGTACCTTGTTATATATATGGGTTAATGAATTTTCTCTTTCAATGTTAAAATAGGCTCCCTTTCTGTCTTTAAGGGCAAATTTATTCCTGTAGCTGCATTTTTCGCAGTCCTGCAGGTGTTTACAATTTTTTATTAGGGACATGGGACAGTTTTTCATAACCATAAGCTGAATATATGCATGGGCTACAATTTCTCCTCTTAATAGACAATGCTTCATAATGCTTTCCATGTCTCTTATATTAGCTTCCACTGAAAAAGTAAATCCCTCTGCTCCCTTCTCTTTCAACAGCTGCGGGGAAAATGAATTTATAATGTTAAAGTAGGGACCACAATGAATTTTTAGGTTAGAATTTTCCTTGAAAAAATATAGACTTCCCGGGTTGTTTACACATACGCCGTCAAATACTTCCTCATATAGTTTAATCTTGTTTTTCAGCTCCTGGTAATTTTCTTTATTTAATATATTAGGAATCCATAGATATTTCTCTTCAACTTTTATTTTCTTTACTGTATCGCAATTCAAATAATATGGGAAATACAATCTTTTGACTTTTAATCCATCAACATATTTTATTTCATCTTCCCTATTAATTTTAAGGCTAATTTTAGGAACTGAACTTTCTTTTTCATTAGGACAGAATACATTCTTGTATGAAAATCTTTTAACTTCCTTTCTATTATGCCAGTTACCGGATTTTTCAAAAAGGAGTTCCGTTGCATCTCTTCTCAATTGATTTAAAGTACTTTTTCTTATAAAAACTCCTTCATCTTTGTTTATTTCAACTTCTCCTTCGTAAATGGTATTGCCTAATTTCAGAAGTTGTTCCCTTATTATTTCATCTTTTGCAAAATTTTTAATACTTCTTTCGCAAACTTCGCTACTTTTCACCGTAACAGTATTTTGACCGTCTGAAGCTGTAAGAACTGCTTCCTTGCCTACTTTTAACTCAATATTAAATTTGATTTTCTTTCTTCTGAATTTTGAAAATTCTTTTGCTTTTTCCTTAACTTCTTCTTCTATTTCTTCAATATTTTCCTTAAGGCCGGAACTTAATTTTGCAAACATTTCATCGTCTTTTGAAGGTTTCAAGTAGCCGTTAGTGTAGCCTCTACTGAATGTGGCCATTGCTTTATTTTTTAGTTCAGTAACATCAACATTTCCACCCTTGTAGTAATTATCAATTATCTGCCTGTAGTATTCCACCACGGCAGAAGTATATGCTGGGCCCTTCATTCTACCTTCAATTTTAAAAGTCTTTATTCCTGCTTCAATTAATTGGTAAATACTTTCTCCTGCAATAAAATCTTTTAAACTTAGTAAAGGTATTGTACTAAAACCTTCTAATTCTTGTTTTTTCTCTCTGTCATAAAAACTGTAACTTAGCCTGCAAGGCTGGGCACATCTCCCTCTGTTGCCGCTTCTTCCTCCTAAAAAACTAGACATATAGCATTGTCCCGAATAACATGTACAAAGGGCTCCATGAATAAATACTTCCAAGGGAGTATTTGTTCTTTTTGCCGCTTCTCTAAGCTCATCAATAGACAACTCACGGGCCATAATTACTTTCTGGACGTTAAAACCTTCAAAAAATTTAACTCCATATTCATCGTATACGGCTGCCTGGGTACTTATATTAACAGGCAAATCTGATATATATTTATTCAGCAGGTACAGAAATCCCAAGTCCTGAACAATTACAGCATCTACATCATTTTCGTACAAAAAAACGGCATAATTTAAGGCGTCAACAATTTCAGTATCCTTTAATACAGTGTTCATAGTAACATATACTTTCACACCTTTATTATGGGCATACTTAATAATATGCTTCATTTCTTCATTATCAAAATTCTGGGAGTTCTGCCTTGCGTTAAAATACTTTCCTCCTAAGTAGACTGAATCTGCACCGCTGTTTACAGCGGCATAAAAGGATTCAGTACTTCCTGCTGGTGCTAACAATTCTACTTTCATCATTTCTCCTATCTCTAAAAAAGAACGCTCTGCGTTCTTTTCTTATTGTACTGCAGTTTCTTGATCCAAAAGTTCCATTAACTCGTTATTTTCTTTTTTCAACTGACTAATTTCCAGCTGATTTTGGAAATTTTCAGCTTCCTTCCTGTTTAGTTTTTCCTGCAGCTGATTTATTTTATTTATTAAGCTTTCTTTTTCATTGTTTATCATTAATAATTCTTCAAGATACTTTTCCTTTTCATTATTTAATGCTTCATATTTTTCCTTAAAAATGTCTGCATTATTCTTATATTCGTTAATTAGCTTATCTTTTGTAGTTATAACTTCATCTTTTTCACTTAGCTTACTTTGAAGCATATTTATTCTATTCATTAAAGAATCAACATCTTTTTCCTTGGATTCAATTAATAAGTTTAACTTCTGTCTTTCGTCATTGAAGTTGAAAATTTTTTGCGATTTATCTTCTAAACTACTTTTAAGCTCCTTTATAGTCTTTTCTAATCTCTCCACTTCCTGGTCTTTTTCGTTCAACCTTAATTGAAGTTTTGAAATTCTTCCGTTAAGGCTGCTTTTTGTATTGTTCATGAAATTAAGTTCTCTTGTAAAGTTTTCTTTTTCCTTGGTTAACTCTTCACAAGTTTCATAAAGCTCTTCATTTTTTAATTTCAATTCGTTAATGAGTATTTCACTTTTTAAAAGTTGCTGTTCCTGTTCCTTGGTTTTTTCTTCAAGCCTTGAAATTTGCAGATTTAAGTATTCTCTGTCATTATCCCTTGCCAAAAGCTTTTCCTTGAATCTTTCTTTTTCTAATTCTGATTCTTCAGCCTTTTTCATAGCTTCTTCTTTTTCTTTAAGAGCTAGTTCCTTTGCTTCTTTTAAGCTTTTTATTTCTTCATAAACCTGGTTTTTGAATTCAGTAACTTCTTCTTTAAGCTTTATATATTTATCTATTATTACAAAGGATGCCAGTATTAATTTGTCTATATCATTAAAACGTTTGTTTTGGTTTGCTATTATATTTATTTGATCATTTAGCATAGTTTCGATTTTTTTTACATATTCGGGACTCTCATCGGTTTTTACATTGTACTTTTTATCTATTATTATTATTTCTATTTTATTCATTTCCAAATCCCCTTTATCCTTTGATCGTATACCTTACTATAATATTAATGTAAAATCTTTAAAGTTTCAATAGCAAATTGCATTTTGCATTTATTTCTAATAAAAAAGGCAGATAAACTGCCTATAGGAAATCAATCTTTAAATACTTCGTAAATTCTATCTAAACATTCCTTTATTAATTCTCTTGGGCAACCGATATTTAATCTGAAAAATCCGTTACCAGCTTCTCCAAAGTCTGTTCCACTGTTGAAAACTACTCCTGCTTCTTGTATAAGTTTATTAATTAAGTCATTGTGACTTAATCCGTAATTTCTGAAGTCCAGCCACATTAAATATGTAGCCTGAGGTTTATATGTCTTGATTTTTGGCAGCTTTTCATTTATATAATCTATCACATAATCTGCATTTTCCTCTACATATAGTAGCATTTCATCAAGCCACTTTTCTCCGTGAGTATAGGCTGCCTCTCCAGCCACAATTCCGAAAAGATTTACTGAATTAATACCAATGGCAGCCATGGAATCCCACATTCGCTTCCTGAGCACTTCATTTTCTACAATAACGAAGGATGTGGAAAGTCCCGGAATGTTGAAAGTTTTGCTGGGCGCCTGACATACGATGGAAATATTTTTAGCATTATTGGATACAGAGTTCATTACCCTGTGCTTATATCCCTTAAACACTATATCTGAATGAATTTCATCAGAAAGAATTTTAACATTGTGCTCATAGCATATATCTGCCATTTTACTAAGCTCATCCTTGGTCCATACTCTACCTAAGGGATTATGAGGATTGCTTAAAATAAACAGTTTAACACCGGTCTTAATTTTATTTTCAAAATCTTCAAAGTCAATATTGTATTTTTCACCGTCAAATGTAAGTGGATTTGTAACTAATTCTCTTTCTGCCTGAATAACCGACTGATGAAAAGGAGGATATACTGGTGTCTGTATAAGTATCTTTTCCCCTTTTCGGGTAAATCCATATATGGCAGCCTTAATAGAAGGTACCACCCCTATGGATACATTTAACCATTCTCTTTCTACATGGTAAGAATATCTTTTTTCGTTCCATTTAATTATACTGTCAAAAAAACTCTCTGAAGGATATGTGTAGCCATATGTCATATGATCCGCTCTTTTTTTCACTGCTTGTGTTATTTCCGGTGCTATTTCAAAATCCATGTCCGCTATCCACATGGGAAGCAAATCATCCCTCTTGTATTTTTTTGCAATCATATCCCACTTATAGCTGTCTGTACCTGTTCTTTTTATTACTTTATCAAAATTGTACATAAACATTCTCCCTTCAGGTATTTTATTTAAAGCTGCCTCATCCATTCTACAATATCAGCAGCAATTGAATCTGAACTTAGCTTGTTTTCCTTTAACAACTCTTCAATGGAACCATGTTTTATAAATTTATCCGGTAATGTTTTTAACAGCAGGTCTGTATCCTTTGGCAGAACAGACTTAATACTTAATGCAAAAGAACCGTAAAAAGGTGCTTCATCAATTATAACTAATTTTTTAGTTTTATTTAAGGAGTTTAAAATTAGTTCCCTGTCAAAAGGTTTAATAAATCTTAAATTAAGAACTTCTGCATCAATATTTTCCCTTTTTAATATTTCTCTTACATCTAGTGCCCTTTTAACCATTCTTCCTGCAGCAGCAATAGTTACATCTTTACCCTCTTCTACCAAAGATCCCTTACCTAAAACAATCTCCTGTGAATTGTTGTTGAGATTTTCCATCAAACTTCCCCTGGGATATCGTATAGCAATAGGCCCCTTAAAAGAAAGGGCAAATTCAAGCATTTTTCCAAACTCTTCATAGTCGGCAGGAGACAAGACCGTCATGTTGGGAATTTGGGATAAAAATCCTTCGTCAAAAACCCCATGATGGGTTTCCCCGTCATTTCCCACCAGCCCTGCTCTGTCTATGGCAAAAATAACATGTAGATTTTGAAGGGCTACATCGTGAATAATCTGGTCGTATGCTCTTTGAAGAAATGATGAATATACAGCAACTACTGGAATCATGCCGCTAACTGCCAAACCTGCAGCCATAGTAACTGCATGCTGTTCTGCAATACCAGCATCGAATATCCTATTAGGAAATCTCTTAGCAAAATCGGTAAGTCCTGTCCCATCAGTCATTGCAGCAGTTATAGCAACTATGTTTTCTTTTTTCTCTGCCAACTGGCATAGTTTTTTCCCAAAGAAATCAGAACATGAAAAGGAAGAATTATTTATACTTTCTCCCGTTTCTACATTAAAGGAAGATACGCCATGAAAATCCTTTGGTCTTTCCTCAGCAAATTTATACCCTTTGCCTTTCTTTGTAATAACATGCATAAGCAAAGGTCCTTCGATATGCTTTGCTATTTCCAAGGAATCAATTATTTCATCTATGTTATGACCATCTACCGGTCCCATATATGTAAGTCCCAATTCTTCAAAAAGCATCCCCGGCACAACTATCTGCTTAATCCCGTCTTTTGCTCTTTTTAAAATTCCTTTTATTTTTCCACCTACTGGAACTCTGTTCAGTAGTTTTTCCAAATCTTTTTTTGTTGATATATATCCCGTGGTGGTTCTTAGCCTGCTTAAGTATCGGGACAAGCCTCCCACATTTTTAGATATAGACATTTCATTGTCGTTTAATATTATCAATAGTTTGGTATTACTTCTGCCGGCATCATTTAAAGCTTCTAAAGCCATTCCACCTGTTAGGGCACCGTCTCCTATTACTGCAATAATTTCATAATTTTCATTTCTTAAATCTCGGGCTCTTGCCATTCCCATGGCTGCCGAAAGGGATGTACTACTGTGACCTGTATCAAAAACATCGTAAACACTTTCGCCCCTTTTGGGGAATCCACTTAAACCCTTGTATTGCCTTAAAGTTGGCAACAGTTCTTTTCTGCCAGTAAGTACCTTATGAATATAAGTCTGGTGTCCCACATCCCAAATAATTTTATCTTGGGGAGTGTTATAAAAGTAATGTAAGGCAACGGTAAGTTCTACCACACCTAAATTGGAGGCAAGATGACCTCCTGTTTTTGAAACACAGTTTATAGTATATTCTCTCAATTCTTCACATAGAATTTTTAATTCATCTCTATTTAAATCCTTTATATCCTTCGGTGTATTTATTTTATCTAAATATTTCATTACTACCCTCTCTATGCACATGCATTTTAAATAATTATATTATTTTTAAAATCACATGTCAAAATTATTTATTGTGACCATTATATTATACCATCTCTTAGGACAATGTACACGTAAAATGTCGATAGGCTATATGTCTACCTCCTCCTGGCAAGCTATTTCAACTCTATTCTTGCCGCATTGTTTAGCCATATAGAGTGCTTTATCAGCAAGGTAGTAGTAATCCTCTAATGTTTTCCATTAATCGCATATGGAGGATACACCAAAGCTGGAAGTAACTAGGATAAGGCTCATTCAAAGTAGCTCCTGCTAAGCATCCGAATACTATACTAAATATTATGGTAGGTTTACCTGTTAGTTTCTCTGGAGGTCAAAGACTCATAAGTTGTATAATGCTGCTGCAATCTGTCCTCAAAGGTATAAGCACCGCTTAAAAATAAGTCTTCGGTTCTTCTATAGGGGATGTGTAGGGGGCTTACGAGGTGTATATAACTAATTGTTGAATGAGTAAGGAAAATATCACTGTCAGTTTCAACCCTATAACTGTAAAGTACATATCCTCCCTGTTCTTCAGAGCCAAAGGGATAGCTTAGAGCACCGGTTATTAACATGGGATAGGAGGTACCGAACATGGTACTTACTGTTACTCTATCACATATCAGGCGAGGAAAATCGGCAATATACTCTTTACCACCCTTGGTGTAGAAAAGACTACTGCTTATTACCTGCTTATCCGCTTCGTTTTCGCCTGAAATCATAATTCCATCCTGCCATACTGGCTTCCCGCCTTTCCATGAGAAGTGCTGCAGGACATAAACCACATTTTCCGGCATCTCAATATATACAGTGGTAGCCTCTATATTTTTTTTACCCGGTTCATAAGTATGGCTGATTTGTGTATAGCTTCCATAGCTTACCTGATGTTCAATTCTTTTTGGATCAAACATTAGAAGCTTAGTAGATGATTCCACATTTATGGCACCACTTAACATTGAAGCATCTTCATTACTGAGATATTTCAGGGCTTCAGCTGGAAACCCCATGTCGAGAAGGTGTTGCCTTGCTTCAGTGATTTCTGGTACAGAATACTCTAATGGTTCTATTTTCAAATGATTGTAATAGATACTGCACATTATCACAATAGTCAGGGCAATAAAGAAGTACATCCTTCCAAATATTCGATTGCTGATTTTTATCGGTGCATTAATAAGAAGATATCCTGTGTCATCCAATTGTTCTCCAACGCGGAACAATGATCGTACAATTAATATATAACATATTATCATAGGGATAAAGACTATCCAACTATTTGAAAATGGTGATAAAGCAACAAAAAAGGCTGCAGCTGTCCACCAAGATGCCCCAAGCAAGGGGTCAGCTTCCATTGTCCTACCTGCTTTTTTATAAACTTCTTTCAGGGCTGTCCGGAAAGTCAAAAACATAGCTATTTGAAAAGAAAACATGACCAAGCCAATAGCAAATTCTGAAAAGTTCTCAAGACTAAAAGGTGTAGAAACCAAAACCAGGTCCCATAGGTGTAGTAAAAGTTTCAAGACAGATAGCATCCATGCAATTCTAAAATATTTGTTTTCCTTTCTCAGACTGCGAAAGCCTAAAAAAATCAATGTAACACCTATAGTCGGAAGAATATACTGCAGATACAGAAAATTTAAATGGAGTGTTGTCAGAATAAAGCCCCATATAATATTGCCAATAGGCTTACTCCAGGGATTCGTCTTCTGAATTTCATCTTCTGGCGGGACCACATAGCTAAGCTGTTCAATCATCTCTTGTTCGAAATCAATATTATTTCCCCTCATCTGAATTCACCTCCTAATTTCTTCTGCAGCTTTTTTCTCAGACGGTACAATTTCCCCTCCACAGAACGGTCTGTCATTCCAAGTTCTGCTGCAATTTGGGATGTCTTTTGTAGATAATAATATTTACGATAGAATATATGCTGTTCTTCAATAGATAATGTTCTTATTGCACTCTTTAACTCCTCTGCTCTCTCTCTGCGAAGAAGGTCATCTTCTACAGAAAATGTGCCTGCTACCTCCTCTTTAAGCTGGTCATGCTCCCTAAGCTTGCCTTTTAGATAATTAAGTGCTGTGTTTCGAGAAATGACAGTGAGCCATGTGGATAATTTTCCTTTATCAGGAGAATAACTTTCGATAGAATTCCATACTTTTACGCAAATATCGCTGATACATTCTTCTATATCACTCTCATTTTCTAAAATTCCTCTTACTATATAGTGCATCAGGCCTGAATACTCCTGCTGCATAAGCTTGAGTCCTTTTTCCTTTTGTAATTTTATTAGTTCAATAATCTTTTCATCCACAGGTTCACCTCCATTGTCTATTCTATTATACAAGTAATTTTGTAAAATCCCACGGAATATTTTTAAATTAAAAGAAAAAGGGTACTGCCTTAATATTCTAAGACAATACTCCTTCTTTATACTCAAATATCTACTTCTATTTATCTTTATTGATAATGGCCGCCTGGGCAGCTGCAAGTCTTGCCACTGGTACTCTAAATGGTGAACAGGAAACATAGTCAAGACCAGTTCTATGGAAAAACTCGATTGAAGCTGGATCTCCACCGTGTTCTCCACACACTCCCAGGTGAAGATTATCTTTTGCTCCTTTTCCTAATTTAACTGCAGTTTCAACTAATTTTCCTACACCTTCCTGGTCGATGCTTGCAAAGGGATCTTGTTCAAGGATTCCAGCTTCTTTGTAGTCCTCCAAGAATTTACCGGCATCGTCCCTTGAATAACCAAAGGTCATCTGTGTAAGGTCGTTGGTACCAAAGGAGAAGAAATCCGCATATTCTGCCACTTCATCAGCAGTTAGACATGCTCTTGGAATTTCAACCATGGTTCCTACTAAATAATCTATATCTGAATTCATATCTTTCTTTATTTCTTCCGCAGTTTCAATAATTAAATTTCTTAATATTTCAAGTTCTTCTTTTTTACCAACCAGGGGCACCATTATTTCTGGTACCACATTTATATTTTCTTCTTTTGATACTTCTATGGCAGCTTCAATAATGGCTCTTGTTTGCATCTTAGCTATTTCTGGGAAAGAAATTGCAAGACGGCAACCGCGATGACCAAGCATAGGATTGAATTCGTGCAAGCTGTTTATCTTACCTTTTAATTCATCTAAAGGAACATTCATATCTTCTGCCAACTCTTTTATATCATCTTCGTCTGTAGGTAAGAATTCATGTAGTGGAGGATCTAATAATCTTATTGTCACAGGACGTTCTCCCATAACTTTAAATATTCCTTTAAAGTCATTTTTCTGCATAGGTAAAATTTCCGCCAGTGCTTTTTCTCTTTGTTCTCTATTATCAGAAATAATCATCTTTCTAACAGAGAATATTCTGCTTTCTTCAAAGAACATATGCTCAGTTCTGCAAAGACCTATTCCTTCAGCACCGAATTTTACTGCTTCAGCCGCATCCCGAGGTGTATCTGCGTTTGTACGGATTCCTAATCTTCTGAATTCATCCGCCCATGTCATTAACTTTTCAAAATTACCGGATATATTAGCTTCTACAGTTTTTAATATTCCTTTATAAACATTTCCTGTATTTCCGTCAAGAGAAATAGAATCTCCTTCCCTGAAAACTTCTTTGTTAACAGTCATGGTTTTATTTCTTTCGTCTACAATGGCAGATTCACATCCTGCAACACAGCATTTTCCCATTCCCCTTGCAACAACTGCAGCATGAGATGTCATTCCACCCCTGGAAGTAAGAATACCTTTAGCCATGTTCATTCCTTCTATGTCCTCAGGAGAAGTTTCCTTACGCACAAGGATAACATCCTCACCATTTATAGCTGCTGCAACTGCATCCTCGGCAGTAAAGTAAATTTTTCCCGTTGCAGCTCCCGGCGATGCAGGTAGTCCCTTGGCAATAGGGGTAGTTTTTTTCAATTCTACTTCGTCAAATTTTGGATGTAGAAGTTGGTCCAAGGATTTGGGATCAACTCTCATTACTGCTTCTTCCTTGCTTATTAAACCTTCTTCATACAATTCAACAGCAATTCTTAAAGCTGCTTCTGCAGTTCTTTTGCCGGAACGAGTTTGAAGCATGTAAAGTTTACCCTGTTCAATGGTAAATTCAATATCCTGCATATCCTTGTAGTGTTTTTCCAACGTATGAGCTGTATTGATAAATTCTTCATATATTTCAGGCATAATTTCTTTTAATTTATCTATGGATAAAGGAGTACGGATTCCCGCAACAACATCTTCACCCTGGGCATTGATTAAGAATTCCCCAAATACCTTTTTCTCTCCCGTGGATGGGTTTCTGGTAAAAGCAACTCCAGTTCCTGATGTATCACCCATATTTCCGAATACCATGGACTGTACATTTACAGCGGTACCTATATTGTGGGGTATATCGTATAAATTTCTGTATGTAATAGCCCTGGGATTGTTCCATGATTTAAAAACTGCTTCCACAGCCATTAAAAGTTGTTTTTCAGGATCAACTGGGAAATCTTCTTTTATTTCTTTTTTATATATTTCTTTAAACTCTTCAGTTAATTCTTTCAAATCTTCTGCCGTTAATTCTGTGTCCAAAGTATATCCATTCTCTTCCTTTTTCCTATCTAAGGCATTATCAAATAAATATTTTGGAACTTCTGAAACAACGTCTCCAAACATTTGGATGAATCTTCTGTAGCTATCATAGGCAAAACGTAAGTTTCCAGTGTTTTTTGCTACTCCTTCTACAGTTTCATCATTTAAACCTAAGTTCAAAATTGTATCCATCATTCCCGGCATGGAAATTTTAGCGCCGGAACGAACTGAAACTAAAAGAGGATTTTCCGGATCTCCGAATTTTTTTCCTGTTTCCTCTTCAAGAGATTTCATACTATCTTTAATTTGTTTTATTATTGCTTCCGTTAATTTTTCACCCTGTTGGTAAAACTCTGTACAAGCTTCCGTTGTAACGGTGAAACCTTGAGGTACAGGCATTCCAATTTTAGTCATTTCAGCTAAATTGGCACCTTTTCCTCCTAACAGGTCTTTCTGGGAAGCACTTCCTTCCTTAAATAAATAAACCCATTTCTTACTCATAACAGTCCTCCATTTTCATTGACTAATATTATAATTCCAAAACATGTGAATTATAATATACTATTAAGAATTAATTATTTATTAGAGATTAATTAGCGTATTGATAATAATAATATAACAAATTTAATTAAATGTACAGCCTAAATTTATAAAAATTTTATATTATATGTCCTATTTAATAATTTAGGCTAAGTTATAGATGACATAGAAAAAGGCTTGAGTTTCCTCAAACCCCTTATGCTAAGTTAGCCAATGATAAATTCTTGTAAGTATTAAATGTAAACTTCAGCCCTTCATGTTCATGAACTTCTGATGCATAGGTCAAAAGCCAATCCTTGTCTTCATCAAAATTATGTAAATATGTATCTGCTTCTAATATGGCATCAAACTTGGTAATATAGGCCTCACTGCAATAAGGATATAAATCATTATATAGCTTTCCGCCACCTATTAAAAACACATCTTCTTCCTTGTATTTTTTAATTTCTTCAAATAATTCTTCTTTGGAATGGACTATAATACATCCCTCCCGCTGAAAATTCCTATCTCTGGTTAAAACAATATTAGTTCTGTTTTTCAGCGGCCTTCCTCCTGGAAGAGATTCTAATGTTTTTCTGCCCATTACCACTACCTTATTCAATGTAGTATCCCTAAAAAACTCCATATCCAAGGGGACTCTAAACAGCAGATCTCCCTTATATCCTATACCCCAGTCTCTTGCTACTGCTACTATTAACTTCATAATTTCTCCTTTATACCGCTATAGGTACCTTTACTTTAATAGGATTATATTTATAATTGATTAATTTAAAGCTGTCCACGGTAAAATCATAGAAATCATTAATACTTGCATCAATTTCCAAGGTGGGAGCTTCGTGCTCTTCCAATTTGATAATCTCTTCGATTATGGGGATATGTCTGTCATATATATGGGCATCTGCAATAACATGTACCAGTTCCCCTGCTTTAAGTCCGCTTACTCTTGCCATCATATGCACCAATACAGCATATTGAACAACATTCCAATTATTTGCAGCTAAGAAGTCCTGGGAACGTTGGTTTAAAATTGCATTTAAAGTATCTCCCGAAACATTAAAGGTCATACTGTAGGCACAAGGATAAAGATGCATTTCATGAAGGTCCTGGAAATTATAAATATTAGTCATGATTCTACGACTATTGGGATTATTTTTTAAATCATAAATAACTCTGTCAACCTGGTCGAATTCACCTTCTGGGTACTTATGCTTTAGCCCCAGCTGGTAACCATAGGCCTTTCCAATAGAACCCGTTTCATCAGCCCAAGGATCCCAAATTTTACTGTTTAAATCATTTACATTATTTGATTTTTTCTGCCATATCCAAAGTAATTCATCAACAGCAGCCTTAAAATTTATTTTTCTCAATGTTAATATAGGGAATTCTTCCTGCAAGTTGTATCTATTTATTATGCCAAACTTCTTAATGGTGTAGGCAGGTGTTCCATCTTCCCATTTGGGCCTTACATTGTATCCCTTGTCCCAAACACCATTTTGCAGTATATCTTTACAATTTTCTATAAAAATTCTATCTGCCTTACTCACTAAAACACCTCCTGTTATTTACCATCTATTATATAATAGGCGATGGTTCATTACAAGGAATTAATTTTAGTGATTATTTCATGCTGCTTTGATTAATAAAGTTTTTAATTTGCATTTTTTCTTCGAAGCTTCTCACTCTTATTGCCTGAGATTCTTCGTTGTCAAAATTTTTAAAATATATACACATATCACCATCACTTGTATCATCATACCTTATACATCTAAATCCATTATCATACATTTTTCTTACTTTTTCTAAATCACTCATAAAATCACCCCTGTATTACATACTATTACATATTATTCCCATTTTACCTTGTATTATTACGCCAGTAAGAAATATATCTTGGTTATTCCATAATAAGTATAATATATCAATAAATGTAAATAATATTGTATTATATGAAAGGATGTGATAGATTGAGACTTCCAAATCACATAGGTATTATACCTGATGGCAACCGACGCTGGGCTGAAAGTAACGGTTTTCAAAAACAAGAAGGTTATAAATACGGACTTGCTCCGGGACTTGAGCTATTAAAATTAGCCCAAGAATACGGAATTAATGAAATTACATATTACGGTTTCACCACGGATAACGTAAAAAGACCAAAAATTCAAATAGAATCCTTTGTAAAAGCATGTGTTGAAGCCGTAAATATTATTGCAAAAGAAAATGTATCCTTGTTGGTAATAGGTAATACCCAATCAAAAATTTTTCCAAAAGAATTACTTAAATATACAAAAAGGACTAAGATAGGAGAAGGGGGAACAAAGGTTAACTTTTTGGTAAATTACGGTTGGGACTGGGATATATCCAATTTAAAAAATAATACCTCAAATAGAAAAAACATAATTCAAGGACTTCATTCTAAGGATATTTCCCGAATAGATTTAATTATAAGATGGGGTGGCAGAAAAAGACTTTCTGGTTTCCTCCCCCTTCAATCGGTATATTCTGATATTTACACCATAGACAGTATGTGGCCAGATTTTAAACCGGAACAATTTCACGATGCCTTGAAATGGTATCAAACTCAGGATGTTACCTTAGGAGGATAAAAGCCACTTAAGGGTTTCTATCTACAGAAACTCCCAAGTGGCTTTTTTACTTAGGTAAATCAATTAATTTTTCTTTAGATTCTCTGTATAAAACAATTTTGTTACCAATACTTTGTACATACTCGGCACCTAGTTGCTCAGCAATTTCATTAGCCGTTTCTTTAACATCTAACATTGAATTGTTTAACAGATTTATTTTTATAAGCTCTCTTGCTGTTAATAAATCATCTATTTGCTTTAAAACTGTTTCCGTAATACCGTTTTTGCCAATTTGCATAACCGGTTCAAGTGAATGAGCTAAAGATTTCAAATAGCTTCTTTGTTTTCCTCTAAGCATTTTTTCTCCCTATGTTATTCAATAAAATCAAATTCTACACCGCAGACGCTGACCAAGTCTCCCTCTTTTGCGCCTAATTCTCTTAACCTGTCTATAACACCCTTGTCGATAAGAACTTTCTGAAAGTTTGAAATTGATTCATAGTCATTAAAATTAGTTGAATCCACTAGCCTTTCCAAGAATTCTCCTTCGGCCAAGAAATAGCCATCTTCCTTAGTAACAACTATGGTATCTCTTTCCTTTTTATCTATTAATCTTGCAACTGCTTCTTCATCTACAAATTCTACTTCATCTTCAATTTGAATTAATCTTTCATAGGCTCTTTTCTTAAGTTCATCCAAGCCTTGACCTGTAGCTGCAGAAACCTGGATTATTTCATATTTATCGGATAGTTCTTTTTTTATTTTTTCGACATTTTCTAAAGCATCTGGTAAATCTAATTTGTTTAAAACTATTATCTGTTCTTTTTCCCACAGTTTTTCACTGTACTGTTTAAGTTCATCGTTAATTTTATAAAAATCTTCAACTGGATCTCGTCCTTCCTGGCCTGAGGCATCAATAACATGCAGCAATAATTTAGTTCTCTCCACATGTCTTAAAAACTCTAAACCTAAGCCTGCACCTTCTGAAGCACCTTCTATAAGACCAGGAATGTCAGCCATGACGTAGCTGTGGCCTTCCCCTATTCTCACTACTCCTAAATTCGGTTTCAATGTAGTAAAGTGATAATTAGCAATCTTAGGTTTGGCGCTGGTTACAGATGCTAATATTGTAGACTTGCCTACGTTTGGGAAACCTACTAGTCCAACATCTGCAAGGAGCTTCAGCTCAAGGATGATTTTTCTTTCTTCACCCTTAGTTCCTGGCTGGGCAAATTTAGGTGAACGCCTTATAGAACTTTTAAACTTAACATTTCCTTTTCCACCTCTGCCCCCTTTAGCCACCACGAATTCCTCTCCATGTTCCCTTAAATCATACAACACAATGCCTGTTTCTTCGTCTTTCACCAATGTACCAACAGGTACCTTCAAGTAAAGGTCCTTGCCCTTAGCACCATATTGTTTTTTTCCTCTTCCGTCCTCACCATTTTCAGCACTGTAATGTCTCTTATACTTAAAGTCCATGAGGGTTCTCAAACCTTCATCTGCAACTAAAATAACGCTTCCTCCGTCCCCACCATCTCCTCCTGCAGGGCCTCCCATGGGTACGTATTTTTCCCGTCTAAAAGCAATGCTGCCATTACCGCCTTTTCCGCCTTTTACGCTGATTTTCGCTATATCTACGAACATTCTCTCACCTTCTTTTTGGGGACCTTAGTCCCCTTTCCTACAACAGAAAACCTACCGTAAGGTAGGTCTTTTTCGTTATTATGCTTCTAATACAACAGGATATACACTAACCTGTTTTCTTTTTTTGTCTTTTCTTTCAAACTTTACTTTTCCATCTACCATCGCAAACAATGTATCGTCTTTTCCGATACCTACGTTCAAACCGGGATGGATTTTAGTTCCTCTCTGTCTAACAAGGATGTTTCCTGCCAATACAAACTGACCGTCAGTTCTCTTAACTCCTAATCTCTTTGCATTGCTGTCTCTACCGTTCTTGGAGCTACCAACACCTTTTTTATGAGCAAATAACTGTAAGTTTAATTTTAATAACATCTTTACACCTCCTCAGACCTAAGTGTAATATAATCGCCGTAATCTTCCAACAATAAATCTATTCCAATCATGAAACTTCTGTAAATTACATCCGTTTTATCATTGTTTTCCGAAGTCTTAACCCTCATTAAACCTAATTCATCAACACTGTAATCAATATTATCAGGAGCAATTCCCGCAACTAAGTTTAAAGAGTTTAATGCTGTATAGGATAGTATGGATACTGCAGAACATACAATATCATATCCTTCTTCAGCATAACCGGAATGTCCTTCTACCATAAAACCAGTAATTTCATCCTTGGTTTTATATATTGTAACCCTAATCATATTATACAACTATCTTTTCAATTTTAATTTGTGTATAAGGCTGACGATGGCCTTGTTTCTTTCTGAAGTCTTTTTTAGGCTTATATTTGAAAACTATTATTTTCTTAGCTTTTCCATGGCCTTCAACTACAGCTTCAACAACTGCTCCGTCAACATATGGTTTACCAACATTTAGATTTCCTTCATTGGATACAAGTAAAACTTTATCGAATTTTACTGTTTCTCCTTCAGCAACTTCAAGTTTTTCAACTCTTAAAACGTCGCCTTCCTGAACTCTATATTGTTTTCCACCTGTTTCAATAATTGCGTACATATCTTACCTCCTCTACCCAGTCTCGCCATTGCAGGCACCTACGTTTAATACCTGATCCGAGCGGCTTCTAACAGATATAAATTGTATCAAACCACCTATCGTTTGTCAACTTATTTTTTATACTTATAATCCTTAATCTTACCTACCTATAAAATATAGTTATTGAATAAAATTCAATACTTGTTAAAGAATAATTATATAATATTTAAGAGGTGTCTAAATGAATGAAGGTTTAGTAGTATTAGTAAGATCGATAATTAGTTTTTTTACACTCCTAATATTTGCAAAATTATTAGGTAAACAACAAATAAGTCAATTAACATTTTTTGATTATGTACTAGGTATTACAATCGGTTCTATAGCAGCAGAACTTACTGCAGACTTATCCAGCAGAGCATGGCCTCATTGGGTAGGTTTACTAAGCTGGGCAACTTTAGGTTATTTAATGGAACTTATAACTATGAAATGGAGGTATGCTGCAAAATACATAGAGGGTGAAACGACCATAGTTATTATGAACGGAAAGATTATGGAAAATGCACTGAGAAAAATGAAATACAGAGTATCTGATATAATGGCACTTTTAAGAAATAAGGATGTTTTTGATTTAAATGAGGTTGATTTTGCTATTATTGAGCCTAATGGACAGCTTTCAGTACTAAAAAAAGCCGAATATGCACCTTTAACCCCGAAGGATATGAATATAACCAAAAAGTCATCAGGAATAAGCACTGAACTTATATATGATGGAATACTAATTGAAGAAAATTTAAAACAGCTTAATAAAGATAAAAAATGGCTCATGAATCAACTTAAGGCACAAGGAATTAAAGATGTTTCAGAGGTTTTCTTAGCAACTTTAAACCCTTCAGGTTCTTTTTATGTTGACAAATACAAAGATAAAATTAAAAAAATTACTGATATAGGAGACTATAAAGGTCCTTATTAAGGAGGAACTATGCGTAAATTTTTTGTAATAACAATTCCGATTTTAACTATAGCATTATTTATACTTACTATGTTAAGCGATAAAGTTCTAAAAAATTCCCTTAGTTATGACGATAATATTCCTCTTTCTATAGAAGCCATCATAATTGAAATTGAAAATGATAACTGGGCAGAAGCAAGGGATAAAACAGATTTATTATCAAAGGCTTGGGACAAAGTTGTAAAAAGGGTACAATTTAGCGCGGAAAAAGATGAAATAAATGAGTTTTATAAAAATATAGCAAGGCTTCGAGGTGCTATATTAGCAAAGGACAAATCTAATGCACTTATTGAGCTTAATGAAGCATATGAACACTGGGAAAACTTGGGGAAGTGACAACACTTCCCCACTATAACAAAGGCTTCATCTCTTCATCTAAGGCATCTATTTTCGTTATACTATAATAATCAAAAGCAAACCCTTTATCTTCAATTAATTTAAGCAACTCATCAACTCTCATGCTTCCTGTCTCTTCAGTTATGAACAAGGCTTCAATTCGAATATTATTTTCCTTCGTTTTTTCCGCATTTAAATACTTCAGCATTTCTTTTGTATTAATTTCCTTTGAAATTACCTTGTTTTTTTTCTTTCTCTGCCTAAAATATACAACTCCTACATCCAGCATTTCTTTGAAGTAGTTATTTAGTTCATCCACATCTGCATCGGTTTCAATATTGATTAAATACTGAGCGTATCGACATCTTTTCATAATTGAGTCAGGATTATCCGATATACTTGCCTTTAAAATCTGCATTTCTTTCGGCATAACAGAGTTCATTTTTTTTATGAACAATTCCGGTTCAATAGGTTCATTAAGCTCTACTTCAAAATATTCCCCTATACTCTCAGTTCCTAAGGACAGAGGAAAACCAAAGGATGTCTTCATTTGAGGATTGAAACCCTCCGAATACTTGGCATTAATTCCAGCCCTCTTTATAGACCTTTGAATAAACCTCAATACATCTAAGTGGGAAATATATTTTAAATAACCGGTCTTACTGTACTTACTTATTATTTTGCACATGTGGACAGGCACCTCCTAACAATTTATAGTTAATACCGCAGTTGGTGCACTGAAGTCTGCAATCGTCGGTAGTAGTTAAACTAAGTGCTTTTTCATATTCTTTTAATAAGTATTCCTTGGTAACTCCTATATTAATAAAGTCCCATGGAAGAACTTCTGTTAATTCTCTTTCTCTTAATGCAAAGAAATCAGGGTCAACTCCCGTTTCTTCGAAAGCTTCCATCCATTTATCAAAATCAAACATATCCTGCCAGCCGTCGAAACGACATCCTTTTTCCCAGGCTTTAATCAGTGCCTTGGACAATCTTCTGTCTCCCCTTGCAAAGACTGCCTCCAAGTAGCTAAGCTTAGGCTCATGGTAACTGAATGATATTTTTTTGTCCTTAATTTCACTTCGGAGAGTTCTTGCCTTTTCATAGAATTCATCCATATTGTCTTGAGCCACCCACTGAAATGGTGTAAAAGGCTTTGGAACAAAACAGGAAGCACTTACATTTATTTTTAAATTACCCTTTATTTTTTCCTTCGGTCTTTGGAAGAATTTATCCTTAATTTTATAAGCTAATTCCTTGATACCTAGTACATCTTCCATAGTCTCCCCTGGAAGTCCTATCATAAAGTACAACTTAACTGTTGACCACCCTAAATTAAAGGCCGTTTCAACAGGTCCTAGTATCTGTTCCTCCGTAAGGTTTTTATTTATAACATCCCTCATTCGCTGAGTTCCTGCTTCTGGTGCAAATGTAAGACCAGATTTTCTTACTTCCTGCAATTTTTCTATTATATCAAAAGTCATGGAATCCAATCGAAGGGATGGTAAAGAAATATTCACATTTTTGCTTTCATACTTCTCCAAAAGTTTCAATGTTAAGTCGGGAAGACATGAATAATCACCCGAACTAAGAGAAGTCAAGGATATTTCATTGTGTCCAGTAGATTCTAAAAGACTTTCTGCCTGTTCAAGCAAGGTACTATATTCCCTTTCCCTAACAGGTCTATAAACCATTCCTGCTTGGCAAAAACGACATCCTCTGGTACAACCTCTGAACAGTTCCAATACAACCCTGTCATGGACTACGTCTATATAGGGCAGGATGCTCTTTTCAGGATAATAGCTTTTATTTAAATCCCTTATAATTCTTTTGGTAATTATTTCTTTTGCATTATTATTTAAAACTTTTCTTTCTTTAATTGTGCCATCGACCTTATATACTTCTTCATAGAATTGAGGAACATAAACCCCCTCTAATTGGGCAGCTTTTTCAAGGAACCTTAATTTATTATAGCCCTTTTTCTTTTCTTCATTATATAAATTCAACAGCTCTGGCAATAGTTCCTCTGTCTCACCTATGGTAAATAAATCTATTACTTCATAAAGAGGCTCTGGATTATAAGCACAAGGCCCTCCTGCAATAACTAAGGGCATATTGTCTCCCCTGTCCTTGGATTTAATGGGAATACCGCCTAACTCCAACATATTTAGAACATTAGTATAGCTCATTTCATACTGAAGAGTAAATCCAATAAAATCAAATGCCGAAAGCTCATCCTTACTTTCCAGTCCATACAAGGGAATGTTATTCTTACGCATTATTTCTTCCATATCTGTCCAGGGTGCAAATACTCTTTCGCACCATACATTTTCCATACTGTTCATTAAATGATACAGAATATGCATTCCCGTATGAGACATTCCCACCTCATAAATATCTGGAAATGCAAAGGCAAACCGTATATCTATATCTTTATCTTTTACAACAGAATTAAGCTCACTACCTACGTACCTGGCAGGCTTTTCAACTTTCAAAAGCTCTCTGTCAAGTTTTTTTACATCTATCATATTATTCTTTTCCCTTCAATTCCTAAAATTCTATGACATTCTAACATAATAAATATTAATTTACAACTTTTAATTTGTGTTCCAGTGTCAAGTAATTGTTGAGTTAGAAATTCTCAGAAGAAATAAAAGCAACGCCAATATCCATCTTATATATTATTGACATATTTTGTAAATAATATATACTAAAATTAGTAAACGTTTTCAACATTATCGGAGATTGGTATGTTTAATAAGAAAAATGTTAAGGTAATGCTGCTGATTATCCTTTGTTTATTTATATTTCTTGCCAACCAGTATACTACCACCCTTTATGATCTATCAATATTGGAGTATTTTAAATATTCAGCAGATTTTACTGTAGAAGAAAGAGAATATTTGAATTCTAAAAATATTATTTACCATGCTTCTGATGAAAATGCTCCGCCCTTTACATTCTTGGACAAAAAGAATGGACAATACAAAGGTTTGGTTATAGATTATCTTTCGGCTTTGTCTATTGAACTTGAAGTTGATATGGAGTTTGTGCCTAAGGTTTGGCAAGAGGCTCTTAATAGTGTAATTAGCGGTGAATACGACATGACTGAACTTATTCCTAGTCAGGAACGATCTAAATACTTTGATTTTTCTAAGCGAATCTATACTTTCAGAGCTATAATAATGAAAATGAAAGATCAGGTTGATATTGTAAATGACAAAACTCTTAAAGGACATAAAGTTGCTGTTCAGTCAGGAGACTTGCTGCCGGCCTTGCACATGAAATTAGGAATCCATTAGGGTTAATAAGAAATTACTGCTATGTGCTTAAAGGAAAGCTTAACCAACATGACCCTATAATTGATAAATCAATAAATATCATCGAATCTTCCGTCTTGAGAGCAGGTAAGATGGTAGAGAATCTCCTTGATTTCTCAAGAAAAAAGGATCAAGAATTTAAGGAAATTAATCTATACGAAACGCTTAATGAAATAATTTCTTTTGAATCCAAGAAAATATCTGAAAAGAATATAAAAGTAACGATTAATTGTAATAATATATTTTTTTATATAGATCTTGAAATATTTACACTTGTTATTCTTAACTTGCTCTCTAATGCTATTGATGTAGTTTCAGAAGGAGGAGAAATAAATATAAACTGCTACTTGGATGATAGCTATCTTTATATTGATTTTGCTGATACAGGGAAAGGAATTGAACCTGAACATATTGAGCAAATATTTAATCCTTTCTTCACAACAAAAGCTACCGGAAAAGGTACTGGATTAGGCCTTTACATAGTCTATAATCAATTACAGAAGATAAATGGCGAAATATCTGTTGATAGCCGTGTTGATGAAGGTACTGTATTTAAATTAAAGTTCTCAAAGGGTGGTAATTATGGATTTTAAAATACTAGTAGTTGATGACGAAAAAGAATTTACGGAAGTTTATAAAATTATTTTTGAAGAAAAGGGTTATGAAACTCAATCTGCATCCTCTGGTGAAGAATGTCTTGAATTATTAAAGGAAGAAGAATTTGACCTTGTGCTGACAGACTTAAAAATGGGAGGTATGAGCGGTTTAGAGCTCTTAAAAGCTATAAGAGAACAAGAATACAGCTGTGAGGTAATGCTTGTTACTGGTTATGGTACAATTGAAAGTGCTGTGAATGCTATGAAATTAGGAGCTTTTGGTTATTTTATAAAAGGAAATGACCCGGAAATTTTATTAAAAGAGGTAAGCAAACTTGTAAAAATAAAAACCCTAGAAAAAGGAAATTTAGCAATAAGAAACAAGTTAAATAATTTTAATTATCTTTTGGACAGCAATAACCCAAAATTTAAGAATATGCTAAAAGTTTGTGAAAAGGCTGCATTAAGCAATTCAAATATATAAATACTTGGAGAATCTGGAACCGGGAAAGAGAGAAAAGGAAGCAAGAAAACCATATTTATGGGAAGCATTGTTGTCATTTGGCTTTTTGATATTTGTAATGGCAATAGGTATTGCCAAGTATGGAGCGGATCCTCATATTCCAATGCTTATAGGTACACTATTTGCAGTATTGATAGCTTTTAAAATAGGTTATAAATGGGCTGTTATCGAAAAATCTATGTTTGACGGTATATATCAGGCTCTGCAGGCTGTAATTATATTGGCAATAATTGGTGTGTTAATTGGTGTTTGGTTAATTTCTGGTGTTGTTCCAACCATGATATACTACGGATTGGCAATTTTAAAACCAAGTGTTTTCCTTGCAGCAACACTGCTGATTTGTTCCATAACATCCTTAGCGACAGGAACCAGCTGGGGAACTGCAGGAACAATGGGTATAGCTCTTATGGGTATTTCTAAAGGATTAGGAGTACCGGCACCCTTAGCTGCAGGAGCAATTATTTCAGGAGCATATTTCGGTGATAAAATGTCCCCTTTGTCTGACACTACAAACCTTGCACCTGCTGTTTCAGGAACTGATGTTTTTACACATATTAAGGCCATGGTGCCGACCACTGTTGTTGCATATGTTATTTCCTTGGTATTCTATTTGTTTTTGGGATTCCAATATGCTAACACAGGTTCAGACATAAGCGGAATTGTTACTATTAGAGAAGGCTTGGCTGCATCTTTTAATATATCACCACTACTACTT
>DURT01000061.1 GCA_012843025.1 Tissierellia bacterium | reverse complement strand
GATTTCTTCTTCATTTAAACTTGAGGTATCCCTGCCTACGATATAAGATAATCTTTTTCTCCCCTCTACAATTCCATTATCTAGTTCCTTCTCAACCATATTGGCTTCATAGTGAAGGGATCTTGCAGCTATACAAGTGTATATAAGATAGATATTTATAATGTTGTAAAGTATTGTATATGGACTTAGTAATTTTAATAATACAAATGGTATAACAAATCCTAAGAAAACATTTATAGATACTATAATAAGTCCCATTATTTTAAGACCTTCATTGGATTTAGAAACCCTTCTAGCTAGGTTCTCTTCAATGCTTATAATCCTCCCCATTAATTTTACAGGATGAGGAAAATTATATGGATCCCCAATTATAAAATCTAGTATTACTGCTACAATCAAATTAACCATTATTAACACCCATAATCTTGTATATATATTCCATATCCATATTAGCCCTTATACCATTGCTAAGTTTATTTAGCTCCAACTCTTCCTCTTCAAAGCTTTGTTCTTCTGCTTTTGGGCTTTTATTTCTATCGATTAAGGAGTCCTCATCTATTAAGTCCAATGAAATATAAGGGATGACACCAACTACTGGTATATTTAATAGATCTTCTATCATCTTAATTCCCGGTTCAAGTAATGTTTTATCCCCTCTAAATTTATTGATTATAAGTCCTTTGATCCTAGCTCTTTCATGAGGCTCTAAAAGCATAACAGTCCCATAAAGTGCAGCAAATGCGCCTCCTCTATCTATATCTGTGACTAAGAGAACTGGAGCATCCGCAATTTCTGCCATTCCCATATTTACGATATCATTCTTTTTTAAGTTAATTTCAGCTGGGCTACCTGCCCCTTCGATAACCACAATATCGTTATTTGATTGAATTTCATTGTACTTTTCCATGATCATTTTCTTTAATCTAGGTCTAAATTTAAAATAATCCCTTGCAGCCATATTTTCTCTTTCTTCCCCATTTACAACTACCATAGAACCACTATCTGAGTTTGGTATGAGTAGTATAGGATTCATATGATGACTTGGTTTAAGTCCTGCTGCCCTGGCTTGTAAAGCTTGAGCCACTGATATTTTTTTTCCTTCTTCTGTTATATAAAATTTAGAGCTCATGTTTTGGGACTTAAAAGGATATACCTTATATCCGTCTTCTTTAAATATTCTACAAAGCCCAGTACACATAAGACTTTTTCCTGCTGATGAAGTAGTTCCTTGAATCATAATACTATACATATTTTCCTCCTTGGGTTAAATCATATAAAATTATCTTAATAAGCTTTATGCTCTCCTTGAAGCACACTTTTGAATAAATCCTTTGGCAAAATCAATATTGCCCCATAGATGTAAATGTGGATATCCAGCAAACAAATTATCCTTTGCATCTATACAAAATCTCCCTTTCTCTGTTAATTTTTTTATTGCAGTAAAGTCATCTCCATCAAAATCACTTTTTGTGTAGTGAAACTCATGGGCATTGATTGAATCACCTTTTTTACATAGTAAATTATCCTTATTGGCAATTAATTTGATATATCCAAAGTTTTGTAGTCTGTTAGTAAGTTGACTATTATTGCTTAGAATATTGACCATAGATTTCCCTTCTATGGTTGAACCTAAGTACATAAAACCGCCACTTTCTGCATATATAGGTGTTTTGCTCTTATAGGCCTCTCTAATATTTATTAGCATAGAAGTATTATTAGATAACTTATCAGTGTATAACTCAGGATAACCACCACCAATAATGATCCCATCAATATTCTCTGGTAAACTCTTATCATCCAATGGTGAAAATGGTATCAATTCTGCGCCCAACTTTCTTAATAAATCTAGATTATCCTCATAGTAAAAGAAAAAAGCATTATCCTTTGCTATGGCTATCCTTACACTTGCTATTTTTTCTATCTTGACCTTTTCGTATTCCATTTCAGGAGCAGATGAAGCAATATC
Source organism: Tissierellia bacterium (assembly GCA_012843025.1). Lineage (GTDB taxonomy): Bacteria > Bacillota > Clostridia > Tissierellales > Sedimentibacteraceae > Sedimentibacter. The sequence continues at coordinate 5,021 of DURT01000061.1, read as the reverse complement.
CATAAGGGCATCTAAATCAATATATTTAGATGCATGTTCACCTAATATATCTATCTTGTCCCGCAAATCTTCTATTTCATCAGCCGTTACTAATCCAAGGTGTCTACTTTCAATTGCTGCCTCAGGTAAATTTGGCATAAATCCAAGGACTTTTATATCAAGGTTATTTTCTATTATTTCCTTATACCTTGGATACATCATAGGACTAACTCCATTAAGTAGAACGCCTTTTATAAGATTATCCTTAAATTCTAAAAATCCTTTGATTAAAGCTAACACCGATGTACCCATCCCTTTAGCATTTACTACTAAAACCACTGGAGTATCTGTCCTATTTGATAAATCATTTGATGAATATTCTATATCCCCCATTCCCAGTCCGTCATAAAAACCCATAACTCCTTCTACAACTGATATATCACAATCCTTACTATTCTCTGCAAATAACTGCTTCACTACATTTTCTCCACATAAAAACATATCAAGATTTCTCGACTTGGTTCCTGTTATCCTAGAATGAAACATTGGATCTATATAGTCTGGCCCGGCTTTAAATGAATTAACCAGTAAGCCTTGATTCAATAAGCCTTTCATCACAGCACAAACCATGGTTGTCTTGCCACATCCACTACCTGTACCAGCTATTAGTAATCTATTAAATTTTCTTACCTCTTCAATATTATTCATCATTTCCCCCTACACTTTAATAAGTATAATTATTTATTTAAAATTACTTTTGTTTCACTTTTTTATTTTGAATTGCAAAAATAACACCTACTACTGCGAAAACTCCAATAACTACTGGAACTTTTGGGATAGTCTTTGTTTCAACTCCCTTTTTATATTCAGCTCTATGCCCCATACCATCCTCAGCAACTGCCCTATGTAGATCTAAGCTTTTTTCAAAATGGAATTTCCCTTCCTCGTCAACTAAGCCCTTATCTAATTCATTACCATCTTCATCATATATAGTGACTTCAGTCCTAGGTGAAAAGCCACCACCATCATATTCAGCTCTTAAGACTCCTGGCTCTTCTAGTTCCAAAAACATACCATGTGCATATACTGCAGATGGTAGCAGAACTAAACAAATCAACAAAAATAATATTCCTTTATTCATTACAGATTTCATATTATCAACCTTTCTATTTTATCCAATTAGGCTTGTTTTTTTCTATAAATTGCACTGCAAATCCAGTAATAATTGACTCTCCTATTAAAATTGGTAGATGACCAACTATGGCAATTTTAACAACTGAAAAATCACCTTGAGCAAATCTTTGATCTGTTAAAGCTAATAAAATAATCAATATAATTACAGTCATGATTACTGATACAGCTCCAACGAGTCCTGCTCTAATGAGAGGTTTTTTAATAGGTAGTTTATTATACAATAAATAGGATATATAGGCTGGTATAAATAGCATAATTGTATTCGCACCTAATGAAGTTATCCCACCATGTTTGAATAATAGTGCCTGCAATAAAAGTGCTGGAAAAAATGCCAATGCTGTCCTCTTTCCAAGTATAATTCCTATTAATCCACATAGTAAGGGGTGTACTGAGGTAGGTGGTACTGGTATAGAGATTAAGGATGCGGCAAAAAAAGTAGCACTCATCAAACTAATTTTAGAAATATCTTCCTCTTCTATTCCTTTAGCAGAAATTGCTAAAGCACCTATGGACGCTCCATATGTGGCTATAATTACTGGGGTGCTTAAAACCCCATCAGCTAAATGCATATCTTCACCTCTTCATATATTCTTTAGCCAAGACTAGTGGCTATGACCTTCTCCTTCATGCTCCCTTACAGGTAATATCTCTACTTGATTTTTATCGAAAATTTGCATATTACTTTCACTTGGGAAATGTTCTGTCACTATTGCATAGGTTCCATCTTCTGCAATTGTAAAATTAATATGTCCATGATCTTCATTCATTTCAAAAGTATATGCATAGTCTGGTTTGGCTTCAAATTCACTGTCTTGTTTTATAGTTTCCTTTTCTGTTACCATTAGATGAGATGCATGGTGATCTAAATCGGTAACATTATCCCCCATTTTAATAAATCCTACATCCATAGCCTCGTCTGGACTTGCACCAAAATGGAATAAGTATTTTCCTGCTTTTAATTCAAATTCTCCTATCCATTCGTATTCCCCATGAGCATGTCCTTCTTCTCCATGGGAATGTTCCTCTTCATGGCCATGGTTGTGATCATGGTCATCGTCATGATTATCAACAGGTTTAGAACATCCTCCCAAAATCACAAACATTGATAAAGCTAAAATTAGTAATACATTCTTTAATTTCATCTTTTTTCCTCCTTTTATTTTTTTATATTTATATATTCAAAGCATTGTGCTTTAAATCATGTTAGATAAATACTTCTTTGCTTCCTCTATATTTCTAGGTTTTTCTTTCTTGTCTGCAAACAAATCATAAAGCATTGGCTTTACTAAGTCTGCCTCTTTGTAAATTTCTTCATTCGTAAGAATTTCTAATGTAGTACCAGTTTTTATTACCTTACCATCTTTTAAAATGACTACATCATCTGCCCACTCATAGGTTAAATCCACATCGTGAGTTGAAAAAATCACTGTCTTTCCACGTTCTACCCAATAATCTAATAATTCTTTAAAGTAAATTAATGTATAGCCATCCAGTCCAGAAAATGGCTCATCACAAAGGATAATACTAGGCTCTAATACAATTAAGCCTGCTATTGCCACCTTTTTCTTCTGACCTAAACTCAATTGATATGGTGGGTATTCTAGTAAATCATTTATTTTCAAGTCCTCAGCAACTTTTCTTATAAGAGCTTTCTTTTCCCCTTCAGGATACTTATAGTTATCAAGACCAAATTTTATATCTTGATATACTGTTGTAGAAAATAACTGGTGGTCAGGATAATCAAATAAAAAGCCTACTTGTCTTCTAATTTCCCCCAAATTCTTCTTTTCTACATTCATGTTTAATACTTCCACTGAGCCTGCCTGAGCTAGGCTAATACCATTTAGGTGATAGAGTAGAGTTGATTTTCCGCTACCATTTACACCTAATATTGCTGTTTTTCTACCAGATTTTATATTTAAATTAACATCCTGTAGGCCCCTTCGGGAGTTTGGATACAAGAAACTTAAGTTTTGAATTTTTACTGCCATTTTACACCTTCCTATCAATAACTAAAATTGCTAATAAGAACAGGGCTAACATAGAGGATTTAAGAATTAATTCCTTGTTATTAAATTTCTTATTTCTTCCCTCTCCTTGAAACCCTCTAGACTTCATAGCATTGAAAACCATATCGCTATGGTTGCTACTTTTAAGGAAAAAGCCTCCAATCCATTCCCCAAAAATACTAAGGGAAGAAAAGCCTCGCCTTTCATTAATTCCTCTACTGATTAATGCTTTATTACCTTTCTTTATATCCTCATCAATCATATGAAAATATCTAAAGGTAAGAGCTAGTATTCTGTTAAAAATCTGTGGTAAACCAATGTTTAATATCCCATCAACCATATATAAAGCTGAATGCTTAGAAACTATTGTACCTAGCAATATGGAGGAGATTAAAACTTTACATACAATGATGATTGTAAAATCAATATCTTCTAGGCTTCTATAAACAATTAATCGTATTATTATTGGCAAGAGCATAAGTAGAACAAAGGGTATTACAGGTTTGGTTAACCTAATAAAAAATTTATCCTCACAAGTTATAACTGAGTAAATAATAACTAATATTCCAGTTACAGCTAGTAGTCTATAAGTTTTTATTGATGATATGTAAAATAGAATAATAAATAGGCTAACCATTGTATCTTCTGGATTTATCTTGTTAAGTTTCCTTCTAACGTTCTTTTCTTCTCCTAAAATCATCCTAATAAATACTCCTTTTTCTCAAAGTCTTGGGTTAGGTCATAAAAAAAATTCCCTAAGTAACCTCAGGGAATCTAATATTTTCATAAATATATATGTTAAATATGCATAAAAATATCGCTCTCCTTCCCTCCGAAGGTTGCTTACAACTTATATAGGCAGGTCTTCTGGCTTATGAATCATCCTAATCAACACCTTCCCAGATTTCTCCAGTGGTATATACGTTGATTTCGTCATCAATTACAGTAGCGGGGGCTGCATGGGACTTAAACCCATTTCCCTATTAATCTTATGAACCTAAATAATTAATATTCAATTATTGAATATAATAACATAGTCTTTATTAAATTACAATAAAGAAAAATTTTTACATGTTTTTATATGGTTTTTAGCAAAGTCAATATTACCTCACAGATGTAGGTGTGAACACCCTGCAAATACATTGTCATTTGCTATTATACATTTTCTTTCTTTTCCTGTAGATTTTTTTATTGCAGTAAAGTCATCCCCATCAAAATCACTTTTGGTATAGTGGAATTCATGGGCATTGATAAATTCTTCCTTTTTACATAGCATATTATCCTTATTTGCTACTAGTTTTATATATCCAAAGTTCTGCAGTCTACTAGTTAGTTCACTTTTATAATCAAAAATATTGACCATATCTTTTCCTTCAATAGTTGAACCTAAATACATATAGCCTCCACTTTCTGCATAAATAGCTATATTACTATTATAAGCATTTTTAATACTCTCTAACATAGAACTATTGTTAGAGAATTTTTTAGTATATAATTCTGGATAACCACCACCTATTATGATTCCATCAATACTTTCAGGTAGGCTTTTATCATTTAGAGGTGAAAATGGTACTAATTCTGCTCCTAATCTGCCTAGTAAATCTAGATTATCCTCATAGTAAAAACAAAAGCATCATCCTTTGCTATGGCAATCCTAGTAGATCCTATTCTTTCTATGGTGACTTCTTCATAGTCTATTGTTTATGTTAATCTAATATTACCCCAAATATTAATTGAAAAATCCCCTAGAGGAAATTAAAATAACCCTATGACAAAGACATAGGGGGCTAGGAGATGATAAGTTTAATGGACAAGCAAGAAATAATAATATCCCATTTT
>DURT01000007.1 GCA_012843025.1 Tissierellia bacterium | reverse complement strand
GGCTATTCTTCATTTTTATTGGAATATCAATATATTTCCTAATTCTAACCCTTAAGTTAGCGGTGTTTTGTTATTAATTATTATGTATATTCTATATATATAACAAACCCGCTAAAATTGCGGGTTTGTCAATGATCTGAGTGAGGACATGTCCTCACTAGGATTAGAAACCAAAGTAGGTAATAAAAAGACCTGCTAGTATAGCTGAACCAATAGTGCTGGCTACGATAGGTCCCATAGCGTGCATTAGAAGATAATTGTGGGGATTATATTTCTGGCCTAACTTCTGGGAAACACGTGCAGCCATGGGCATGGCGGATACACCGGAATTACCTATTAAGGGATTAACCTTTCCTCCTGTTATTTTACATAGAAGTTTTGCTATCAGAATACCGCCTACAGTACCAAGGGCGAAAGCAAACAGTCCCAGCCCAATGATTATAATAGTACTTATATTCAGAATTCGATCGGCTGTAGCAGTAGCTCCTATGGATACTCCTATGAGTATTGTCAAGACATTTAAAAGATGTTCCTGTAAAGTACGAATATAACGCTCTGTAACACCGCTCTCCTTAATTAGATTACCTAGCATCAGCATGGAAATTAAGGTGCCGGCAGCTGGTACCAGGACTAAAGTTGCAATAGTAATTCCAAATAAAAAAAACAGTTTTGCCCGACGGGTTACTCTTTTTGGATGAGGCATTACAATAATTCTTTCTTTATCTGTAGTGAGGGCTTTCATAATAGGTGGTTGAATCAGAGGAACCAATGCCATATAAGAATAAGCGGCTATGGTAATAATTGGAAGTAAATCTGGTGCTAAAAGGCCTGCAGTATAAATTGATGTAGGACCGTCTGAACTACCAATCATTCCAATGGCAGCAGCTTCCTGAAAACTGAAAGGTTCAATATCAGGTATAATATGCCCAATCAAGAGTGCCCCTCCCAAGGCAGCAAAAATACCCAGCTGTCCTCCTAAGCCAATAAAGGCGCTTTGCGGAAAGGCTATCAAGGGACCAAAATCGGTCATAGCACCAATACACATAAAAATCATAGGTGGGTAAATACCTAATTCAATTCCTTTGTACAAATAATAGATTAAACCACCTTCATCATAAGCTGATAGGTTTGCAAATGGTATATTGGCTATTAACATGCCAAAAGATAGGGGGAGGAGTAGAAGTGGCTCGTACTTTTTTTCTATAGCCAAGTAGGACAGAAGTAGGGAAAGAATAATCATTATAACTTGTGATATGGTGATGTGAGAAAAATTAAAATTAGAAAGTACTTTATTTAAAGTCATCATGTGCTAATATTCCTCCTATTATACTTGATCAACTGTAATTAGTTACATATTACTTTGAGCTCTTCTGTAAGTTGCATCCATCAATTTATCCTTTTTTACTATGGCTCTTTCATACTTACCCCTGCATATTAATCCTATATCGTCATGGCATGATACATCCAATAGTATTTTATTTCCTGTTATCTCTATTACAGTGAGAACAGTGGATATAGTTTGTCCTGCCAATGTTAAAGTTGGCTGCTCATGTGTTAATTCTATATACTTGCCTACCGTAATATATTCCTCAGGTAACAAGGGATCAAGCATGTTAGAGGATGCTTCGATAATTATGTCTAATACTTCTGGTGTTGAAAGGAGGTAGTCCAATGAAGCATTTGTTCCTGTGTATGTATTTGTTCCTCGCAAGTATTCTCTTTTAAAAATGGTTGAAAGTCCTAAGGTTATCTTATGATCTATCATATCCTCTTCCTCCGAATTAATAGTTAGTAACATTATAGCACAGGAAAATTTCATAATCAATTTATAATGGAGGCTTATAATTAACATGGATAAACCTTTGATATAAAAGCAAGTATACAAGGTCTTTTTCAGGGATGTTACTCTGGAATTTTTTAAAAAAATATACTTTTTGTGTTTGACTTGATTTTTTATTTATGCTACTATTTAGTTAAAATAAGGCATGGTACCCGCTTCTATAAGTACAGGGCACCATTTTTTATAGCTTAGGAGGGTGCTATTTGGGTAAGGAGCACAAGGTTGATAGAAAACCTAAGAAAAGCGAATCTTTTCGTGCCTTAGCCTACTTCTCACAAATTGGAGTAACTATGGCAACGACGGTATTAGTAAGTGTTTTGTTAGGTAGGTATTTAGATAGCTTGCTGGATACCACGCCCTGGTTACTATTGCTCTTCTCAATATTAGGTATAGGGGCTGCTATAAGGGTTTTATTTAACATGCCTAAGTACAAAAAATAATATTCAGATATTATTTAAGAAAAGGGGAATAATAATTGTCAGATTTATCAAAGAAAATGATTGCTGCAATATTAATTATATCACTAGTGTGTATTTTAGCATCAGTTATCTATTACCGTTCTTTAAATTTCTTACCCTTCATGCTTGGAATTATTTTAGGTTCTGCTCTTAGTATCATGAAGGTCTTTTTGCTTGGAAGAACAGTTAACAAAGCCCTGTCAATGGAAAAGCACAGGGCAGGAAACTATGTAAGTATTCAGCACCTATTAAGGCTTGTACTTACGGGGTTTGTCTTGTTTTTAGGCGCTATCCTGCCACACATTAGCTTATGGGGGGTAGTAGCAGGTATACTATCATTTCAGCTGTCTTTATATAAAATTAAATTTACTTCGAAGAGTTGAAATAGATTTATTGGGTATATTTGTATTTAGGTGGTGAAGCTAATGAGTTTAAATATAGATAATCTTTGGGTGATTAATATAGCAGGTCTTGAAATCTGGATAACAGAAACTATTTTTAATACCTGGCTAATCATGTTTATTCTTATTTTAATAGCAATAATTGCCCGAATTAAACTTAAGAACTTTGATGAAGTACCTAAAGGATTTCAGAACATTATAGAAGCTATTGTAGAAATATTTGATAATTTTGCTGTTAATACTTTAGGGAAAAAACTTTCTTACATAGCCCCATGGTATTTCATGGTCTTTGTGTTTGTTTATTCATCTGCCTTGTTCAGTGTATTTGGCATCAGAGCACCTACAGCTGACTGGGCAACAACTTTCGCGTTAGCTTTTGCCACCTTTGTACTCATGCTTTCAATGGGTTTCAAACATCAAAGGGGAGAGTATTTGAAGAGTTTTTTTGGACCACATCCTATATTTTTTCCTTTAAATCTAATTGGAGAATTAGCGAAACCAATTTCTTTAAGTTTCCGTCTCTTTGGTAATATGCTTTCTGGTACTATTATTTTGACTCTTTATTATGGTTTGACTCCCTTACTTGTTCAGTTCGGTATTCCTGCACTTTTACATGCATTCTTTGATGTAATTGTGGGTGCTATACAAACTTATATATTTGTTATTATAAGTCTTATGTATATTAGAAATGCAGCTGAGTAATACCTATTAAAGGTGTATTTTAATTTATATTGTAAAGGATAATAAAAATAGGAGGAACTGTTATGGAATCTTTAGCAAGTGTTATAGGTGTAGTGCACATTGCGGCTGCAATTGCGCTAAGTAACGGAATACTTACTACCTTTGGGCAGTCACGAATTGTTGCCCAGGCAATCGAATCTATAGCCAGACAACCTGAAGCAGCTGATGATATTCGAAGCGCCATGTTTGTAGGTTTGGCTATGGCTGAAACATCCGGTATATATGGCCTCTTGATTGCTATTATAATGCTCTTTGCTAATCCCTTAATAAATATTTTAGTTAACTTACTTTAAACTAAATAGAGCAGGATAGAGAAAGGAGGGCGACTGGATTGCACAGTATTGTAGCCTTATCAGCTAAAGCTCTGCCAGAAGGGCGGGTTTTCGGACTCGATACGCAAACCTTAGTTAGCATAGGCATCCAATTGTTTAATGGGATTATTTTAGCCCTTGTTTTAAGCTTTATTCTTTATAAACCTGTTAAAGAATTTATGCAAAAGCGTACTGACAGAATACAGGGTAAGTTAGATACTGCAGATTCAACTATGGCTAAAGCTAAGGAGCTCATTGCTGAGTACGATTCAAAAATAAGAAATATAGAACAAGAACGTATGAAGATCCTTGAAGCTGCTCGCATTGAAGCTGCTGAAGAAAGTAAAAAAATTATAGAAGAAGCCAAAGTAGAGGCTCAGGAGATCAAGAGACGTACCAGGGAAAGTATTTCTGAAGATAAGGAGCGACTAAAGGAGGAAACTCGTCTCTACATTATCGAGCTTTCTTCACTTATAGCTGAAAAATACATTTCTCGTAATATAGATGATGAAATACAGGATAAGCTATTTGAAGAGGCAATTGCTGAGTTGGAGGATGCACAATGGCAAAATTAAAAGATCGTTACGCTAATGCACTTCTGGAGCTTTCAAAAGAGAATGGTACTCTGGAAGAAGATTTAAAAAATGCGGTAATGATACGGGATACTTTAAATAATAGTGATGTACTTAATTTCCTAAAGCATCCTCATGTACCTGATTCGGCCAAACATGAACTTTTTCACACAGCTTTTTCAGAAAAACTTCCTGAGCATTTGATGGGATTTTTATACCTTATGGTTCGGAAGAACAGAGAGGCACTGATTGTGCCTGTATTAACTGAATACATAGACCGTACTAACAGGCTCTTGGGAAGGATAGAGGCGAAAGTCGTTTCAGCAAAAGCTCTAACAGAAAAGCAAATAGAATCCATTCGAAAAATATTAGTGGAGAAAACTAATATGCAGGTGGAAATTGAAACGAAAGTGGATCCCGGTGTAATAGGTGGATTTTATATTCTGATAGGCGGACGAATTTTTGACCGTACATTGAGATCTGAATTAATTAATTTGAGAGAACGCTTAAAGAGAGGAAGATAAATGATAGTTAATCCTGATGAAATAAGCAAGGTAATAAAAAAACAGATTAAGTCTTACTCATCAGAGCTGAATTTTTCTGAAGCTGGTACCGTCATTCAGGTTGGAGATGGTATCGCACGGGTATATGGCTTACCTAGTGCCATGAGTGGTGAACTCTTGGAGTTTCCCAACGGAACCTATGGAATGGCACTTAATTTAGATGAAGACAGTATTGGCGTTGTAATAATGGGATCTGATGCTGGCATCAAAGAAGGAGACCCTGTTAAGTTGACGGGTAGGATGGCGGAAGTGCCAGTTGGGGACTGTATGTTGGGGCGAGTGGTAAATGCCTTGGGAGAACCCATCGATAATAAAGGGGAAATAGCAGCTAGTGCTTACCGCAGAATAGAAAGTCCTGCCCCCAGCGTAATAATGCGCCGTGAAGTAAACCAGCCCTTACAAACTGGTATTAAGGCTATTGATGCATTGGTACCTATTGGGAAAGGCCAAAGAGAACTGATTATAGGCGACAGGGAAACAGGTAAGACTGCCATCGCTATTGATACCATTATCAATCAGAAAGATAAAGATGTATATTGCGTATATGTTGCCATAGGTCAAAAAGCATCTACAATGGCACGTATAATTAAGGTGCTGAATGAAACAGGAGCAATGGATTACACGACAGTGGTTATGGCAACTGCAAGCGAATCTGCTCCCATGCAATATATTGCCCCTTATGCTGGTTGTGCAATTGCTGAAGAATGGATGTATAAGGGAAAAGATGTCTTGGTAGTGTACGATGATCTTTCAAAGCATGCAGTTGCTTACAGAGCAATAAGTCTGCTTCTTCGTCGTCCACCAGGTCGAGAAGCTTATCCAGGAGATGTTTTTTATCTTCATTCACGGCTTTTAGAACGAGCTGCCTGTTTAAGTGAAGAATATGGCGGAGGTAGTTTAACAGCTTTGCCCATTGTTGAAACTCAGGAAGGTGATATTTCTGCCTATATTCCTACTAATATTATTTCTATAACAGACGGCCAAATATACTTAGAAGCTGATCTCTTTAACCATGGTATTCGTCCTGCCATAAATCCCGGATTTTCCGTTTCACGTGTTGGAGGATCCGCTCAAATACCTGCAATGAAAAAATTAGCTGGTCCTCTTCGAATTGAGTTTGCCCAATATAAAGAGTTAGCAGCCTTTTCACAATTTGGTTCTGACCTTAGTCAGGACACTTTGAACCGGCTGAACCACGGGGAAAGGATTATGGAAGTTCTTAAACAGCCTCAATATAAACCTATGGCTGTAGAAGATCAGGTTTTGATTTTATATGCTTTAAGTAACAGGCATTTGGAGAATATTGAAGTTGGGCGTATTTTAAAGTTTCAAAATGACTTTATTAAATACCTGGATACCCATGCTCCTCAAATAAAGGAAGATATTAGGGAAAGTGGCAAACTTTCGGATGAAATTGCTGAAAGGATCGATGAAGTAATTGCTGAAGTCAAGGAACAGTATAATTACTGTTAAGGAGGTGCTGATATGTCATCCATGAGAGATATTAAACAAAGAATAGCCAACGTCAGCTCCACCAAGCAGATCATTAAAGCTATGGATATGATTGCTTCCACAAAACTTCATAAGGCAAAAGCCCAGTTGGAAGGTGTACGTCCTATCTACCGTGAATTAAAACGTCTAGTGGAAGAGTTAGGCAGATTAGAGGATGTCCAAAACCACGTATTCTACCAGGAAAGGGAAATAAAAAGTTCCTTGTATATTGTACTGACAAGCGACCAGGGATTTTCTGGTGGTTACAATGCTAATATTATAAAAAAAGCTTTAGAACATATGAATCAGGGAAAAAATGAAAAAATACTGGTAGTAGGTTACAAGGGATACGAATATTTTAAGAAAATGAGAAAAAATATTATCCGCAAAGTAGTTGATGTGGCTGATTCACAAGTCTATTACGGATCTGAAAGCATTGCAAAATGGTTGTTGGAACTTTATTTGTCCGGAGAAGCAGATGAAGTGTTTATTGCTTATACACATTTTGAGAACGTACTAAACCACATACCATATGTACAGAAAGTGCTACCTATAAGCACGGATAATACAGATAAAATATATGAGAGTGCTATGAAGTATGAGCAGGGTTTGGACACATTTATTGATCATCTAATTCCCTTATACCTGCATATGAAATTGTTCAGAGCCTACTCGGAATCTCATACCAGTGAACAGGCAGCACGTATGGTCAGCATGGACGCTGCCGGGAAGAATGCTTCGGAGATGATTGAGGATTTAACACGTTTGTATAACCGTAAACGCCAAGCAGCTATTACACAAGAACTTAGTGAAATCGTAGGCAGTGCAAATATTTTGAATAAGGGTGGAACTTTATGACAGTTAACAATATAGGTAAAATCACACAGATAATAGGTGCAGTTATAGATATTCGATTTGAGGTAGAATTACCTTCTTTATATAATGCTATTGAAGTACAGTTTGGTGAAGAAACTATAGTGTTAGAGGTTATGCAACACCTTGGAGATCACACGGTACGCTGCATTTCCATGCATCCTACAGATGGGTTGAAACGGGGTATGGAAGCTGTAGATACGGGTTCACCCATAACGGTACCAGTAGGTGAAGAAGTACTAGGTCGCATGGTTAATGTTCTTGGAAAGCCTATCGATAATATACCTGATATAGAATCTAAGGAACATTGGCCTATCCACAGAGATCCCCCCAGCCTAGCAGACCAAATTGCACAACCTGAGATATTAGAAACGGGTATTAAAGCTGTTGATTTACTTTGTCCTTTCTCTAAGGGAGGCAAAATAGGACTATTTGGTGGTGCAGGAGTAGGAAAAACTGTACTTATTATGGAACTCATTAACAGTATCGCAAAGGAACATGGGGGTTATTCAGTCTTCGTAGGAGTAGGAGAGCGTACCCGTGAAGGTAATGATCTTTACTACGATATGAAGAACTCAGGTGTTTTAGATAAAACAGCCTTGATTTTTGGTCAAATGAATGAGCCTCCGGGAGTGAGAATGAGGGTAGGGCTTACGGGACTCACCATGGCCGAATATTTCCGAGACATAAAACAGCAAGATGTCCTGCTCTTTATTGACAATATTTTCCGATTCATACAGGCAGGTTCGGAAGTGTCAGCCTTACTTGGTCGTACCCCCAGTGCTGTTGGTTACCAGCCTACTTTAGCTACGGAGATTGGTTCTTTACAAGAACGTATTACATCTACTAAATCTGGTTCCATCACTTCCGTTCAGGCAATATATGTACCAGCTGATGACTTTACAGACCCATCAACGGCAACAACTTTTGCCCACTTGGATGCGGTGACAGCCTTGTCCAGAGCTATAGTTGAGCAAGGAATCTATCCAGCTATTGACCCACTAAGTTCCTCATCACGTATATTGGAAGCTACTATAGTAGGAGCAGAGCACTACCGGGTTGCCCACGCAGTTAGAAGTTTGTTGCAGCGTTATAAAGATCTTCAGGATATTGTTGCAATTTTAGGAATGGATGAATTGTCAGAGGATGATAAACTTATAGTTAACAGAGCAAGGAAGGTACAACGATTTTTATCTCAGCCATTCTATGTGGCGGAGAAGTTTACATCTATTCCAGGACGCTATGTTCCTGTAGGTGAAACTATACGAGGTTTCAGGGAAATTATAGAAGGAGTTCATGACGATATACCTGAAGGATACTTCCTCAATGTAGGAGCTATAGATGAAGTTGTAGAAAAATACAAAAAGGGCATAAGGTGATTATATGGCGAAGGAAGAGCCCAAGTATGTGAGTGAGAAAAAAATCAATCTTAATATAACTACACCTCGGGGACTTAAATTTGTAGAAGAGGCAGACATGATTATAATGCGTTGTATTGATGGTGACTTAGGTGTACTTCCTGGCCACGAGCCGGTTTCCACTGTATTAGGAGATGGTATACTACGTATTATAAATAATGGTAATGAGATGAAACTTGCAGTATTTGGCGGTATAGCAGTGATAGAAGATAAAAGGGTGAATATTTTCACTACTATAGCTCAACGGCCAGAAGAAATTGACCGAGAACGTGCCGAAATTGATCGTCGTAAAGTAGAAGCTATGTTAGAAGAATCAGAAGAACATCAGTTCCATAAGTTACAGATGTTGCTACGACATTCTTTGATACGTATTGAAGTAAGCTCCCACTTAGAAGAGTCCGAATATTTAAAACATAATGTGGAAGATGAAGAAGAATAAAATAGTTACAGACCAAAGTCATATGGTAGACTAAGGTCTGTTTTTTATTAAGCGTAAAATATGTTGATATTATTGAGAATACAGGGAATATTATGAAGGACGACTATTTGAAGGCATACCATTTCATAGTAAGGTGAAATTTTAGGTACATATGAAAAAGTTAGTAATAATCCCAGCATATAATGAGCAAAATAACCTTATTAATGTTATCAATGACCTTAAAATGAATGCACCGGATTTTGATTATGTAATTATTAATGACGGTTCAACGGACGAAACCATGACCCTATGTGCCGAAAACAGTTTAAATGTAATAAACCTACCTGTAAACTTAGGTATTGGTGCATGTGTCCAGACTGGATACAAATATGCACTAAAAAAGGGTTACAAAATAGCAGTGCAATTTGATGGGGATGGACAACATAAAGCGGAATACTTAGGGAAAATGTATAAGGAAATGATTGAGACAGACTCGGACATGGTTATAGGCTCAAGATATTTATATAAGAACGGGTTCCAATCTACAGTATTTAGAAGAATGGGTATCAAAATATTGTCAAAATTGATTAAGGTATTGTACAAACAGGAAATTAAGGATGTTACTTCTGGTCTAAGAATGGTAAACAAAAGACTTGTGACAGAATTTAGTAATTACTATCCTTATGATTATCCGGAGCCTGAAACGGTTGCTTTTTGTATGAGGAAAAAGTTTAAGATTACAGAAGTAGCTGTTACAATGCGAGCTAGAAATGAAGGAAAATCCTCTATTAATAAAATTCAGTCAATATACTACATGGTAAAGGTAAGCTTTTCTATCATTATAGATTATTTTAAAAAAACATAAGAGGTGACATGAACTTACTGACTAAAGTTTGGATTATTGCCTTATCTATTGGCATAATTATATATCTGCTTGAAAAGATCCGTAAACAAAAATACATAGTGAAATTTTCAATTCCATGGTTTTTAACCTTTTTAATAATTATTATACTGGCAATTTTTCCTGGCTTAATTGATAAAATAGCTTTTGTTTTAGGAATTAAAGAGCCTACAAATGCAATATTTTTCATTGCCATAGGTATTTTAATTAACAATATTATTAGTTTATCATTTTCCATATCTGAATTAAAAAAACAATCAATCAGAATGGCTCAGGAAATTGCCTTGTTGAAAAAAGGTATATTTAATATTGATGGAGAAATTGACAATAGCAAATTAATAGAAGTAATTACCCTATTAGAAAATAATAACATGGACAGGATAGATGAAAAATAAATTTTTTGCCTATATTTCTTGGATAATATATTCAAATATATTGATTTATACTTCTTTTTATTACAATTGGAAAGAACAGTTAATTGACAGAGATTTACTGGTTTGGACATTACTAATTACAATTTCCCTAATAACTATAGTTTGGATGAAAAAAAACAAAAGAATACTCAATGTACCTATCTCCAAGTTGGTGGTAATAGCTGCAGGACTAGTAGTTGCTTTTTTGTATTTCGGAAAGTCTTTTTTGTATGAAGAAACAGGGTATTGGATGGAACTTTACAACGTTCATAACTTTTTATTGCTGAGTCTGTTTGTCACTATTTATATTACATTTTCAATTGTAATTTTCCCCTTAATCAAAGAAGATATCACAATAAGGGATACTGATAATTTAAAGCGAATAAGTTATAAATACCATTATATTATTTTATTTGTAATTCAAGCAGCAATATTAGGCATTTATCTTTATGGATTAAACCCCGGCAACATGTCCTATGACACATATAATCAGGTTAGTCAGCTTAAAAGGATTATACCTTACAACACCTGGCATCCTATAGGGCATACATTGTTTATGGGACTACTATTAAAAATTTGGAATAACTACATGGTTATTACAATTTTCCAAATTCTTTTTTATGTCTTAATTACATCATCCTTCTATTTATTTCTTATAAAAAACAAAATAAGATGGCAGATAATTTATTTTTCTGCCATTGTTGTTACTTTACTACCTTCTGTAGGAATAAATGTTGTAACTTTGTGGAAAGATATACCTTTTACCCTTGGACTTCTTTGGGGAACACTAATACTTCTGAAAATGAACCTATTAGAAAATTATTTTGCTAAAATCTTAGATGCCTTGGAGTTTGCTGTATGTATGCTTATTATTTCCCTTTTTCGTTTCAACGGAATACTAGCCTTTATTGCTATGTTTATATATTCTTTTATATATGTGGTAAGGGGTAACAAAATCCAAAAAAGAAATTATTCAATATCATCCGTATTAATTATTGTCATATTTATTTTTGTTAATATTTTAATTCCAAGACAATTGAAGGCAGTACCCAATCCTTCCGGTATGAAATTAAGACCTGTATACCAGGGATACAGTGCAATTTATGTTTATGAAGGGGAAGGAGATTTGCATAAGGAAAGCCGAAAATTAATTGAAAGTGTATGTACCCCAGGTCAAATGCGTAAATTCTACAATCCATATTTTGCCGATACAATTTCGAGCAACACCCCTGAATTTTTAAAGAATCTTTCAAAAATAAGTTCTAAGGATGCAATAAAAATATATGTTGAGGCATTAATAAACCATCCAGGAGTAGTACTGGGAGATAAATTTAATCTTTCCATAACCATGTGGTCTGTTACATATGATAAATTCAGCTACAACAATGCATATACAACAGAAATCCAAAAAGAAATGGTTGAAGAATTTGGAGTGGAGCGAAAGGAAAATATGTTTACCAACATAATAAAAGAATTTGCACGATATACTATGTATGAAAACTATTTGTCCAATACCTTAATTTGGCGTACAGGTTTCTACCTTTCCCTGGAGATAATATTACTCTTGTACTTGATACTTAATAAGGATAAAAGGGTAAGTTTGTTTATACCTGTTATAGGAAATGGAATTATTGTATTTCTTACAATGCCGGCACAGGATTACAGGTATTTGTGGTTTATTTTTCTTTTGTTTCCCTTCTTAGTGTTGTCCTGCTCCCTTGACTTATAGCAAATAAATAACTCTTGGTGAAAAGAATACTATTAAACAAGGGAAGATAAGAAACTACAAGGTATGAGGATAGAGATGAAACAATTTATTGCCTATATATTTCTGACAATGGCAGGACTGTTTATGATGAAACTGTCAGGGCAGCCTATAAAGTTTGGTATTAATGAAGGTAATTTTTTCCTTAATATTAGCATGAAAATGATTTTGGCATTACTTTTTTATTTGTTTAGTTTCATATTGTGGACAGGAATAGTGGTAAAAAATGATTTAAGTTACATTGTACCTTTTTCATCTGCAATTGTTAATGTCTTTTCAGTAATTATAGGTATATTTATATTCCATGAACCCTTAAATATTTATAAAGGAATGGGTATAGTACTGGCAATAATCGGCGTCATACTTATGAATTATAAACCCTAGGGGACTAACCGTTGATTTTGTTAATAACAATGGAACAGTTTTACCATTATTCCGTCTAAATATTTGAGGTGATAAAATGAATAAAAAGCTAGTATTATGGATTGGATTAATTATAGGTGTTATAATAATTGTTGCCGTCCTAAATCAAGTAGCAAATAATGATAAACTTGTAAGAGTATCCTTTAATGCAACTGTAATTGAAAACCATGGTACTTCCATACTGGTAAAGCCTGAAGAAGGTTCGTCAGAGCTGAATTCCAGCGATAAAATTGTTGTAAGAGTTCCGCTAAACAATGCCCAGTTAAAAGATTTATCAGAATTTACTGAAGGTAGCAAAGTAAAAATTACTTATGACGGAATAATTATGGAAAGTTATCCTGCTCAAATAAATGCCTATGATGTCCTATTAATTAAATAAAGGATCAAAGGAATAGACTGGGAAGTGTTGGAATATTCATGGTATAATCTTATAAACCATAGGTGTACAAGGAGAATAATTTCTACTTGGTTTATAAGAAATTGTACCCTGCTTATGTTATAAAGGAAAATAAAGCCTAGACATACTGCCTAGTAATGGCAGCACTACAGATAGTCCAAAGAGAGTAGGAAATGAAAATAGAATATATATTTTTTCTTATGCTAATAGCCATATTCCTTACATGGCAAAACAATGGCTTAGTTACAACTAATTATAGTTACAAAAGTGAAAAAGTCCCTGACAAATTCGATGGATTTAAAATTCTTCATATATCTGATTTCCATAACAAGAATTTTTATGGAAGCTTAACCAATAGAATGAAGGAAATTAACCCGGATATTATTGTCATAAGTGGAGACTTAATAGATAGGAGAAAAACAAATCTATATACTACAACAAAGTTTATACAAGAAATTGTAAAGGTAGCACCTGTTTACTACGTTTCTGGAAATCACGAGCAATTATCAGAACACTATGCCAAATTAAAAGTAATATTAAATAATTTCAATGTAATAAATATGGATGATTTTTATACTAAGCTATATAGAGATGGCAGCTCCATTGGATTAATAGGTATTGCCGATCCAGCTATTAACGCAGACAAAAAAACTTATCTTTATACTAGTAATAACACTTATGCCAGAAACATTTTAAATCATTTAACTAAAGATTTAAAAACTGAATTTAACATACTTTTATCTCATAGACCGGAATTATTAAGTGTCTATAAAGAATTTAACATAGATTTGGTATTCAGTGGACATGCCCACGGAGGTCAAATTCGTATTCCTTTTATTGGAGGAATTCTTTCTCCAAACCAAGGTTTTTTCCCCAAACTTTCGGAAGGTATGCATAAAGAAGGCTCAACATCAATAGTTGTAAGCAGAGGATTAGGCAACAGTCTTTTTCCTTTTAGAATACTCAACCGCCCCGAGCTAATAGTTGTTACTTTAAATAAATTGTTTTAGAAGAATACTTTCTCTTGACTTTTTGGTTTATATTTTGTAGACTGGAGATAGTCTATAAAATATAAACCAATGGAGGCTGTATAAATGTATAGATTGACGGAAGCGGAATTGAAGTTGGCTGAAATAATTTGGGAGAATGAGCCTATTTCATCACCAGACTTAGTTAAATTATGTGAAGAAAAGTTAAATTGGAAAAAGTCTACTACTTATACTATGCTTAAAAAACTTGAGATAAAAGAAGTATTTATAAATAATAAGGGAATAGTTGAGTCCCTGCTAACTAAGGAAGAATTTTATATGGAGCAAAGCAAACAAATAGTAAGAGAAGGATTTGACGGATCATTTCCAAGGTTTTTAGCCGCTTTTACAAGACATAAAAAGTTAAGCAAGAGAGAAATCAAAGAGCTCCAAGAACTCATTGAGCAGCACAAGGAGGATTAATATGGATAAATTATTTTTGCAAGTTCTCAGTATGAGCATTACAGCAAGTTACGTAATAATAATTGTAATTGCTTTTAGGCTGCTCCTTAAAAAGGTTCCCAAAATATTTTCCTACATGCTATGGTTTGCTGTGCTGTTCAGACTGATTATTCCATTTTCTTTTGAAAGT
Source organism: Tissierellia bacterium (assembly GCA_012843025.1). Classification (GTDB taxonomy): domain Bacteria; phylum Bacillota; class Clostridia; order Tissierellales; family Sedimentibacteraceae; genus Sedimentibacter. The sequence continues at coordinate 27,086 of DURT01000007.1, read as the reverse complement.
GTTTTTAGCTTAATTCCCCATGTAGATATACCGCAGAATATTGCATATTCACCAAAACCTGAAATAAATAGCGGTATAGCAGTAATTGACAGTGCTGTAAATAATGTATTGCCTTCACCTGTTAATCCTTCTTTTAGTGTTAATCCAATGCAGGTATGGATTTTAATAGGAGTAATTGTATGGGTTACAGGAATGTCCCTACTTCTTATTTACAGTATTTTTACCACTGTAAAACTCTACTGTAATTTACGCCATGCAAAATATATGGAAGATAATATTTATACTTTAGATGGGACTAAATCACCATTTGTTTTTGGTCTAATTAATCCGAAAATCTATCTTCCTAGGGATCTTTCAGAAAATGAAAAACCATATATTTTGCTCCATGAACAGATCCACATCAGGCGATTGGACCATATTGTAAAGCCTGTTTTCTTTATAGTCACGTGTATACACTGGTTTAATCCTTTAGTCTGGATTGCCTTTTACCTGTTTGGAGAAGATATGGAACTATCCTGCGATGAAAAGGTAATAAAAGAAATGGGAAGCAGTATAAAGAAGGAATATTCATCTTCACTTCTTTCCATGTCAACGGGTGGGAAATTAGTCGGAGGATGTCCCTTAAGCTTTGGTGAAAATAATACAAAGGGCAGAATAAAAAACATTTTGAGTTATAAAAATCCAAAGATTTTGGTTGTGGTTATTTTGGTTATGGTTGTAATAGTAATTGTAATTTCGCTTATTACAAATCCTAAAAATAATCAGCTTGCTAGTGTGCCTAATACAAGTGAGAATGATTATGCAGAGGAACTATGGGATGCCCGTACAAAGTATATAGGTGATAATTCTGCAGTTGGTAGAATAGTTAGCTTATTACCTGTGCCAGAGAATGTCCAGTATGACCACTTTAAGCTGCACACAAGTGAGGAGCCTTATGAGGTTGAAATTGTTTACTCTGCTTCCTCTGATGTACTTAAGCAATATGATACGGAAGAAAGTTCAAAATCAAATATATTCCGAAAAAATGCCCTTATTTTGCTTGCCTTAGTTGACAATGCAAATAGCGTTCGAGCAACATTAACAGATGGTAAGCGTGTGGTAGGCTTTGTTAATGGTCGTGAATGGGCAGATTATACGGTTGGACAGGATGTAAGAAATTATGCCGAAAGTCCGGAAAAACTTCAGGAATTAATAGATATGTCCTTAACGGCTACTATATCGAATAAAGATAGAGTTAGGGCGTATTTAGAAGAGGAATGCAGAAAAGCTTATTCTCCCTATTATGAACTGTTAGATTTCATAATAAGTGACTATCACGAAGAAATCGTGAACGGTAATATAGAAGCAGAATTCCTTTATACATTGGTAGTTAAAAACTATGACAGAGATCCGGATACAGTTGAGTACATTAAAGAAGCAAAGGAAAGTGGAAATATTAACTACCAGCAAATGTATGATGAATACCTACAAGCAAGAGAAATGAACTTCCACTTCAAAACAATAACGGATAAAAACGGTAATATAACTTTATATTCCAATATTTCACCTGTAGGAATTGAGTGGGAAAAAACACAAATGAACGATTATATTCTTAAATAATACTATAAAGGAGCTTCTCTCATCACTATAAATTATGGTTAAATACCTGTAAGAAATTAAGGGGACGTACTTGACTTAAATAGTCTAAGTACGTCCCCTGATTTTTTGATCAGATTATATATCTTTTAGGAAATCTTTTTTATTCTTGACACTATAGTTCTGTTAACATATACTGTATATATAGTATATGCACAGCTATACGGTAAAGGATGATGAAGTGAAAATATTAATATCTCATTCAAATAAACAACCTATTTATGAACAAATTTCCTTTCAAATAAAAGAACAAATAATTAATGGAGAATTGGAGGCTGGGGAACTACTGCCCTCCATCAGAAATCTTGCCAAAGAACTTCATGTTAGTGTTATTACAACTAAAAGGGCATACGAAGAATTGGAAAGAGACGGTTTCATACATACAGTTCCGGGAAAGGGGACCTTTGTTGCCCCTCAAAGTTTGAAAAGCATAGAGGCAAAGAAATATGAACTATTAGATGGGGACTTGCTTAATATTATAAATAAGAGCAAGGTGTTAAATATTTCAAAGGAAGAATTAATCCGTAGAATAAATATAATTTATGTAGAGGGGGATAGGGATGGAAACAATTTTAGAAATAGATAATCTATCTAAGGAATATGCAGATTTTAAGTTGGATAATGTAAGTTTCAATCTGAAAAGAGGTTACATCATGGGCATTATAGGTCCTAATGGAGCAGGAAAGACTACAACTATCAAGCTTATAATGAACTTAATTAAAAGAAGCTCCGGTGAAATAAAAGTATTTGGATTAGACAATTTAAAAAAGGAAAAAGAAATCAAAAATAGAATTGGCTTTGTATATAGTGATATCAATTTTTATGAAAATTTCAGCGTTAACAACAATGCAAAAATTATAGCCAATTTTTATGACAATTGGAATTGGGAAATATTCTATGCCTATTTGGAACGATTTAAAATAAACAAAAATCAAATATTTAAAGATCTTTCAAAGGGCATGAAAGTGAAATTTGCCATATCACTAGCTTTATCTCATGATGCAGAGTTATTAATTATGGACGAACCTACCTCAGGATTAGATCCAATTTTCAGACATGAGGTAATAAATATATTGCAGGAATATATTGAAGATGGAAATCGCAGCATAGTGTTTTCTACCCACATAATTTCCGATATTGAAAAAATGGCGGATTATATAACCTTTATTAATAAGGGAAAAATTGTATTTTCAGAAGATAAAATTAAACTATTAGATACTTACAGAATTGTAAAGGGTGGATTAGATATTTTAGATGATACATTAGAAAATGTATTTATTAATATAACAAAAAATAAATATGGATTTTCCGGGCTCACGACAAACTATAGCAAGCTTTATGAAAAGTATGGCTCCAGCTTAGTAATAGATAAGCCTAACATAGAAGAGATTATGATTTATATGGCAGGTGGTAATATATGAAAATTGCTGTAAGACATAGCTTAGCCTTATTAAAAAAGATGTCTCCTGTTTTAAGAAGCATGTTAGCCTTTTTATTAGGAATATCTATCAAAAATGGTCCTAGCTCCTTTATAAGGGTTATTCCAATTATTACCTTTGCAAGTATAGCGACAATAGAATCCTATGATGATAAAAATTATAATACACTTTTTAGCCTGCCTGTAAATAGGTTAGAGCTTGCAAAGGCAAAGTTGTTGACTCTCTTAATTGTATACGGAACTACTACATTTCTATCTATTATTTTATATGTTATATATATACTATTAGGATTTACGGAAAAAACAGGTATATTAATTATTATGGTTCAATTACTAGCCACATTTCTATTATCAGTTTTCCTTGGATTAGTTGGAATTGCAGTTAAGAATACTTTTCCGGTATTAATTATCATAATTTTATTGTTAAATTCAGTTCATATTACATCTGTGACTTCTACTTTGCAAATAGGCCAAAATACAATTATAGATATTTTGATATTATTAATACTATTAGGATTCAGTAGGTTTGTATATAATGTCGTAAAAGAAAACATTATAAAGTTTTATTCGGATATGGAATTATAGAGGTGGTAATTATGAGAGCATTAATAAAACATAATTTATCATTGTTAAAAAGTATACATTTTAGTCTAGTATTTTTAATTATTGTTTTAACTGTATTATATATTAGGCGAGGATACGGCCTATTTATCATGATAATTCCTACAATAGTAGGTATGTCTGTTTTTACGCTAGAAGATATTGATGGCAAAAATTACAACACCATTTTTAGTTTGCCGACAACTAAGGCGGAATTTGCAAAGGCTAAGTTTATAACATATATGGTTATTTATGGAGCCTCAACCTTATTTGTATTAGTTATATATGGTTTAAGTGTGCTTAGTGGAGTGTTAAAGCCATTAGACCTGGTGCCATTTCTATTGGAACTATCCATGACATTTCCTGTATCTATTTTCTTAGGGGGATTAGTAATTGAATTTGTAAGCTCTACACCTGCAGTGCTCTATATTTTAATCATGAATTCTTTTGTTTCTTCCTTTAAGAATGATGAATTTCATCTAGGGCAAGATATAATCTCGGATGTGTTGATTGTGATAATATGGTTAGGATTAAGTATTTCTGCTTGTATTTATACAAAAAATACAATAAAGAATTATTATAACTATATGGAATTATAGATAACCCTTTATAAGGAACTCCCTAACATAGAGGGCTATTTTTTCTTTATAATCATTTTTGGCAGCCTTCCTATATTAATTATAGGAACTAGATACAGGTATACTGCATATAAAATGCTTACAGGACTTGCTGATAAGGTTGCTAAGGGAATTGTACAACTTGCCCTCCATATAGCAGTAATTATTCCTATAAGGGCAAAAATAGGCATATGGGAAAGTGATTTTTTCATACCTTCCACATTCATTCGTATAACTGCTTTTAGATTATAACCTTTACGAAGAGCCGTTAAGGAGAATAGGATCATTCAAGACACATACTTTGGGAACATTAGATAAATATAACCTATATGATGAATATTTCTTGCATATTCACTTATAAGGATATATAATGAATTCAATAAGAAGGAGGTTGGCTATGTTTCTCTCTTTTGAAAATAGTCCTTATATAGCAGTTATAGGCGATATCAGGGATTCAAAGAAGCTCCAGCAAAGAAGTGAAGTACAGAAAAAGTTAAAATCAATACTAGAAGAAGTAAATAATAAATACTACAAGGATATTGCTTCTAAGTTTATGATAACCCTTGGAGATGAATTTCAAGGTTTGTTGTGTAACGGTTCAAATACCATGGATATAATATTTGAAATTGAAAGGAAAATGCATCCGGTTAAAATAAGATTTGGTATTGGTATAGGGACAATAACTACAGAAATTAACAAGGAAATGCCTATAGGAGCAGATGGACCGGGATATTACAATGCTCGAAAAGCTATTAATTTTTTGAAGGACAATGAAAAGAGAAAACAGACAAATACAGCAGATATAAGAATTGAAGCTGAAGGTAGTAATGAGGAAATGACGGTAATGATTAATACCATATTGTCATTGTTGACAGTAATAAAAAATTCCTGGACAGAGAGGCAGAGGGAAATAATTTGGGACATTTTAAAACATCAGGACAACCAGTCTGATGTTGCCAAAAGGTTTAATATTAAGCAACCTGCCGTTCAAAAAAGTTTGTCAAAGGGAAATTATTATGCGTATAAGGATGCATTGGATACCATAAAAAGAGCATTGGCAGAAATAAGGAGAGAAAATGTTTAGGGAATACCTTATAATATTTCTTTTAGGACACATCCTTGGGGATTTTTATGTGCAAACAGAAAGGACTGCTGAAAGGAAGGATAGTAGCTTTATATGGGTCTTGATACATTGTGGCCAATATTATGGGGTAATGCTTATAATGGTCCTCTTTATAGCATCTTTCGACTTAGTCTTAGGAGCAACACTAGCATCATTACTACATTTGATTATCGATGCTATGAAGTTTGTATGGATATCATCTATGTATAATAAAGACAATTTGTCAAAGACAACTGAAAGAAATATATTCTTTGTAGATCAATTTCTGCACTTTGTTTCTCTATTTGGGATTTCATATTGGCAGGCAAAAAACAGTATACTGATAGAGGGGAATGTAATTACCGACTTCTTAAATCTTGTTGGAATACAATGGTCAACGGCTGTTTCATGGATATTTGCTTTATTATTCATACACAAGCCAGCTAATATTGCAATCCAAAAGTTATTGGCAGTATACAGACCAATTAGCAATATTAATAATATGCAAGAAACTATTAGTGCCGGAAGATTCATTGGTACAGTGGAACGAATGATCATGTTAATATTTCTCTCCATTAAGCAATACTCTGCAATAGGTTTGGTTTTAACGGCAAAATCTATAGCCAGATATGACAAAATATCTAAAGAAAAGGATTTTGCAGAATATTATTTATTGGGAACTCTTTTAAGTACTTTAATTGTAATAATTATTTCTCTTGTTTTTATAACCTAGAACAATTTTAGCGATATATTCGTCTATTAAGATTAAGCATTATTTCTTATTAATAATATAAGGGATGGTATTATATGGTTAAAGCGGTATTTTATTTATTCTTATCTTTTTCTAGCGGATTTGGAGGAATTTATTGGTTATACATTTATCTTACCAAGGAAGGTCGCGAAAAAAGAGACAGCATTGGTAAGTACACCTTGTTAGACAGAATATGCCAATTGCTGAGCGTGCATATTACCTTGATAGTGTGTTTGCTTAATTTTCTCTTTTTTGGAAACATAGATGTAATTAAATAACTAATTCACATTAGGATACATTAAACCTACACACAGGTTTATGTAATATTCAAACTATATGTCATATACAAATCGATGGTAATGAACTTGGAATTTATTAAGGGAGAGAAATATGACTGGGTCCAGGAAACAACTAATATGTATTTATGTTTTATTGATATGTTTGTTTATTACCGCTTGTAAAAATTTTACATCAGATAATTCGGAAATATTTCCTTTTAATATGTTTGATGGTCAGGACGATACTGTAAATAGGCTCGTTAATAGGGAAGGAATGACTATAAAGGACAGATATTTGCCAGTAGAAGGATACATTAGGGTTGAATATGAAGAAGGGAGCTTTGCAGAATTTTTAAGAAATCAAAGGCTCAAGCCCTATGGTGAAAAGGTTTTATATTATAATGGAAGAAAGAAGCCTTCAAAAGGAATTTATGACAGCGTCTTTGATGTAGATATAGGCAATAGAGACCTTCATCAATGTGCAGATGCAATTATGCTTTTAAGGGCAGAGTACCTTTATTTACAGGGATTATATGATAAAATCAGTTTTAATTTTGTATCAGGATTTAAGGCAGAGTATAAGAAGTGGATGGAAGGTTACAGAATTAAAGTTCAGGGAAATCAGGCGGAATACTGTAAAGCTGCAGAACCTTCAAATTCATATGAAGATTTCAGAAAATATATGGATATGGTTTTTGCATACGCTGGGACTCTTTCTTTGGAAAAAGAGCTTGTCAGTGTAAGTGTTGATAAGATGAATATAGGCGATGTCTTTATTGTTGGCGGCAGTCCAGGTCATGCCGTAATTGTTGTTGACATGGCAGTTAATTCAGAAGGTGAAAAGATTTTTTTACTGGCCCAGTCCTACATGCCTGCCCAGCAAACTCAACTTCTTATAAATCCCATGGATGAGGATATAAGTCCATGGTATTCTATAAAGGGTAAAGAGAAATTAATTACACCTGAATGGACTTTTGAATTGGATACACTAAAAAGCTGGAATGATTAGGCAAGCAGAGGGCTAAAGGTTCCTCTTGCTAAGAGGTGAAACAGGAGAAGAGCAGAAGGAGAAAAAATGAAAAGAAAACATTTATATTTTATTATCGCAGTTTTAATTTTATTTAATTTCACTACAATGAATAAAATCCATAATATTGAAAATTCAATGAATAGGAGTCTAAGGCAAATTCAAAATGAACAAATCGATCTTAGAAATGAAATCAAAAATATATATGCAAATGTTGATGAAAAGCTAAAAAAGCAAATTAGTTTATTTGACAGCTATACTGTAACATTTGGAAGTGATTTAAATAAAGATAATTTAACTATTCCTGTGGAAATATCAGTAACCCCTAAAGAACAGACAGAGAATTTGACTGCAGATTTGTTAGTAAATGACCAAAGGCATGTAATGGTTAAGAATGGTTCAAGATTTACTGCTTCAATAAATGCCTATCTATTTGATCCATTACAAATAAAGGTAATATTAAAAGATAAGGGTTTAGAAAAAATAGAAACGATAGATGAATATGATGATTTGCAATATAAATATTTATTGGATATGTATGTCCATTTTGCAGGAAGAACAAAATATATTTCGGGCAAGTACCAATATGAGGGGGATATAATAATAGATTATTTTGAATCTAAAAATAACAGCTTAGAAAAAATAAGTATTTCCAAGTATATAAATGGTACTTTCATAGATGAACAGGAAGTGGATATGAAGAACCTTGAATCTAAAATGCATACTATTCATTCTTTACAAGGTGAAGTTGAACTTTCAGCCAATGACAGGATTGAAATATATATTAATGTTTTAGACAAATACGGTTTAAATTATAAATATATTGTCTTGGCTGATGAAATAGACAGTGATGGTAAATTGGTAGAAATGCGTCCTGAATGGACTAATGGCAGTTTAGTAGAAATTATAGATAAAAGCGGCAAGGTTTTAAGACGTAATATATTCTGAATAGATGAGTTTATATAATAAGGTTTAAGGTTAGTTGTTTTTAATAAGTTAGATACTAAAAATATTAAAGGATGTAAAATATAATGATAAAAGAAATTGAAGAGTTATCCGAAATGGAGCGAGCAAACAAATATGATGAGACTCCTCAGGTATACCACCCATGGCGCAGATATTTTGCAAGAATACTGGACATCAATTTATACAACTTACTTTGGTCGGCATTTCTCGCATTTGTGTTCCATATAAACGTGGCTGATAGAAGCAATGCCGGGAATATTCTTGACTCTTTTATAACGATTGTAATAATGTTGGTTTTAGAACCACTCTTGCTTAATTTATTTGGGAATACACCAGGAAAAGCAATATTTGGACTTAGGATAGAAAATCATGATGGTAGTCGTCTATCATATGGAGAGGGTTTTGAAAGGACGCTTGGTGTTTTAGGTGGTGGAATGGGATTTAGCATCCCAATATATAATTTAATCCGTCTTTGGAAAAGCTACAAGCTATGTATTGAGAATGAAATTCAGCCATGGGATGAATCAATATCTTATACCATTAAGGATACGAAATGGTATCGAAGTGTACTTTATATTGGTGCAATTGCACTCTCATTTGCTGCTATGTTAACGATAATCTCTGCCCAGCTTCTTCCTCCTAACAAAGGTGATTTGACTATAGAAGAATTTGTCGAGAACTACAATTATTATGCTAATTATTACAACATTGATTTTGGTGATAGTTACTTAGATGAAACCGGGAAATGGGAAAAGAAGAATTCTAGCGGGACCATAATATATATCGGTTATACTGAAAAACCAGATTATAATTTTACAATAGAAAATGGATATGTGACAGGTGTTTCATTTGCTGTTGAAATAAAAAATAATGAATACTTGCTTAGTTCATATGACGATTATATGTTCTTAGCTTCCCTTGCTTTTGCAGGTGCACAGGATGAAATGAGGTTATTTTCTAAAATTCCCAAACGAATAGCAGAACAAATCAATAATAATATTTTTAATGACTATAGTTTTGTGGAGGCAGGCATAATGTTTAACTGTAATATTGAGCATTCAGGTTATAGGGAGACAGCTCATATGCTTTTTCCGATAGAAGATGCGAAAGAAAACTATTTTAGATTGAATTTTTCCATGAAAAAGGGAAACTATCAGGATGAATAGATTAAGATAGAAAACTCTCAGGACAGGAGGAAAAATGTATTCAGAATTAAATAAAAAAATAGAAGAAGTTCAACAAAAAATATACAGATTAAATAAAATTGATTCAATTCTTAAGGAGCTAAGAAATGATGAAGCTGAATTAGAACAAAAAGTGTATGAACTAAAAACAGTACTAGATAAGGAAAATTTAGACGTTAAAAAATTAAATAATAAAAATATAGTTTCTATTTTTTATTCAGTCACCGGTAAATTAGCAGATAAAAAAGAGAAAGAACAAAGAGAAGCCCTTACAGCAAAACTTAGATATGATCAAGAAGTTAATGACTTAGAATATATACAAGCAGAAATTTCTAAATTAATTGAAGAAAGGGAAACATACAAAAATTGTATTAGTGAATATAATCGTTTATATGCACAGAAAAAGGAATTATTAATCAAATCTGGAGAAGGTTATGCAAGCAAGATATTAGAATTAACACAAAAAATAGAGGAATCAAAGAGAAATCTAAAAGAGCTGAATGAAGCCATCTCAGCGGGAAAACTTGCTGTAAACAGTCTTGATGCTGCTCTAAATAGCTTAAGCTCCGCTAAAGGATGGGGAACATGGGACCTGTTGGGCGGGGGTCTGATTTCTGATTTAGCAAAACATTCTCATATTGATGATGCTATGAAGGAAGTTGAAAGTGCCCATTATTATTTAAGAAAATTTAAATCAGAACTGGCAGATGTGAAAATCAACTACGATATTAGATTTGAAACCGACGGATTTGCAAAATTTGCAGATTTCTTCCTTGATGGGCTTATTGCAGATTGGTATATGCAATCAAAAATAAATAATTCCTATGAAAGTGTATCTACAGTCAAAAGTCACCTTGAAATTACTATGAGCAAATTGCACCAGCTAAGAGTTCAAGAAACATTAAGTATAGAAAAATTAGAAAAGGAACTAAAAAAAATTATAATCAGTTCATAGAAGTACAATAATAAATTAAAAGGATTGTCCCGACAGGACAATCCTCTTAGTTTTTGAAGCTGTGAACAGGGGCGGGTATTCGTCCGCCTCTTGCAATAAATTCTTCACTGGAAAATTTGCTTACAGCCATAATAGGAGCTCTTCCCAACAGCCCTCCGAATTCCGCCATATCTCCTACAGACTTGCCGTAGACAGGTATAATTCTTACAGCAGTTGGCTTTTGATTTATAACACCTATGGCACATTCATCTGCTATAATGGCTGAAATAGTGCTGGTAGGTGTATCTCCCGGTATAGCTATCATATCAAGGCCCACAGAGCAAACACAAGTCATTGCTTCTAATTTTTCCAAACTTAAGGAACCAGCATTAACTGCAGCAATCATTCCTTCATCTTCGCTTACTGGAATGAAGGCACCGCTTAAACCTCCTACATTTGATGAAGCCATGATTCCACCTTTTTTAACTGCATCGTTAAGTAATGCCAAAGCTGCAGTTGTTCCGTGGGCGCCACAGCTTTCAAGTCCCATTTCTTCCAAAATACGTGCTACACTGTCTCCTATTTCAGGAGTAGGTGCCAGGGATAAATCCATTATACCGAAAGGGATATTTAATCTATTGCATATTTCTTTTGCTACCACTTCCCCGGCACGAGTTATTTTAAAGGCTGTTTTTTTGATGGTTTCGCAAACTTCTGTAAAATCCTTACCCTTTACTCCTTCCAAGGCATATTTAACAACTCCAGGGCCACTAACCCCTACGCTTAATACTTTTTCTGCTTCTCCCACACCGTGAAAAGCTCCTGCCATGAAGGGATTATCTTCTACTGCATTAGCAAATACGACTAATTTGGCGCATCCTAAGCTATCCTTATCCCTGGTTAAATATGCTGTATCCTTTATAATCTGTCCCATAAGTTTAATAGCATCCATATTAATTCCTGCCTTAGTGGATGCAACATTAATGGAAGAACAAACTTTATTTGTAACAGATAATGCTTCAGGGATTGAGCGAATTAATATTTCATCTCCCTTTGTGAACCCTTTTTGAACTAAAGCGGAAAAGCCTCCGATGAAATTAACACCTGCTGCATCTGCTGCTTTATCTAATGTTTCTGCAAATTTAACATAGTCTGTGTCATTTGATGAGCCAGCAATAATAGAAATAGGGGTAACAGAAATTCTTTTGTTGATTATTGGAACTCCAAATTCCCTTTCTGTTTTTTCAGCTGTTTTAACAAAATCTTCTGTGAGCTTAGTTATCTTATCATAAATTTTTTGCCTTGCTTTCTCACCGTCTGTATCGGCGCAGTCCAATAGAGAAATTCCCATTGTAACTGTTCTAATATCAAACTTTAGTTCATCCACCATTTTGATTGTTTCTAAAATATGTTTTGTTTTAATCATATCTAGCTCCTAAATTTCGTACATTTTTTCAAAAATATCTTCTCTTTGAATTCTGATATCCATTTTTAGCTCTTGACCTTTTTTAGATAATTCATCTTGCAGCACTATGAATTCCGTTTTTGATCCTGATAAATCAACTAACATGGTCATGGTGAAGTATTCTCTCATAACGGTCTGAGTTATGTCTAAAATATTCACATTGTGTTTTGCCAATAATGTGGCTACAGATGCGATTATTCCTACTTTGTCTTTTCCGAATATTGTTATAATGGCTTTCATATATATCCTCCGTATTCATTTAATTACAATGAGCCTTCTGTTTTCTACAGGGAGGGTACTCTTTATTTAAAATAAAAAAGAGACATAGCGTCTCTTTAACAGAACAAAAAATATAAATTTAAGCCCATGCTTAAATATGTATCTCTGTTCTTTTACCTGAGAGTTTCGCTATATAATAACTTTCCCCTTCGGTGCTCGTAAAGAGTCTCTCCAGAGTCGTGTCCCCATCCGGTCGTAGCCTTCCGGATGCTTCATCCACTTATTAAATTTAGCTTAGTATATAACAAAAAATACAGAAAAGCAAGATGTAAATTTAATAAATATCTATTGCCTATTCAATTAAAAGGCATACTAAGATAGGGAAGATAGTATCTTTAATATTGAAAAACAGCTGTATTGATGATAGTATAAGTGGGACAAGAAATATCAATTGGAGGAATGAATGGGAAAGTCAAAAGTATATTTTTGTGATTTATATTCAGATTCATATAAGAAAAATACCTTTAACAGATTAAGACAACTCTTTGATGTAAATGGATTCGGGGAATTCATAGAGAAGAAATCATTAGTAGCTATTAAGCTCCACTTTGGAGAAAAAGGGAATTTCACATATATGCATCCCGTAGCAGTGAGACAGATTGTTGACAAGGTAAAGGAGTATGGCGGCAAGCCCTTTCTTACAGATACCAACACCCTGTACACAGGTTCAAGAACTAATTCCGTAGACCATATTACATCTGCCATTGAAAATGGTTTTGCATACTCGGTTGTTAATGCCCCCATTATTATTGCTGATGGAATTTACGGAAGAAATTCTGAAGAGGTTAAAATTGATAAAAAGCATTTCGAAACTGTTAAAATAGGCGGGGAAATCCACAATGCATCATCAATGATTGTTATGTCTCATTTCAAAGGTCATGAAAATGCAGGGTTTGGAGGTGCCAAAAAAATCTTGCCATGGGATGTGCCACACCTGCAGGTAAGCAGATGCAGCATTCAGATGTTAAGCCCCAGGTAAGGGAAGAAAAATGTATAGGATGTTCCATGTGTGCCAAGTCATGTCCTAAGGAGGCAATTACTATTGTAAATAAAAAGGCAGTAATAGATTATGATTTATGTTACGGTTGCGGTGAATGTACTACCATATGCCCCACCAGAGCCATTAAGGTGCAATGGGAAACCGATGGAAGAGTGTTCTTGGAAAAAATGGCAGAGTACGCTTACGGTGCTGTAAAAGAGAAACAGGGGAAGGTAGGTTATATTTCTTTTGTTATGAATGTGACACCCCTTTGCGATTGTGTTGGATTTTCTGGGAAACCTTTATCTCAAGATATAGGAATATTTTCCTCAATGGACCCTGTTGCCTTAGATAGAGCCTGTTACGATGCTATATGCAATACTATGGGCTACGATGTATTCAGACATGCTCATCCTGATGTAGAGTCCACCATAATACTTGATTATGCTGAAGAAATCGGACTAGGTACTCAAAATTACGAACTGATTAAGTTATAGAAATAATAAGGTCTTATACAAATGGTAAATTATTGTATAAGACCTTTACAATTCTTCAGTATTTTTATATCTACCTATAGATTCAGAAACTATATTATTTACAATTTGGATTATATCTTCCGTATAAGATAAAAAAGGTTCAGGTAGGTTTTCTACTACATTTTTTGCTGAATCAGACAAATATTCATGGGACAAAAGACCAAACAATAAATAATCAGCTGATATAGAAACATTCTTACATATTTTATATAGAGTGTCCACAGACATTCCTTTTTTTCCGTTTTCAATCTCAGCTAAGAATTGGGGAGATATACTAGCTTTTTCTGCGAACTCTTCCCTTGTCATATTTTTCTTTTCTCTTTCCCGTCTTAATCTTTTGCCTATTTGTAGCATTATGCTAGCTTCCATTTTAATCACCCATTATATATTACCTATTGCTAAAGCATCCTTAAATAAGCTATAATTATCAAAATACGCTACGAGCGTAAATATTGTATTAGAAGAGGCATCATGGCGAAACATATAAGAACTTGTTGTTTTATAGATTGTTATAGGGGGAGTTTGCCTGTAAAGATAAATTATGAATATAAGCTTATAGAAATAATTAAGAATCTGATAACTAATCTATATGTAACCCATTTTATTAGTGGTATGGAAATTGGCTTTGAGCAGTTAATAGCAGAGATTGTTGTTAAATTAAAGGGTAAACATCCTAATATAACATTGGAAGGAGTTTTACCCTATGAAGATTTTACTATAGAGTGGAATGAAGATCAAAGGGACAAGTACTACTCTCTAATGGAAAAAATTGATAAAGAAACTTTATTGCAGTACCATTATACAAAAGATAGCATAAAGAATAGGAATTCCTATATGATTAATAAATCTAAATATGTAGTATTGCTGTATAACAATACAAGGGAGTTTTATGATTTGGTATTATATACTAGGTCAAATAAAAAAGCTCTATTTATTATAGAGCCTGATACTTTAAATATAAAACCTAAAATAAAAGTTTTCAAGTAAAGGCAAGATTACTATACTCTATTCTATATAAAAAAAAGTAAACTTGCTGCCATTACAGCCATGCCGGCTATTGCTCCATATATTGACAGGTGATGTTCTCCGTATTCTTGAGCAGAAGGTAGAAGTTCATCTAATGATATATATATCATTATTCCAGCTATTGCTCCGAAAACTATGCCAAAGGTTAATTCGTTAATAAAGGGCATTAAGATTAAATAACCAACCAAGGCACCTATTGGTTCCGCAAGCCCTGACAGGAAAGAATATATAAATGCTTTTTTCCTGTCTCCTGTAGCATAGTAAATGGGAACAGAAATGGCAATTCCTTCAGGAATATTATGTATGGCAATTGCTATGGCTATGGGTATTGCTATAGAAGGTTCATGAAGTGCAGAAATAAAAGTTGCAATTCCCTCAGGAAAATTGTGAATTCCAACGGCTAATGCAGTAAACATACCTGCACGCATAAGTTTTTCTTCCGATTGAACTTTTGCTTCTTCTATGTCCTCCACCTTGTACATATCATGAGGATTCTCACCGCTGGGGATAGCTTTATCAATAAGTGCCACAAGAAGCATGCCCCCGAAAAAGGACGCTACAGTAGCCCAGGATCCTGCTTTCAAGCCAAGCTCAGCTACCAAGCTATCTTGTGCTTTCACAAATATATCAACCATGGAAACATAAATCATTACACCAGCAGAAAATCCAAGGCTAATAGCTAAAAATCTAGTATTTGTTTTCTTTGTAAAAAAAGCTAAAGCACTTCCAATACCAGTGCTTAAACCAGCAAAAAGTGTTAGCCCAAATGCAAATAGTATATCCACTCTGTCTTACCTCCTTACTGTATCTATCTATCGCTTCCAATTTTACTTCAAATCCTAATATACCCATTTATTTATATGTATAAACTTAAGAACTTGTTATGGTTTGGACAAATTAATTATAAAATATAAAAACTAATAAGTAAAGCAATCTTTATATGGAGGTTATTTTTCAATTGATTGATAAAGAATAAGTTGGTATAATATTATTATCACAGTAACAAAGGACGTAGAATATGAAGAAATTTATCAATGAATGGGTAATACCTGTTATTATCGCTATAGCAATAGTATTGTTTTTAAACAGATTTATTTTTATTTTGGTAACTGTTCCTACTGGATCTATGGAAACGGCAATCATGCCTGGAGATAAACTTTACGTAAACAGACTATTTAATATGGAAAATGCTAAAAGGGGAGACATTTTAGTATTTCATTCAGATGAACTTAATGAGAAACTTGTAAAAAGGCTCATTGCTTTTCCGGGGGAAACAGTAGAAATAAACGAAACGGGAGAAGTTTTTATTGATGGTGAAAGAATTCATGAGCCCTATGCAAAGGAAGCCAAGGGTCCGGCACAAACCTACAAGGTACCTGAAGGAACATATTTTTTCCTAGGAGATAACAGACCAATATCTGTAGATGCTAGGTACTGGAGTAATCCCTATATACCAGAAGATAAAATAATAGGGAAGGCTGAATTTAGATTCTTCCCCTTACATCGTATCGGGATATTAAAGTAATGACTACTTATGGTAAGTTTCCCCTGCATTTATTTTAAAAGCGCGGTATATTTGTTCCAATAATATAACTTTAAAAAGCTGGTGGGGGAAGGTCATTTTTGAAAAAGAAAGTATAAAATTTCCTTTCTCTAAGACTTCTTCCCACAGTCCGTTACTACCTCCTATTACAAAGGTTATATGGGAGGTTCCTTGGATGGACAGGGTTTTTATTTTTTTGGCAAGGTCTTCAGAGCTAAGTTGACTACCCTTTATGTCTAAAACAATTAGGTAAGAGTTTTTTGGAATACTATTAAGTATTTTTTGCCCTTCTTTTATTTTGACCTGTTCTATTTCAGAACTTGAAAAGTTATCATCGGCCCTTTCGTCAGGGATTTCCACTTCAACTAATTTGCAATACTTGGACAGCCTCTTAGAATATTCTTTTATTGCTTCAGTAAAAAACTTCTCTTTAATTTTGCCTACGGATATTATAGTAACTTTCATGTCCTCTTTCCTTTATATAGTTTTCTATACTATACCATTTTTTCAGAAAAAATACCAGGTAAAGGCGAAAGTAAATTAGGAGAACAAGAGAAACGTTTTCAAAAAATGATTGAAAAATATTTCCCACTGTGCTATAATTTTTGTACTTATCAATTTGTAGCTAAAAAATTTAACGATTAGTTGGTGAGGTAAAATTATGGTTAGAATAAGAATTTTATGTTTGGTTATATGTATTTGTCTTCTTGGAACCCAGGCTTATGCCTTAAGCGGCAATACTGATTCTGAGTATACTATGAAAAATAATTTAGAAAAAATGTACGGAATCAATATCCTTATTGCCCAAGAGGATGAGGGGGACTTTATTGACTGCTTACAAGCTATAGAAAGAAGTTTAAAGAAATTTCCTCACAACATTATTAAAGAGATAACAGATTATTACTTGAAAAAGGGAATTGTAACAAATGTAATAATAGATAAGACTGAGAATATAAAGGATTTGTTTACAGGATATAGAAACAAGGATGCAAGTAATATTTACATAAAAGTATTGGATAGTAGCTTACATTCGGGAAGCTGTTTTATTTCAGAAGAATCTATAATGCATGAAATTGGACATTTTATAAGCAATTACTTGGTTAAAACTAGTGATTTAAGTCAATTAAAAAAGGAATTTGAAAAGTTAAATAAGGGATATATGTACGGTACTTGGGATAGTGATTATTGCCAAGTATTTATTAACAAACATTCTGCAAACAGTTTTGAAGATGAAATATCCGATTTAATATGGTATGCGGAAACACACCCTTCAGTTCTTCGGAATATGGATGGAGGGGATATTACAACAATCCATAAAAAGATAAAATTATTAGCACAAGTATTAGAGGACAACTTTAATTCCATATCCCAGAATACAAAACTCTGGTATGATGCGATTCCACAAAAACCTCAGGGTTGGGCTAAAGAAATAATCGAGGAAATGAAAAATGCATCCCTGATACCGGAAGAATTTAAAGGAATGTATGAAGCTTACATCAGTAGAAAGGATTTTTATAGATTAGTAATAAACTTACTTAATAATAAAATTGGAGAAGAAAATTTAACAAACTACTTCGGTGTAATAAAATATGAAGAGTGTGTGGCTTTAGATCCAGTCAAGGGAGTGTTTATAGATGAGGATAATATACATGAAGCCTATCCAATGGAACTTTTAAGTACGGAATTTTTCAATAATCCTGAAGGGTTTATGTCAAGACTTGAGATTGCCAAAATCTTAATATACATTGGCAGCAAGTTAGGTATGGATATTACAGGGTATGAAGTTATAGAATACAGGGATATATCATTAGTTGAGGAAACGGAAAGGCCTTATATTTACTTAGCTGCAAGCAAGGGCTTATTAAAAGGAGATGGTTTAAACTTTAAACCCTATGATTATTGTACCTATCAGGAAGCATATATTATACTCATGAGATTTTACAATATAATTTAACTAAAGTAATTCATATTTAACTCTATTTGTGATATAATGGTAAAAACATTTGAGGTCTATAACTATGTTTGACTTACGAAGTATTGTCATAGGTATTGTTCTAATGTTAAGAAAATATACCTGTGTAAATATTACCATTTATCAAGAAACGAATGAAGAAGATTACATAAATGGAATAGGAGCACTTCCGTTAATTGGACTTGCCCTTGGTTTTTTTTCATTTATTATCGCTTCTTTAAGATATTTATTTGAGGGCTTTTTTATTAGTTCTGTAGTACTCTTATATTACTGTTTAATTACCAAAGCAGTAAATATAAAGGATGTATACGGAACTTTTAATTATTATTTCAATAAGGAATATTGCAAGGATACATGGGAAGTTATAATCCTTGTAATTATTTGCTTAATGTACTATTCATTATTCAGAATAGTTCCCATAACTTCTTTAATTTTAATGCCCTCTGTAGGATTTTCGTGTATGATTATTCTTAGTCAAATTATTAAAGGGGATTTAAGCAATACTTCTGTATTAAAATATTGCAAAAAACACCATGTAATTATAGCCTTTAGTCTTTCTTTTATCTTTGCGGCAATACTTAATTATAAATTAATAATATCCCTGTCTCTTACCTACATGGCGGCAGGAATAATTGTCAGCAGAATAGATAACAAAATAAAAGATTACCCTGTTTCAATAGAAGGATGTATTATAGAATTATCACAAATATTATTTTTAATTATTACATACTTGTTTAAATTTTAAGATACAGTATCTTATCCCTCAGCTAACTGGAAATATAGACATAGGAAAACTATCATTTTGACAAATAATACTTAGGGTAGTATAATTGAAACAGTAAACTTTACGAGTTTCATGGAAGATAAGAAACTCGTTTTTTGTATATGGGAGGATAGTATGGAAAAGAGGAAGGTAATATTCAGCGGAATGCAGCCTTCTGGCTCGTTAACACTAGGTAACTATTTAGGAGCATTGAAAAATTGGGTAAGCCTTCAAAGTGAGTACGACAGTTATTATTGTGTAGTTGATATGCATGCAATAACAGTTCCGAAAGAACCCAAGGATTTAAGAAGAAACACCCTTGAAGTTCTTGCCAATTACATAGCTGCAGGATTAGATCCGGAACAGGTAACATTATTTATTCAATCTCATGTTCCTGCCCATGCGGAACTTGCATGGATACTGAATTGTTTTTCCTACTATGGTGAACTTAGCAGAATGACACAATTCAAGGATAAATCTAAGAAGCAGGATTCAAATGCCATAACAGCAGGTCTTTTCACTTACCCTGTATTGATGGCTGCAGATATACTTCTATACCAGGCTGATTTAGTTCCCGTAGGAGAAGACCAAAGACAGCATTTAGAAATAACCAGAGATATTGCCCAGAGATTCAACAACCGATTCAGTGAAACTTTTACTGTTCCAGAGGCTTATATTTCAAAAGATGTGGCTAAGATTATGAGTTTACAGGATCCTAACAGTAAAATGTCAAAGTCTGATTCTAATGAAAATGCCTACATACTTTTAATGGATAAACCTGATGTAATAAGGAGAAAATTTAAACGTTCCGTTACTGACTCTGTAGGTGTGGTTAATTATACAGATGAGCAACCGGGAATAAAGAATTTAATTAATATTTATTCTAAGATTACAAATAAACAACCTGAAGAAATAGCAGGAGAATACCAGGGTAAGGGTTATGCGGAATTAAAAGAAGATGTGGCAGAAGTTGTAATAGAAGAGCTTAAGCCCATACAGGAAAAAATAGATTACTTATTAAAGAACAAAGACTACTTAGAGAAAATATACATTGAAGGTGCACAAAAAGCTGAAATTGCAGCACAGAAAACTTTGAGAAAAGTAAAAAGAAAAGTTGGATTTATTTCAAGATAGAACAATTGGAGGACATATGCTAGTTATAAAAAACGGTTATATTAAAACCATGGACGGAGAAGATATTCAAAGAGGTCAAATTATTATTAAGGATGGAAAAATTATAGCTATAGGGAAAGATTTAGAAATACCAGAAGAAGCAGAGGTAATAGATGCAGAAGGACTGTTGGTTACACCGGGATTAGTTGAAGCTCATTGCCATATTGGAATGTGGGAAGAAGGAATAGGCTTTGAAGGTTCCGACGGTAATGAAGCAGTGGACCCTATTACTCCACATTTAAGGGCAATCGATGGAATTAATCCCATGGAGCAGGGATTTCAGGATGCAATCGAGGGAGGAGTAACTACGGCTGTTACAGGGCCTGGAAGTGCCAATATAATTGGAGGTACATTTGTTGCAATTAAAACTTATGGCAAAAGAATTGACGATATGATTATTAAAGAGCCTGTTGCCATGAAAATAGCTTTCGGGGAAAATCCGAAAAGAGTATATGAAGATCAGAACAAATCACCAGTTACCAGAATGGCTATTGCAGCAATGTTAAGAGAAACTCTTTATGAAGCAAAGAGATATATGGAAGATTTGGAATCATCAAAGACAGATCCGGATCAGAAACCAGATTTTGATTTGAAACTCCATTCCTTACTTCCTGTATTGAGAAAAGAAATTCCGTTAAAAGCCCATGCTCATAGGGCTGATGATATATTTACTGCTTTAAGAATTGCTAAGGAATTTGATTTAGATATAACACTGGATCATTGTACAGAAGGTCATTTAATAGTAGAGGAATTAAAAGAAGCGGGGAAACCTTGCTTAGTAGGTCCCACCTTGGGTTCCAGATCCAAGGTTGAACTTAGAAACAAAAGTTTTGAAACACCTAAAATTCTAATAGATGCAGGAATAAAGACTGCAATAATTACAGACTCTCAGGTTATTCCGGTACAGCATTTAAGTATGTGTGCAGGGATGGCTGTTAAGGCAGGGCTTTCTGAGGAAGAAGCATGGAAGACCATAACTATATATCCAGCAGAAATAACGGGAATTGATGATAGAGTGGGAAGCCTGAAAGTAGGTAAAGATGCAGATATAGCAATTTTTAAAGGAAACCCTCTTTTAGACGTTAATTTTGAAACAGTAATGACAATTATTGACGGGAAAATTGTGTATAAGGGAAAGTAGAAACACCTTAATATTAATACTATAATCAAGGGACGCGCTGCGTTCCTTTTTCATTAGTAAAGAAATACTAATGGTAAAAATATCTTAGATATGTAAGCAAAAAAAACTTGCAAAATATTTAGAAAAGGAATACACTATGCTGTGGAAAAAGAGAGGAATGACTATGAAGAAAAAAATAATAAATATAGCAGTAATCGCACATGTTGATGCTGGAAAATCCACATTAGTAGATGCATTTCTACAGCAAAGTGGAATTTTCAGAGAAAATCAGGAGGTTGTGGAACAGGTAATGGACTCTGATGATATAGAGCGGGAAAGAGGAATAACAATATATTCAAAAAACTGTTCCGTAATGTATAACGATATAAAAATTAATATAGTAGATACACCAGGACATGCGGACTTTTCATCGGAAGTGGAAAGAATTATGAAGACTGTGGATACGGTTATACTCTTGGTAGATTCTATTGAAGGCCCCATGCCTCAAACCCGGTTTGTACTGAAAAAGTCCTTGGAAATAGGCCTAAGACCTATTTTGTTTATAAACAAAATAGATAAGAAAAATCACAGGGCAGAAGAAGTGGTGGATATGGTATTTGACCTGTTTGTGGAGTTGGATGCCAATGAGGAACAGTTGGATTTTCCTATCTTATACGGTGTGGCAAAGGAAGGGATAGTTCAGTATGAATTGGACCATGAAAGCGACAGTATTGAACCTTTGTTTGAAACCATAATCAATCATGTTAGTCCATATCCTGACAGAGACGGCGAAAATTTGCAGCTGCAGGTTTCGTCATTGGGATACGATGATTATATTGGAAGATTAGGTATCGGAAGGATTACGGCAGGGACCATAAGGGAAGGTCAAGTAGTTACAATTGCTAAGAATAATGGAGCAATGGAAAAACAAAAAATATCAAACATATTCGTTTATGAAGGCCTGAAACGTACTCCTGTAAAAGAAGCCTACAGCGGAGATATTGTTGTTGTATCTGGAATTTCCAATATATCCATAGGAGATACTATTTGTGATGAAAACAAGGTAAATCCCATGGAACCGATAAAGATAGAAGAACCCACCATGTCCATGAATTTTCTGATTAATACTTCACCTTTTGCTGGACAGTCTGGCAAATACGTTACTACCAGGCATTTAAAGGCAAGGCTGGAAAAGGAATTGGAAGTAAATGTGGGGCTTAAGGTGGAGCCTTTGGAAGATGCAGTAGATGGTTACAAGGTGTCTGGAAGAGGTGAGCTCCATTTGTCAGTACTTCTTGAAAATATGAGAAGAGAAGGCTATGAAGTTTCAGTATCCAGGCCGGAAGTAATTCTTAAAAAAATAGACGGCGTATTAATGGAACCTGTTGAAAGGGTGGTAGTAAATGTTCCGGAAGTATATTCTGGCTCTGTAATTTCGAAACTGAACTTAAGAAAGGGTATGATGGTATCTATGATACCAGAAGGAAATTACGTAAAAATAGAATACTTGGTTCCAACTAGAGGTCTGATAGGTTATCGTAGCGAATTAATAAATGATTCAAAAGGAGAAGGAAGTATTATTAGAAGTTTTGACCACTATGAAAAGTTTAAAGGTGAGATACCTCAGAGAACTAACGGTGTACTAATATCCAGTGAAGGGGGAGAGGCAGTAGCTTACTCTCTAGATAACTTGGAAAGCAGGGGAATTCTGTTTATTAGTCCTGGAGAAAAAGTATATGAGGGTATGATCATAGGTATGTGTTCTAGGGGAGAAGATATTACCGTAAATCCATGTAAGGGGAAAAAACAATCTAATATAAGATCTTCTGCAGCAGATGATGCTATAAAACTATCACCTCCTAAAAGAATGACCTTAGAGGCCGCCCTTGAATTTATAAATGACGATGAATTAGTAGAAGTTACCCCAGATGCCATAAGATTAAGAAAAAAATACTTGACTGAATTAGAAAGAAGAAAAGCAAAGAAAAACTAATTTCTTTGCTTTTTAAATGCAAAATTTCAGAACATTTCTGTTATTCAGGATAATTCAAATTTTCTTCCTTCAAATTGCAAAGTACTTCTTCATAAAATTTCTTAGCTTCAAACTTTGCCATATCTAAATTCATATCATTGTAGTTTCCACAGGAAACAGCATCTGCTCCTGGAATATCTCCCTCATAATTCATAATAAAATAAAACATTTCTTTAATGATATCAACTACATCTGCTGATGATAGATCACCGTTGAAAATGACGTAAAATCCAGTTCTGCATCCCATAGGACCAAAATATATGGTTAATTTATCGTACTTGTTGTGATTTCTAAGGAAGGTTGCTCCCAGGTGTTCCATGGCGTGAAGCTCTCCGGTGTTTATTACAGGTTCTCTGTTAGGTTCCTTCATCCTTATATCAAAAGTAGTGACAATGTTATCTCCAACCTTGTCTTTCCTTGATACGTAGATTCCTCGTTTTAATTTTAAATGATTTACCTGAAAACTTTCTATTTTTTTCATTTTTACTCCCTTCTTTGGTATTCCCAAATACTAGTTCCATGTTACTACTTTACTAAAAGCTGTAACAAAAATCAATAGAGACAATAAGTTTATAATAATTCATTTGATCAAGGAAGATTAATTTGTTAAGTATAAAAATAGCCTTATATTGTTGGAAACATACTGTTAATATGAAAGCTGTAATTGTAAAAAATGTATTTTTATGATATAATTCAATAAATAGTAATCCTGTTAGGGGGACATATGGAAGCGAAAGAGTACTCTGCATTACTGCAAAAAATTTTGCAGTATATAGATGAAGGCATTCATGTTCTTGATAAAAAGGGTAATACAATTATATACAACGATGCAATGGCTAAATTAGAAAAAATGGATACGAAAGACGTTATGAGGAAACCCTTTTCAGAAGTATTCGTAGGATTGAATAGCGAAAACAGCACATTGCTAAAAGCATTGAAATATAGAGAGAGTACTATAGATCTAAAACAGACCTATCTTAATAAGGATGGTAAAGAGATTTCAACAATTAATACGACAGTACCTGTTATCGTGGACGGTGAAGTTATAGCGGTAGTTGAAATTGCTAAAAATATTACCAACATAGCTGAAATGTCCAATACCATTCTTAAGCTGCAAAATGAAATTGGAAAGCCTGAAGCAGTAAAAAACAAGAAAATTAAAAAATATAATTTTAATAATATTGTAGGCAAATCTGATAATTTTGTAGAAGTTGTTGAAAGAGCAAAAAAGTCATCCCAAAATGATGCCTCGGTATTTATATACGGTGAGACAGGAACCGGGAAAGAACTAATAGCTCAAAGCATACATTATGCCGGCCCAAGAAAGGACAAACCTTTCATAGCCCAGAATTGTGCCGCACTTCCTGAGTCCTTGCTGGAAGGAATATTGTTTGGCACTTCCAAGGGTGGGTTTACCGGTGCTGTTGATAGAGCAGGTTTATTTGAACAGGCAAATGGCGGAACTCTTTTGTTAGATGAAATAAATTCAATGCCCTATGAATTACAAGCAAAACTGTTAAGGGTTCTTCAAGAAAACTATATAAGAAGAGTAGGAGGAACTAAGGATATTCCTATAGACGTAAGAATTATTGCCACTAGCAACGAACATCCCGAAAAAATTTTAAGAGAAAAAAAGGTAAGAAAAGATTTGTTTTACAGACTTAATGTTATACATATTAGTATCCCTCCTTTAAGAGAAAGAACCGAAGATATATTGTTATTAGCTAAAATGTTCGTGGATAAATACAATAAAAGGTTTAACAAAAATATCAAAGGTTTCTCCCATGAAGCTAAGGAATACTTACTTAAACACCAATATCCAGGTAATGTAAGAGAACTTGAAAATATAGTAATGTCAGCTATCAGCATGGCTGATGAAAATGAGCGTATACTAGACACAGTCCACATCAGAACCCAATATTCCATGAGTCAACAATTTAATGATTATGAAAAAATTGAAAACACCGGAATGAGTGAATATTTAAGCGATTTAGAGAAAAGAATAATTATAAATGCTTTGGAAAAAAGCAACAATAACATTACCCATGCAGCCAATTTACTGAAAGTAAAGCGTCAAACTCTGCAACATAAAATTAAAAAATATGCAATCAATCTTTAATAGGCTACTGCAATTTTTTTGGCGGTTTACTGCAAAAATAATTGCTTTTAATTTTGGAAAATGGGTATAATAAACTAAGATGCCCAACATAGCAATAGGTAAATGCTTGAAATTTTAAGTGTTTGTACATAATTATCAATAGGGTTTTAATTATATAATTTTTGGCATACTAATTGCTAAATATATTTTAATAAGTAAAAAAGGAGGATTAGTAAATGCAAAATGTAAAAGTGATTATTTGGGGCCTTGGAGCCATGGGTTCCGGAATAGCAAAAATGCTTTTAAAGAAAAAAGGTGTTGATATTGTTGGTGCTATAGATATTGGTGACAAATTAGGCAAAAGTATGTACGACATAATTGGCGTGGAGCGTGGAGACAGACCTGATGTTATAGTAGGTACTCCAGAAGAAGTTATTAAAGAAAAATGTGCTGATGTTTGTATGTGTTTAACTGATTCATTTACACGTAAGGGTTTTGACAAATACAAATTTGCCTTGGAGAAAAAAATCAATGTAATTACCAGTGCAGAACAAATGGCTTATCCACAAGCTCAAGAACCCGAACTGGCAAAAGAGTTAGACAGGATAGCTAAGGAAAACGGTGTATCCATTATAGGTACTGGTATTAATCCTGGGTTAATAATGGACTTATTAGTTATTGTAATGACTGGTTGCTGTGAAGAAGTAGAAAGTATTTTAGCCAGAAGAATTAACAGCTTATCTCCTTTTGGTCCAACAGTTATGGAAGAACAGGGAATCGGACTTACTGTAGAAGAATTCAACAAAAGAGTTGAAGAAGGAACTATGGCGGGACATGTGGGATTCCATGAATCAATACATATGATTGCTGATGCCATAGGTTGGAAAGCCGAAAAAGTTACACAAACTATGGAACCTATAGTAACAGATGTTGATAGAAAAGCTCCTTATGGGGAAGCAAAAGCCGGAGATGTGGCTGGTGTTGCTATGAAAGGTTTCGGATATGTAGATGGTGAAATGAAAATTGAAATGGATCATCCACAGCAAATTGAACCTGAACAAGTGGGTGTTCAAACAGGAGACTATGTAATAATAAAAGGTACTCCTAATATTAACTTGGCTAACACTCCGGAAGTTCCAGGAGGAATTGGAACCATAGCTATGTGTGTTAACACAATACCGCAAATTATTAACGCTAAGCCGGGCTTACACACAATGATTACCATTCCCGTACCAAGAGCTATAATGGGTGATATGAGGGACATGATAGACCCGGAATGCAAAATAGTAAAATAAAGATGACCTAACCCCATTTTTCCGACCGAAGGGAGAGAAAAATGGTTGGTAGGTCATTCGCAACGAATTCCCAAAATATGCGACCGTAGGGAGCAAATATTTTGGTGAATGAGACTGCGAGATGACGAGAAGCTAACCCCATTTTTCCGACCGAAGGGAGAGAAAAATGGTTGGTAGGTCATTCGCAAGATTATGACTTGACCCAAGACTTCGACCGTAGGGAGAAAGTCTTGATGGTAAGTCAAACGCAATGAGTTCCAGATTTGCATGAGC
>DURT01000060.1 GCA_012843025.1 Tissierellia bacterium | reverse complement strand
TTTTGCTTCAGAAGGTACGGAACCCACATCCGTAATTTTACCTTCTTTAATTCCCAAATCACCTTCAATTATTTTTTTGTTTTCTATATCGATAATCTTTCCATTAACAATTTTAATGTCTAACATATTACACCTCTCTTATTTGCAGAATTCCTCTGCAATTCTTGTATATATTTCAACATAGTTAATCAAATCTGCCACTGGTATTTTTTCATCCTTGGCGTGAGAGTATTTTAAGTCCCCAGGCCCTGTTACAACGGTAGGTATTTTACCATAAGTTGATAGTACACCAGCGTCTGTCCAGCCTCTTCTTTTTTCAATAGTAGGTTCCTTCTTATTAAAGTCCTTCAGAACTTTGTAAACAGTCTTTGCGATGTCTGAATCCGGCTGAGCAATCAGTGGTGCGTGGTCAAATTCATCCATTAAGTTAGATTCCATCCTTATTATTTCAGCTTTGAATTCAGGATCTTCAGCTTTCAATGCATCTATAATATCCTGGTATTCTTTAATAACACTTTCAACGTTTTCTTCCGGCAAATACCTTCTGTCTATCTGAATTATACAACTGTCGGCAACAGAACTTGGCTGTGTTCCGCCCTTTATTAGTCCGAAATTCATTACGGAAGGTCCCATCCATTCATTTTGTCTTTCTTTTAATTTAGGCATAAGTTCATTTTCTATTCTGGTAATAAGCTTTGCAGCCTTAGAAATAGCGTTTATCCCCATCTCAGGAATACCACCATGAGCAATTTTTCCTTCAATTCTGATTTCCAACCATTCTAAACCTCTGTGGCCTAAGGCATATCCGTAATTGGAAGGCTCTCCTACAATTGCACCATCTGCATTAATTCCACTTTTGACAACGTATTCTGTTCCGTCGCTTTTTTCTTCTTCTCCTACTGCGGCAGTAAAGATTATATCCCCGCCTAAAACTTTTCCTTTGTTCTTAATGTTTGCCATAGCCATAATCATACAAGCCAAGGCACCCTTCATATCGTTTGCACCTCTACCTAAGACATAACCATCCCTTATCTCTGCACTAAAGGGATCAAATTCCATTTCATAGGGAGGTACCGTATCTGTATGACCATTGAAGATTAAGTTTTTACCTGTACCTTTTCCTGGAAGTCTAGCGATTACATTTCGTCTTAATCCCTCAACTACTTGGTATTCAACTTCAAAACCTAAATTTTTGCAGTATTCATAAATAAATTCTGCCACATCGGATTCCCTGTTTTCCACATATTTGTGACTGGGAATTCTGATTAGCTCCTGAGTAAGCTTTACAACCTCTTCTACATTAAAATCTTTTTTTGCCATACACCCTCCATATTAATATTTTATGAAAAGCCCCCCTTTCTTAAAATTTAGGGGCTTATTCTTTGAATAATATGTGAAAATTGAGTATACTATAATAATACCACAATACTATGCTATATTAAACAAAAAAAATATTAAAAAATTGCCGATATATTGGCAATTTTTTCTTATTGTTCATTATTTATAATACTGTACATTTCCTTGTAGCCGTCCTTGGTTACATGTTCCAATATTTTTTCAACTTTAATTTTCATGGGATTGCTGCCAAAAATAATTTCCACTTCATCTCCAACGGCTACTTCCGTACCGGGTTTAGCTATTTTGCCGTTAATCAGTACTCTTCCCTGTTCACATGCTTCCTTGGCAACAGTCCTCCTCTTTATTATTCTTGAATTTTTTAAAAATTTATCGATTCTCACCTTATTCTCCCATGTTTAGTATTATTCAGCAACATTTTTTAATTTTTCCGCCTGGTCGGAAGTTATAAGTGCTTCTAACATTTCCGTTATATCACCGTCAAGGAATGAATCTAATTTATATAAAGTCAGTCCTATACGATGATCTGTCACTCTTCCCTGGGGGAAATTATAGGTCCTTATTCTTTCACTTCTGTCTCCAGTTCCTATCTGGCTTTTTCTTGCCTGAGCCAACTCATCAGTTTGCTCCTGAATGTGAATATCGTATAGTTTTGCCTTTAAAACTTTAAATGCCTTTTCCTTATTTTTAAGCTGGGATTTTTCATCCTGACAGGTTACGACTATTCCTGTAGGTAAGTGGGTAAGCCTTACAGCAGAGTCAGTAGTATTTACACTTTGGCCTCCATGTCCTGAAGAACGGAACACATCAACCCTTACGTCATTTGGATTTATTTCTATATCTATATCATCAACCTCAGGAAGCACTGCCACAGTAGCTGAGGATGTGTGGATTCTGCCGCCGGACTCTGTCTCAGGAACCCTCTGTACCCTGTGAACACCACTTTCATATTTTAGCTTTGAATAGGCACCCTTTCCTTTAATAGAGAAAATTACTTCCTTGTAACCTCCCACTCCTTGTTCGTTTACAGATAAAAATTCTGTTTTCCAGCCTTTTCTTTCTGCATACCTTAAATACATACGAAGCAAATCTCCCGCGAAGAGGCCTGCTTCATCTCCACCTACACCTGCTCGGATTTCAACTATTACATCTTTATCATCATTAGGGTCTGTAGGAAGTAGTAAAATTTTAATTTCCTGTCTCAGTTCTTCTTCCTTGGCTGATAATTCTTTTACTTCTTCTTTTACCAGTTCTTTAAAGTCATCATCTAATTTTTCTTTAAGCATTTCCTTTGACTCATTCAGCTGTTCATATACTTCCTTATATTCATTGTATTTTTGTACAACGGGCTCTAATTGGGCCTGTTCCTTCATAAGCTTTTGCAGCTTTTTCGAATCGCTTAAAACTTCAGGATCTGATAGTTTTTCACTTAGTTCAATATATTTATCTTTTATAGCTTCTAATTTCTCTAACATATTCCTCTCCATACAACTATAATTTTTGCTTAGTAATAAATAGGGATTAATGTCATAAGCTATGTGGGAGCCATAACAGAACCAGCATAACCAGTAACAACTCTATTATTTCCATATAGGTCTTTGTCTGTTTCTATAATATTAAATAGTCCTGAATCCTTGAATATTTTCTCCACCGCTTCTTTTTGTTTGCTTCCTATTTCCACAGATAAAATTCCTTCTTTTCCATGAATTTCTCTAAACACTTCCACAATTCTTCTATAATATTTCAAGCCGTCCCTTCCGCCATCCAAGGCCAATTTAGGCTCATAGGTTGAAACCTCTGTCTGAAGCCCAAGTATTTCCTCACTTTCAATATATGGTGGGTTAGATACTACTATATGATACTTTTCCCTAGGAAAATCATTAAAAATGTCGCCTTTAAGTATCTTAATATTTTTTAAGTTATGTTTTTCTATATTTATATTTGCTGTTTCAATTGCAGTATCACTTATATCAATACCCGTAACTTTCGAGTTTTTCAAATAATAAGCCAAGCTTATTCCAATAGCACCGCTTCCCGTTCCAATATCAAGTATTGTAACTTCCTTATTATTAAATTTATTTTCAACAATTTTTATTATTTTTTCAACTAATGTTTCCGTATCAGGCCTGGGCACTAATACTCCTTCCTGTACATAGAACTCTATACCCATAAATTCCTGGGAATTGGTAATATACTGTATGGGATATCCTTTATTTCTTTTTTCAGCTAAACTATAAAATTTTTCCGCCACTTCTTTACTTACTTCTTCTTTTCTGTTTAGGTGAAGATAAATTTTATCCCTCTTCAGAAGATGACATAAAATAAGCTGGGCTTCAAGGAAGGGAGAGTTAAACTCTCTCTTTTCTATTATATTAACTCCCTCTTTCAATAACTTTTCAATTGTTACCATCTATCATCCTCTCCCTTGAGAGGTATTACTTTTTCCATGGCAGCAATTGCCACTTCAATCATGGGATCATCCGGTTCTATGGTAGTAATTTTCTGTATTAAAAATCCCGGGTATGTAATTATTTTAGTAAGTATATTTTCACTGTTACATTTACCTACATACCTGTTCAGTTCATAAGAAAGTCCCGCTATTACAGGAAGCATGGCAAGTCTGATTAACAACCTGAGCAGAGGGTTTGGCCATCCGAAGAAGGAAAAAACCAATATGCTTATGAGCATAACATTGATCATGAAGCTGGTTCCGCACCGTGGATGAAGAGTTGAATATTTCCTTACATTTTCAACGGTAAGTTCTTCTCCATATTCGTAGCAGTAAATAGTTTTATGTTCTGCTCCATGATACATGAACACTCTCTTTATATCATCTAATTTAGATACTAGGTAGACATAGCCAACAAACAAGAACACTCTTATAATACCTTCTATTAAGTTTAATAAAAATGAATTCTTTACTATATTTTTCAATACATTTGTTAACAGAGTAGGTCCCAAAATAAAAATACCTACTGAAAAAATCAATGCCATAATTACTGAAGCATAAATTATTGCCGTATCTGCCTTATCTTTAAACACCTTTTTAATAAATCTGTCAAAGGCATCTTCTTCATAATCTTCCCCATAAAATTCGGCAGAATACATAAGTTCCTTAACACCGTTTATTAGTGAGTCTATAAGGACAAAGCTTCCTCTAATAAAAGGTAGTTTGAAAAATCTATGTTTAAAAATAGGATTTATTTCACTTTCTTTTATTTCAATTTCTCCATCGGGTTTCCTTACGGCGGTTGCTATTTTCGAAGGTCCCTTCATCATAATTCCCTCAATAAGGGCTTGACCGCCAATACTGGTCTTTTTTACTTCTTTTACTCTACTATCGCCCATTTCTTCCTCTTTTCTTCAGTTTTCTTTCATCACTCATGAAAGAATTACCCTATTCTATTGAAGTATATAAGGTTCATGATATTATACAATTTATATATTATTTCTTCAAGTTTTAATTTTTCTACTAAAAAATCAAGCTTTGTAAATTATACCTTACAAAGCTTAATGTTTTTTTAATAGATTTCCTCAGACTATCAGTCTTTTTAAAATAAGCATATCTTATTGAATGTATCCAACTTCTTCCAACACTTCTTTAAAGGCTTTCAAAGCAAAATCCAAATCTTTTTTTGAGTGGGCTGCAGATATTTGGGTTCTTATTCTTGCTTTCCCTTTCGGTACAACGGGGTAATAAAATCCTATAACGTAAACTCCCTTTTCCAAAAGCCTGTCTGCCACTTTTTGGGATAAAACAGCATCTCCCAGCATAATGGGTACTATTGGATGTTCACCATCTATAATTTTCAAGCCTATTTTTTTAATTTCCTCTCTGAAATATTTTGTGTTTTCATATAGTCTATCTCTGTACTTGGTACTTTCCGTAATCATTTCAAGAACTTTTAAGGATGCTCCGGCAATTGCAGGTGCCAAAGTATTTGAAAACAGATATGGCCTGGAGCGTTGTCTTAATAAATCAATAATTTCTTTTCTGCCGCTGGTATATCCGCCGCTTGCTCCTCCCAAGGCCTTGCCCAAGGTACCTGTAATAATGTCCACCCTGTCCATTACATTTCTGTATTCATGGGTTCCTCTGCCGGTTTTTCCTACAAATCCTACGGCGTGACTGTCATCAACCATTACCAAGGCATTGTATTTATCCGCCAAATCACATATTCCTTCTAGGTCTGCAATTATCCCGTCCATGGAAAATACTCCGTCTGTAGCAATTATTTTTAACTGGGCTCCATCTTTATCTGCTAACTGTAGCTGTTCTTCTAAGGAATTCATATCATTGTTCTTATATCTGTACCTCTTAGCTTTTGAAAGTCTTATACCGTCAATGATACTGGCATGGTTCAATTCGTCACTTATTATGGCGTCATTTTCAGTAGTTATGGTTTCAAACAAGCCGCCATTTGCATCAAAACAGGAAGAATATAAAATAGTATCTTCGGTTTTTAGAAATTCACTTAATTTGCTTTCTAATTCCTTGTGAATTTCCTGGGTACCACAAATAAATCTCACGGAAGAAAGTCCATAACCCCACTTATCGTATGCCTTTTTAGCAGCTTCAATTACTTCCTTATTATCGGACAAACCTAAATAATTATTGGAACACATGTTCAGTACTCCTTCAGCCTTAGTGGTGCTGATTAGGCTTCTTTGAGGAGTGGTTATTACCCTTTCTTCCTTCCATAGTCCACTTTCTTTTATTTCTTCCAATAAGTTTGCGTAATACTGCCTAAATTTAAATTCTCCCATTTTCCTTACCATGTATCCTTGATACATACTCTCCTTTCTTAGGTGGTAGTATATTCTTGAAAGGTTAAAGGATTTCTATTCTCTTTAAATTAAAATCCAAGTAATCACTAGAAACACAATGAACCCTTATACCTTCAATAAAACCTTCCCGTATATTTTTATGGCCTTCCGCATGAAGGTGTCCATAAATACATGTATCAACCCTGTATTCCTTCATTAAGGAAAAAAAATCGTTAGGATTTCCTTCATTGTCGAAGGGAGGATAATGGAGCATAACAAGAATTTTGTCCCTGTTTTTTTCAGCTGAATCCAAGGATATTTTCAGACGGTTTAATTCCCTTAAATATATTTTTTCGTTGGAAACTTCAGCAGCATCCTCCTTGCTGTCCCATCCCCTTGTACCGCAAACTACTATACTATTGTATGTAAAGGAGTTGTTTTTTAGAAATTTTATTGTCTTAAAACCTAAACTTTCGAGTTTCGACGAGGTAGACCACCAATAATCGTGATTGCCCCTACCTATTATTTTAGATCCCGGCAGTTCTTCAATCCTTACCAGGTCATTAATGGCATCATCTAATTTTAATGACCAGGAAATATCTCCTGGTATTAAAACCAAATCCTGGTTTTCTACTGTATTAATCCAGTTATTTATTATTTTTTCCTCATGGTTTATCCAATTTTCCCCAAATATATCCATTGGTTTTTCTTTTTTAAAGTCAAAGTGCAAATCAGCTATAGCAAATATTTTCATATTGTATCCTTATAATATAATATAGTTAAACTTAATATTCATCTCTTTTGCCAACTCTGCCTCTCTGTTCTGACATGTAAAAAGAATTACCTGCCTTCTTTCACTTTCTCTCGCCAGCATTTCTATAGATTTTCTGAGTCTGTTGGAATCATACTGTACAAAGCTGTCATCGAAAATAAGAGGAATATTTTGATTTCCACTTAATATATTGCTTAAGGCAATTCTCAAAGAAAGGTAAAGCTGGTCCAAGGTTCCCCCACTTAAGTTTTCCAAGTCTATTTTTCTGTCCCCTTCTTCCTTCGACATTACTGCAATATTCATATCTTCATCTATAACTACCTGGGTATATTTCTCTCCCGTTAAGTAGGAAAAATTATCGCTTATAGATTTTCGAAGAAGTGGCATAAAGTCCCCTTTTATGGAATCAGAAATTTTGGTTATTTTTTCTTCAGCAATTTCTGCTATTTTTATCCTGTTTTTTATAGAACTTATTTTTTCCTCATAAAAGTCTATTTCTTCTTCTATTTCTGCCAATCCCCTGGTGCTTTCTTCTATATCTTCAATCTCCCTATGAATATCATTAATATGGTTTAAATACTTATTTCTTTCTTCATTTAACTTGAATATGTTTAGCTGAATGTCCTTCTTATCTATTTCTTTAACTTCATCGGGAATATTCTTGGTTCTGTTTTTAAGTTCATAAAAATCTACATCTCCAATTATGTTGTCCAAAATATTACGGCAATATTCCCTTCGCTCAGTCAGTTCTCTGTATTTTTCGTTTATCTCTACCCCTTCTTTAAATGATTCCACACTTTCCATACCATTAGAAGCAAGGATCATAGCAAGGCGCTTTTCTTCATAGGATATCTCTTTATTTAATTTCGTAATGTCATTATTGATTCCATCTATTCTGCTTTTTATCTTGCTAACTTCTTCCTTGACTTTATCTTTACGCTTGTAGGCTTCCTTTATTGCTGTAATATTTTCTTGGGATAATTGAAGGTTTAAAACATTTAATCGTTTTTTAATGTTTTTTTCTATTTCCTGGTTTTCTTCTGAAATCTCATTAATTTTATTCTCATCGTAATTAATCAATTTAATTTTTTCTTCATAGAGAAGTTTTTCCTCACATTTCTTCTCAAAAGTTTTTCTCATAGTGTCAAATTTTTCAAAACCGTTTCTTTTAATAATTTCTTCCTTTTCTTCTGACAACTTGTTATTTGACAAACTATAATCGGCGAATTCGCATTCCATACTTTCAATTTCTTTTTTAGCACTAAGAGCTCTGTTCCTGCTTTTCCAGGAAAAAACATAGGAAATAATCCCGGGCAGCAAGGCCACTCCACCGTAGTAGTAATTAATATTGCCGTAGTAATATCCTCCATAAGCAGATACCGCTCCTGCCAAAACAAAAATAGTTCCTAAAAATCCAGTTAAGACACTTCTTATCCTATTTGATTTGCCGAATTTTTTCATTAATTCATAATTTCCATTGTCTGTTAATACATTGTTTATTTCAATTTTACGGCTTATATCTTCTGCCTTTTTGTAGTCATTAATAAATTTGTCTATTTCCTCTAAGTTTATGGAAGCTATACTGTCTTTTCCTGATTGAATTTTTTTCCTGAGACTATTTATTTTTTCATTGTTTCTTATATATATATCGTAGTCTAAATTTAATTTATCTATTTCAAAATCATCAGGTATTTTATTTGCCAAATCGGTACATAGGGTTTCTAGTTGCAGTTTACATTCTTCTACTTCCTCTAAAAGTCTTTCTCTGTCATTTTTCATGGAATATAAACTGTTTTCTATTTCCACAGCTTCATTATAATCTTCTTTAGAGCAATTAATTATTTCAGCTTCAATAGATTTAATTTTCGCATTTAGTTCATCTATTTCTTTTTTTACGGGCAAAGCTTTTAAGTATCTTTGTTTTTCCAAAGAAAGTTCATACTGGAAAATTTCTTTTTCCATTACCTCAATATGACTACTTATTTCATGGATTTTACTTTGGAGCTTTTTCTTCTCCATAGCTAAAAACATTACCTGTCTTTTGGCATTTAAAGAATTCTCCCTGGCCTCTTTTAACTGACTAAGTCTAAGAGCATATTGTCCTAATAATGTCTTACCGTCATCTTCTCTTCCTGCTTCTTCTTTAATGCTGTGTAATCTATACATAATTCTGTCTATTGAAACCTTTTCATCTTTTGTATTGCTTAAATTTATTATTTTCTTTTTTAGTTCACCAGCTAGTTCCTTTTCTGTTTTATTGCCCAACTGACTTATGCTTACTGTATTTTTAAAGGAAATTTTATTAATGTTGAAAAAGTATTCTCCTGGAACTTCTACATTCTCAATAAGGGTGTTTTCATCATTAGACATTTTAAAAATCTGCAGAGTATTTAGGAGAAAGTCTCTTACTATCAAATTATTATTCTCCCCATCTGAAATTTCAACAGTTCCCTTGTACATGGAACTGTT
Source organism: Tissierellia bacterium (assembly GCA_012843025.1). Classification (GTDB taxonomy): domain Bacteria; phylum Bacillota; class Clostridia; order Tissierellales; family Sedimentibacteraceae; genus Sedimentibacter. The sequence goes on along the minus strand of DURT01000060.1, from coordinate 2,478 downwards.
CCAGGGTTTGTATTTATTAAATTTGTCGGTATCATCAAATCCATACATCATGGCTTCTATAAAATTATGTATGGTTGATTTTCCCGCTTCATTTTCCCCATAAATAATATTAAATTTCCTGCTGAAAAATATTCTTTTATGAACAAATTTCCCAAAAGCTCTCAAATGCAGCCTGTCTATGTACATATTAGTTTACCACCTTTTCTTTTCTGAGAACCTCAAGGCCTAATTTAAAAGCCTGCTGTTCTAATTTATCGCTGCTATCTTCAAATTGAAGTTTGTAGCTTTCTATAATATTAAATTCATTGCCTTTATAAGTTTTGTTTTCCGTCCTGTAGGAATAATTGTCTTCAAATTCTATGTAATAATAAAATTGACGTGCTTCATTTTCAATTTCTTCCATGGAAATTTCAGTACTTACTGTACCTGTAAGATTTATACGTACGTAATCTTTAATATTTGAGAAAGTGTCTCCGGAAAACTTTATTAAATCTAATATTTTATTAAAGCTGTAGCTTTTGTCTAAGTTAATATTTCTAACATTAAATTTCCTTTTGGCAATAGGGAAAAGAGAATATTCCACCTTCTTTTTTCTCAATGTTCCTATAATTATTCCATGTTCTCCGTCTTCCTCAAAGGAAAGGGGTTCCGGAGTGCCGCAATATACAATATTTTCATTTACCTGCTCATAATTGTGCCTTCCCCCCATGGCGCAATAATCAAATTTATTTTTTATAACGTCAATATTTATGGGTAATTTATCCTTAGAATCCATGTGGCAGTGGAGCAGGAGAACATTTATTTTATTGCTATCAACGGAAATATCATATATAGCCTGAGATTTTTCGTTTCTTTCATGGTTGTCCCAACTCATGGAATGGATACATAAATTATTTTCCGGGAAATAAAGCTCTTCTACGGAATCGGTATTCTTTATAATGTATACATTATCTGGCCATTCTATATACTCATACATATTATTAATGTTGTAAGGGTCTCTTTGGCCACAGGCAATAATTACCTTTGTTTCGGGAATTGACTTAAACTTTGATGATATACTGTTTAATTCCTTGTATTTAATATAATCTCCTTCCGTTAAGTCTCCCCCAATAAACAAGTAATGGATACTTTCATCCCTTGCTATTTTTATTACTTCATCGAAAGCATCCCACAATTCCTGTCTTCTTTTTTCTCTTTCCTTCAAACTGAAATTTTTTATATTAAATTTTTTTCCTAAATGAATATCCGATGTATGTATAAATTTAATTTCCATAACTGCTCCTCGTCCCTAATAATGGGTATATTAATTGTATCACAGAAAGTTAAGGTCTTCAATAATTATCCATGGATAGCTTGTAATTAATCAGCTAACTCTCTCAGTTTATCCATATCGATTATTTTTACGGATGAGCGATAAACTTCTATTATATTATCCTTTTGCATATTGGATAACTCTCTGGATAAAGAAGGTCTTTTTACGTTTAAAAATTCAGCCAACTCCTGTCTGTTCATAGGAATATCAAATATTAGGGAATTTGTTTTTTTATTAAGTGACAGCAAGTATATTGCTATTCTCCCTCTTAATGTTTCTGCATTTAGAATACTCATTTTATTATTAAGCATTATAATTTTATCCGATAAAATTGCCAGCATATTGCTTATTAGCCGATTGTGATAGTCACAGCTGTTAAGGCACATATTGGAAAATATTCTGTAAGGAATTAATAAAGCCTTGCTATTACCGGCACTTACCAGATCATAAGGTGAAAAATTGGCAGAAGCAAAGACTAATGCCTCCCCGAATAAATCATTTTTTTCCAAAGTTGTAACAATGACTCTGGCACCGTTGTATTTTTGGGATACTAAATTAAGTTCTCCTTCTATAACAATTCCTAATCTGTTAACCCTAGCATCCTTTTCAAATATTACTTGATTATTAGTGAATTTTTCATATACTGCATTACTACATTTTAGAATAGCCTTAATTTCTTCTTCATTCATATTTTTAAACAGTACATTGTTTTTAATTACTTTAATTACTTCGTCCATTATTTCCTCCGCACAGGTCCTAGGTCTTCTTTTAATTTTATTATACATTATAATTTGGAAGTTACAAGAAAAAGAACCTTCCAAGTATTTGGAAAGTTCATATATGCTTCTATTACTTAATAATATTTATTCACATAGTAGTCAAGAGCCCGTAGAACTAAACGGCTTCTTTCAGGGAACCATAGTTTCTGGTATTGTAAATACTAAGTATTTCTTTCTCCGTTATTTCTCCCTTTCTTACATCAAGTATTATTTCTCCCTTGTCAAGCATTACTATTCTGTCGGAATATTTTACTGCATCCCTTACATTGTGAGATATCATCATAGTTGTAATCTTTTGGGTTTTTATTAATTCCAAGGTTTTTTCCATTACTAGCTTAGATGTTTTCGGGTCAAGGGCTGCCGTATGTTCATCTAACAGTAATAAGT
>DURT01000059.1 GCA_012843025.1 Tissierellia bacterium | reverse complement strand
TCATTTATAAAAGAGCAAGTATTTATTATTATATAATCTGCCTTATCGGCGTAATCCGTAACTTTAAAACCTTTTTCCTTAAGAAGTCCTAACATATTTTCTGAATCAACCAAGTTTTTAGAACAACCTAATGAATATATGTATATTTTTTTCATTAATTACTATGTCCTCTCATTTCCTCTAATTCTTCTTTAGTTATAAGTACCTTTCTAGGTTTGCTGCCTTCATGGCCTCCAACTATACCTCTTTCCTCCAACTGGTCAATAATCCTTGCTGCTCTGGCATATCCTACTTTAAATTTTCTTTGGATGTAAGATACGGAGGCCTGCCCTTCATTTACCACTGTTTCAATCGCCTGTTCCAAATATTCATCAACTTCTTCACTAACTGCTTGATTTTCAATTTCTTTAATTATTTCATCCTGTTTCTCAGACTTAATTTCTACTTCCTGTTCCTTAATATAATCTACAACTCTTTTAATTTCATCATCTGATATAAATGTTCCTTGAATTCTGACAGGCTTTGGAATACCAATAGGGTGATACAACATATCTCCTTTGCCCAAGAGCTTTTCTGCACCTCCCGTATCTAAAATAGTCCTGGAATCTATATGAGAAGATACTGCAAAGGCTATTCGTGAAGGAATGTTAGCCTTAATAACTCCTGTAATTACATCAACGGAAGGTCTCTGAGTTGCAATAACCAGGTGCATTCCGCAGGCTCTTGCCAGCTGGGCAATACGTGTTATATATTCTTCCACTTCCGATGATGCAACTGTCATTAAATCCGCCAACTCATCTATAATTATTACTATTTTGGGCATCTTGTCCTTGTTTTCTCTGGCCATTTTTTCATTGTAGGAATTTATATCTCTTACACTGTTTTGGGCAAAAACCTTGTAACGGTTTGTCATCTCGGAAACCGCCCAGTTAAGCGCATTAGCTGCCTTACGAGGGTCAGTTACTACAGGTATTAAAAGATGTGGAATACCATTGTAAATACTCAGTTCCACCACCTTTGGGTCTATTAAAATAAGTTTTACTTCATCAGGTTTGGCCTTGAACAAGATACTCATTATAAGAGAATTTATACACACACTTTTGCCGGAACCTGTAGCTCCTGCTATTAATAAATGAGGCATCTTATCTATGGCAGCTATAATATTTTTACCTGCTATATCCTTGCCTAAAGCAAAGGGAATATCTGTAGGTGCAGATTTATATTCTTTGGATTCAATTAAACTTCTTAAATATACACTTGTTTTAGATTTATTAGGTACTTCTATACCTATTGCTGCCTTTCCAGGTATAGGTGCTTCAATACGAATATCAGAAGTTGCCAAAGCTAAGGCTATATCGTTGGCAAGAGCTGTTATACGGCTTACTTTTATTCCTGGAGCCGGTTGTATTTCATACCTGGTAATGGTGGGTCCCTTATTTATTTGAGTTATATTGCAGGGTATGTTGAAACTGTTCAGTGTTTCTATTAGCTTTTCGCCTTCTTTCATTAAATTTTCCTTATCTCCCCTTACACGAGCAGGTAAAGGATCTAAGAGTTTAACAGAAGGCAGTATGTAGTTGTCTGTTTTAACTCCTGCAATAGTAATTATATCATCAGATATTTCTTGCTGTTTGAATTTTTCTTTTTGTTTTTCTCTGTTTGTTTCTTCTACAGTTTTAACTTCATTATTTGTAACTTCTTCTATAGCTTCTTTTTTGTTTTCTGTCTTTTCAGAATCTTCTATTTTAAGCTGGACTATTTCAGCTTTTTTATTCTCTCCTTGAGGTGTTAAGTAATCATATATTTTAATATTTTCATCTAATTTTTTATCAGCGGCTTTTTTAGGTACTTCTTCTGTTACTGGAAATACAAAATTATATAGAGCCCTAAGGAATTTCTTTATATAACTAGCTATAAGTTTAAGCATTCCTATAACACTTTGATTTGTCAGAAGAACAAAAAATGAAAAAATAAGTGCTCCTAGTACTAGGTAGGTTCCCTTTTTCCCCACTAGTTTAACAAATGCATAAGCAACTAGATTACCTATTATTCCGCCACCCTTACTTATCATGCCGTAATTTAGAGAGGATTTTATTAATTCCTGAAATCCCTTGTCCATCATTAGAACATATACTTCCTTGTCGGATACTGCCCTATATATTATAAAACATATAAAAAATCCTATAATTGCAGCTATTTGATTATTGTCGTTAATTATAACTACATTAAGAAGTCTCATTATTCCAATAGCTAGTATAAAGTAAGGAAGTACCCGGGCACCAGCACCAAAAGCTGAATTAATAAAAATATTTATACTTCTTCCGATAATACCTGTTTGTGATTGTTTGTTAGTAACAATTATCAAAAAAACTGCAAAGGATACTATAAAAATACCCATTATTTCCTTAATTAAAATATCATTGGCATTTTTTTTCGGGCTTGTACTTTTTTTACTATTACTTTTTCTCTTTTTTGCTGTTTCTTTTGCCTTTGACATAAGTGTCCCCCTGTTTCTTTGTAATTGATTATATCATAAAATAATTGAATTTCGCAATGGAAATTTGTCGTTTTGTTGAAATTTTAAGCTTTCCCATCACCTTTTTCAAATTCATCGATTAAATCTCTAAGTTTTTGCATAGCGGAACTGAATCCTCCTATTTCATCTATTAAGCCAATATCCACCACCTCTTGGGCATTAAGTACAGTTCCCACATCATTTGCTATTTCGTCAGTATCATACATATAGTTTAAAAAGGCATCTTTATCTACATTTGAATTCATAACAATAAAGTTAGTAATCCTTTCCTGCATTTTTTGGAAATGTCTAAATGTTTGAGGAACTCCTATTACAAATCCAGTAGTTCTGATGGGATGAATAGTCATAGTTCCTGTAGGTGTAATAAAGGAATATTGTGCAGATACTGCAAGAGCTGTCCCGATACTATGTCCTCCACCCAGCACAATGGATACGGTGGGTTTGGTAATACTGGCTATTAGCTCAGATATGGCAAGACCAGCCTCCACATCTCCTCCAACTGTATTTATAAGCAGTAGAACTCCCTTTATTTGAGGGTCCATTTCCGCCCCAATAATCATGGGTATTATGTGTTCGTACTTTGTTGTCTTGGACTGAGGAGGCAGGGATGTGTGTCCCTCAATTTCACCGATTATACTAATGAAACAAATGTCTTTTACAGGAGCAACTTCTGTTACACTGCCCACTTGTTTAACATTTTCTATAGGTTGTTCGCTGCTGCTAGTATTTGACCTGCTGCTAAACACAAAGGGATTTACAGGTTCTGTCTTTTGACTCTGTTCCTTTCTTTTAATATCCATATTGTTAAAACTAGTAGGTTCAGTAGGTTGTTGTATATCAATATTGTATTCCATATTTCCTCCATAAAAAATAATCAGGTATTCCTGATTATTCTTTGAAGTTTTATTAATTTTATACATATGTTCTTATATGCTATAGGTCGCTAATCTAAAGAATCTTCTTATCCATAATGTTGAAAATTGGAAGTCATTCATTTTCAATGATTATCATGTCGCTTCCTATTTTTTTAATATTCTTCCACAATATTTCTTTTCTTTTAGGCTCTTTGAAAAACGAAAAATGTGAATTGCCTCCAGCAATAAAGCTTATTATTTCACCGGTTTTTTCATCTATAACTAAATCACAGTCCCCGAATATTCCCAAGTTTTCACCGGTATCAATATTAATTATTTCCTTGCTGTAAAGCTCGCTTAATTTCATAATATCCCCCTTTACATAGTTTATATTCCCGTGTGTCCGAATCCTCCTGTCCCTCTTTCTGTTTCATTTAAATTCTCAACTAACTCAAACTGAGCCCGTTCATGTTTTATTATAACCATTTGAGCGATTCGGTCTCCATTGTTTATAGTAAAATTTTCATTCCCCAAATTAATTAGAATTACTTTTATTTCACCTCTGTAATCAGAGTCTATAGTACCTATTCCATTTACCAAGCTGATACCGTGCTTTATGGCTAAACCGCTTCTTGCCCTTACTTGTGCTTCGTAGCCTTCAGGAAGCTCAATAAATAATCCTGTAGGTACTAAGGCTCTTTCCATAGGTTTTAAAACCAAGGGCTCATCAATATAAGCCTGAAGATCCACTCCAGCAGATCCCTTAGTTTCATATTCTGGTAATTTGAACGGATTCTTCTTAACTACTTTAATTTTCATATTTTTCCCCCAGTACTTTATTTATTTTCTTCTCAATAGTAGGATATTTATTTAGATTTCCAGTAAAAGTAATACTTAGATCATCGATTCTGAACAAATTATCTGCAACTTCTACCACATCTTTTAGTTTAACATCATTAATTGCTTCAATTACTTCTTCGGGATATAATATTTCATTATATAAAAGTTCTCTTCTTCCTATGGCAGACATTCTGCTTGAGGTACTTTCAAGGCTAAGAATATAGTTTCCTTTTATTTGTTGTTTAGCTCTGGTAAATTCTTCTTCTGTTATATTACCTTTCTTAATACTTACCATTTCTTTTAAAATCGTTCTTAAAGCTTCTTCAACATGCTGGTAGGACATACCTGCATATGTGCTGAAAATACCTGTATCTTTGTAATTTGACACAAAGGAATAAATAGAATAAACCAACCCCTTTTTCTCCCTTACTTCTTGGAAAATTCTTGAACTCATGGTTCCGCCGAACAAGTTATTTAATACCAAGAGGGGATAATAATGTTTATGATGTCTTCCAATAGTTTTATTTCCAATACACATGTGCAATTGTTCTAATTCCTTATTAATTCCCGCCACTTTTCTTTCATATTTAGGGTCCATGTAGACATGTTTAACTTCTTTGTTTTTCCAATACTTGAATTTATCCTCTATAGCTTTAATTAATTCTTCTTCATTAAAACTTCCAGCTACTGCAATTACTGTATTAGAAGGAGAATAGTTTTCTTCCATGAATTTTATTACTTTTTCTCTATTAAATGTTTTCAGATTTTTCTCAGTCCCTAAAATATTGTAAGCCATAGGACTATTATGAAAAATTATTTCCGATAATTTATCATATACAATATCTTCTGGAGAATCTTCATACATTTTTATTTCTTCTATTACTACGGATATTTCTTTCTCTATTTCTTCCTGCAAAAATTGGGAATTAAAGAACATATCCGAAAGTATATCCAGGGCTTCATTGATATTTTCATCCAATACTTTTACGTAAAAACATGTACATTCCTTGCTGGTAAAAGCATTTAGCTGTCCTCCCAAATTATCTATTTCCTCTGCTATTTCGTTGGCCTTTCTCTTATAAGTTCCCTTAAAAAGCATATGTTCAATAAAATGTGACAGTCCGTTGGTTTCTTCATCTTCGTTGTTTGATCCCACATTTACCCATATTCCTATGGATGCAGATCTTACATAATCAATTTTTTCTGTCACAATTCTTATGCCGTTATCTAATGTATGTTTCTTTATCATATATCCTCCGGTTATCTTATGCAGGTAGCAATTGGATAGAAATTAGAACCTACCATTCTTATTCTTGCCGTTCTGAACCTGCCTATCATCATTAGTAGAATAATTAGTACTAAAAAAATTATTACCAGTAGTTTTCTTATAAATGAAATATTTTTACAAAAAAACTTCATAAAAATCCCCCTTATAATTATATGAACCAGAGGGGCATATTTATGATAATAATTATGTATAGTACATAGTACGTCAATAGTACCAAAGGTTTGCAAAAAATACAAGTCAATAATTGCTATTGCTATGGAAGAGGCAATTCCCAAGGGAGGATCGTACGCTTGAAAAAATAGAGTTAGGAGCAAGTGGAGCTAACGCTTGAAAAAATAGAGTTAGGTCTATAAAAAAAATAACAAAATCATATAAAATGATTTTTGTTATCTTGGTTTATTATTTTTCTTCTTGTTGCAATGCAGCTTTTCTTGAAAGTTTGATTTTTCCCTGGTTGTCGATTTCTATAACTTTAACCAATACTTCATCTCCAACTTTCAAAACATCTTCAACCTTTGCAACTCTCTTGTTGTCAATTTGTGATATATGAAGGAGTCCGTCCTTGTTATCAGTAAGTTCCACAAATGCTCCAAAGTTTGTAATTCTTACTACTTTTCCAAGTATTATTTCTCCTACTTCAATTTCTTTAACTATACCTTCGATTATTTTCTTAGCTTTATATGCATTTTCCACGTTTTCCGCAGCTATTAATACGGAACCGTCATCTTCTATATCGATTTTTACACCAGTTTCATCTATGATTTTATTTATTACCTTACCACCTGTACCTATTACATCTCTTATTTTCTCAGGATCGATAGTCATTGAGATAATCTTAGGTGCATACTTGCTTACTTCTTCTCTAGGTTTATCAATACATTCTAACATTTTATTCAATATGAACAATCTGCCTATACGAGCTTTTTCCAATGCTGCAGCTAATATTTCCTTATCTATACCATGTACTTTTATGTCCATTTGAATTGCAGTTATCCCATCTTTCGTACCAGCAACCTTAAAGTCCATGTCTCCTAAAAAGTCTTCCATACCCTGTATGTCTGTAAGTATAACTACCTGGTCATCTTCTTTGATTAATCCCATTGCAACTCCCGCAACTGGAGCCTTTATAGGTACTCCTGCATCCATTAAGGCTAAAGTGGAACCGCATACGCTGGCTTGAGATGTTGAGCCGTTTGAACTTAAAACCTCAGAAACAAGCCTTATGGTGTATGGAAAAACTTCTTCGCTGGGTATAACTGGCTCTAATGCTCTCTCTGCTAAAGCACCATGACCTATTTCCCTTCTTCCCGGACCTCTGGATGGTCTTGCTTCTCCTACGGAATAAGCTGGAAAATTATAATGATGCATGTAACGCTTTGAAGTTTCTTCAGATATTCCGTCTATGGTTTGTTCGTCGCTGGATACACCTAGGGTTGCAACTGTAAGTACCTGTGTTTGACCTCTGGTAAAGAGTGCTGAACCGTGAGTCCTGGGCAGAATACCTACCTCACAGGATATTTTTCTTATTTCATCTGCTTTTCTATTATCAGGTCTTATACCTTTTAATATATTCTCTCTAACTTTTTCTTTAATTATTGTATCAATAGCATCATTGATATCTGCTTCATTTTCAGGATATTTTTCAAGAAATATTTCTTTAGTTTCAGCTTTGAAGTTATCAATATTTTCTTGTCTTTTCAGTTTATCTTCCTCAATAATTGCTTCATTAATAATGGGTGTGGCATATTCCCTTATTTCTTTTTCGATAGTTTCACTACATATGAATCTGGTATATTCAAATTTTTCTTTGCCTACTTCTGCCTTTATTTCGTTGATAAAGTCGCAAAGTTTTTTAATTTCATCATGAGCAAACATTATAGCATTAAGCATTACATTTTCAGGTACTTCATTTGCTCCTGCTTCCACCATCATAATGGCTTCCTTAGTACCAGAAACAGTTAAATTAAGCTGTGATATTTCTCTTTCCTTGCTGTTAGGATTGATTATGAATTTGCCATCAATCAGTCCCACGTTTACAGCTCCTGTAGGTCCTTCAAATGGTATGTCTGATATAGTCAATGCAATGGATGAACCTAACATTCCGGCAATTTCAGGAGAGCAATCCTGGTCAACAGACAATACGGTTACCGTTACAGTAACATCATTTCTGAATCCCTTAGGGAAAAGGGGTCTCAAAGGTCTGTCGATTAATCGAGAAGTAAGTATTGCGTTATCTCCAGGTTTTCCTTCCCTTTTAATGAAGCCGCCGGGTATTTTTCCTACAGAGTATAATTTTTCCTCAAAATCCACACTTAAAGGGAAAAAGTCAATACCCTCTCTGGGTTCTTTAGATGCAGCCACATTGGCCATTATTACGGTATCTCCATACCTAACTATACAAGAACCATTAGTAAGTTCTGCTATTTTGCCAGTTGTTACCGTTAATTCTCTACCGGCAAGTTCATATTTAAAAACTCTTTCTTCCATTTTACCTCCTGTTATCTAGATTAAGGACATAAGTAAAATATAAAGCGGGGTTCCCCCGCTTCTTATCTTCTTAATCCTAGTTTTGCAACGATGTTTCTGTAACGTTCGATGTCAGTTTCTTTTAAGTAGTTCAGAAAACCTCTTCTTTTTCCAACCATTTGGAGAAGCCCTCTTCTTGAATGATGATCCTTTTTGTTGTTTTTTAAATGTTCAGTAAGATTGTTGATTCTGTAAGTTAGCAGTGCTATCTGAACTTCTGGTGAACCAGTGTCCTTTTCATTGATTCTGTACTGCTCAATAATTTTCGTTTTTAGTTCTTTATCCATTTTACCCTCCAATTAATTATTTCACCATAATCCAAGCAAAACGTTGAGGAGTCGTTAAGCTTAGTCTATGGAATCACTAAATTCTATCATATTACTATAAATTTGTAAACAAAATTTTTAAATTTTTACCTTCATTTTAATTAAGAAGCTTTATCTATAAAAACAATATCTATTTTTTCTTCTAACTTTTTATCAAAAGTTAAAACTGCTCCCTTATTTTTAGATACTATAGTTAGAATAAGTTCTTTTGTCCCTGCTCTTACTAGGTACTTGCCATCGGGAGGCACCAATATACTGCTTTTATTATCTACAAAACCAATATTTTTATCATAATCAATATATAATTCTTCGTGAAACAAGGTGTACTTATTCAACAAAAGCTTGTTAGCCTCGCGAATTTTACCTTCAAGAAGCAATTTTCGCACTAAGGTGGAGCTAATGGCAATGCCGTTATACTTAACAGGCGGAATTTCTTCCACTTTGTAATTATACTCTTCCTGAAAATCTTTTAATGTATCAATATTTCCCTTAGCTTTATATCCGAAAGTAAAATTATATCCTACTACAATATTTTTAGCATTGTACTGGCTGACTAATAATTTAATGAACTGTTCCGGTGAATACCTTGAAATTTCTTCGTTAAGTTCTATTTTTACAACTTTGTCTACATTATAGGATTTCAATATTTGTAATTTTGTATTTGTACTGTTAATATACTTCATATTCATTGATGACTTTCTAAGATCATTCTTTACATATTCAAAGGTTATTATTATACTTTCCAGATTATTTTCATTGCTAAGGTCAATCATTCTTCTAATAAGTATATCATGTCCTACATGTATGCCGTCAAAGTTGCCAATAGCAATACATGAACCTTTTGCTTTTTTCATATGTCCCACCTAACTACAATAGCATTTTGCTTATTTTAATTGTGTTTTCATCAACTTTTTTTCCTATACCGATAAGAGTATCTCTGCAATATACGTAAAAATCCTTATCTGTATTTATTTTACCATAAACACTGTTCCCAGAAATTAATCTCTTGTAATGTTTTTCATCAATGTATATTTTCTCTAATTTGTATACATCCTCAACGGGAATCAAGCATTCTCTTATTCGATTGTTATCATATAAAAACTGTAAAGTATTTAAGGTTACAGAATTATTTATATGTAAACCTTTTGACTGGGTCCTTACTAAAATTCCCATGTGTCCGTAAGTACCTAATGTCATTCCTATATCATGGCAAAGGGTCCTCATATATGTACCCTTGCTGCATACTACTTTTAAAAGAGCTCTCTCTCCGTCAAATTTCAGCAGCTTAATTTCTTTAATATTTATTTTCCTGGCCTTTTTATCAACAACTATATTTTCTCTTGCATATTCATATAGTTTTTTTCCCTTGAATTTTACTGCTGAATAAGCTGGGGGAATCTGTAGTTGTTCTCCCGTAAATTCATTTAAAACATCCTTTAATCGGTTAACAGTTACGTTAAATTCAGAAGCTTCGTTTGTGATATTGCCGTAACTGTCCTGAGTATCTGTACTTTTCCCTAATATTAGTTCACATACATACTCTTTATCCCCTTCCATTATATATTCACTTAATTTTGTTGCCTTGCCCACACAAATTATTAACACGCCGGCAACGTTGGGATCAAGAGTACCTGCATGGCCTACTTTCTTAATATTTAAAGTTCTTCTAACAAAATTTACCACATCATGTGATGTCATTCCTGTAGGTTTTAATATATTTAGTATTCCTATCATTTTACCCAATACTCTTTAAATTCTTCTATTAATAATTTTTTCGTATTTTCTATAGTATCTTTAATTTCAAAACCTGCAGCTTTAGCATGGCCACCGCCACCATATTTAGCGGAAACAACCGAAACATCCACATTGTTTTTTGATCTTAAGCTAACCTTTGTATGATCTTCCCATTCCTTCAACACACAAGAAACTTCCACTTCGTTAATTTCTCTTAAAAATTCAACTATACCATCAACATCGGACATTTTTGCATGGTTTTTTTCCAATATATTTTTGGTAATTGCTGTTATTACAAATTTATTATCGTGATAAAGCTCAATTCCATTAACACAATCAATGAAAGCCCTTACTACATTAGCGGGTTTTGAGTTATAGACTAGGTTATTAACTTCAGCTACATCTACTCCAAGGTCAATAAGTTCTGCAACTTTTCTGTGAGTGCTACTGCTAACATTAGAATAGCTGAATTTACCTGTATCTGTTAAAATTGCAATATATATGTAGGTTGCAATTTCTTTGGATATACTTCCGTAAGTTTTCAGTACATCATACAACAATTCTCCAGTAGAGCTCATTTCAGGATCAATAATACTTATGTCCCCGAATCCACAGTTGGTCTTGTGATGGTCTATTACTACTGTTTTCTTGGAGTGTTTTAAAGCAGGTTCATATTCCCCTAACCTTCCGCTGTCGCTGCAGTCCAAAACGAACATAAGGTCAAATTCTTCCTTATGATAGTCTTTCGCAATAATTTCTTCATCTACAAAAGATTTAAAATTGAAAGGAATTTCACCATCTAACAAAACAGTAATATCTTTATTCCTATCTTTAAGGAAGCAGTATAGGGCCATTACAGACCCTATACAGTCTCCATCCGGTGCCTTATGGCCTGCGATACAGATTTTCTTAGAATAATTTATTAGATTGAATACCTCTTTTATATCATTATTCATCAGACTGATTACCCTCATTAGCGATATTTTTTTGATCCTCTTTAATAACCTTGTCTATAAGGCTGCTCATATATATACCTTTTTCAATGGAATCATCTTTTATAAAAATAAGTTCAGGAATAAGCCTAATTTTAGTTCTTTTACCTATTTCCTTTTTTATAAATCCCTTGGCACTTTCAAGGGCAATTAAAGTTGGTTCAATATCTCCGTAAGTTGATACATAAACTTTCGCATATTTTAAATCTTCTGTAACATGAACATCTGTTATGCTCATAAGATCTGATATTCTCGGGTCTTTTACATCATTTCTGATTATTTCAGATATAACTCTTTTCATTTCTACTGACAGTCTGCTGTTTCTTCTCTTTGCCATTGTTATACCCTCTTTCTATCTTTCTACTTCTTCCAATATATAGGCTTCTAATAAATCTCCTTCTTTTATGTCATTGTATTTTTCTATACCAATTCCACCTTCATATCCGGTATTAATTTCTGACACATCATCTTTGAATCTCCTAAGTGATGATATTTGTCCTTCGTGAATAATTACATCATTTCGTAGTAATCTTATTTTGGATTTTCTTGTTATTTTTCCGCTGGTTACATAGACTCCAGCTACAACTCCTACATTTGGAACTTTGAAGGTTTTTCTTACTTCGGCTCTTCCCATAATAACTTCTTTATATACAGGGGCTAACATTCCCTTTACTGCAGACTTAATGTCTTCTATTGCTGTATATATTATGTTGTAAGTTCGTACATCCACGTTCTCCTGCTTTGCAAGTTCTAAGGCGGCTACTGAAGGTCTTACGTTGAAACCTATTACAATTGCATTTGATGCAGATGCAAGCATTATATCATTTTCATTAATTCCCCCTACACCACCATGAATAGGATTTACCTTCACTTCTTCCATACTTAACTTTTGCAATGATTGTTTAACTGCTTCTACAGAACCACTTACATCAGCTTTAATTATTACATTAAGATCTTTTACTTCCCCTTTTTGAATTCTGTCATATAGGTCATCCAAAGATACTTTTGATGAAACATTTATACTTTCCATATGTTTCTTATCTTTTCGCTTTTCAGCAATATTTTTAGCATCTTTTTCATTTTCCATTACTACTAATATATCCCCTGCTTGAGGTGTTTCCGACAAACCTAAAATTTCAACGGGAACGGAAGGACCTGCCTGATTGATTCTTTTACCTTTTGAATTAAACATAGCCCTAACTTTTCCATGAGCACATCCTACTAATACGTAGTCCCCTTTATTCAAAGTTCCTTTTTCTACTAGTACAGTTGCTACAGGGCCTCTTTTCTTATCTAATTTGGCCTCAATAATAGTTCCTTTTGCTTTTCTGTTAGGATTAGCTTTTAATTCCTGAACTTCCGCTACTAATAATATCATTTCCAATAAGTCTTCTATACCTGTTCGTTGTTTTGCTGAAACAGGCACAAATATAGTATCCCCACCCCATTCCTCAGGCAGTATTCCAAGTTCTGCAAGTTCTTGTTTTACTCTGTCTGGATTGGCAGTAGGCTTATCTATTTTATTTACAGCAACAATTATGGGTACATCGGCTGCCTTCGAGTGGTTTATTGCTTCAACAGTCTGAGGCATTACTCCATCATCAGCTGCAACAACTATTATTGCTATATCTGTAACTTTTGCACCACGAGCCCTCATGGCAGTAAATGCTTCGTGTCCAGGTGTATCTAAAAAGGTAATTTTCTTTCCGTTGATCTCTACCTGGGAAGCACCTATGTGCTGAGTTATTCCTCCTGCTTCGCTAGCTGTAACAGAAGTATCTCTAATTGCATCTAAAAGTGAAGTCTTACCATGGTCAACGTGACCCATTACTGTTACAATTGGAGGTCTGGGTAGCAGATCCTTTTCATCGTCTTCATCGTCTTTAAACAATGATTCTTCTAATTCCTGTAGTTCATCAACCACTTTTACTTTTTTAATTTCTACCCCTAATTCTTCCGCGATGATTGATGCCGTGTCAAAATCTATTTCCTGATTCATATTAGCCATAACGCCAAGTAATATAAGTTTAGAAATAACCGTATTAACAGAAACACCTATTTTTTCGGCAAATTCTCTTACTATAATAGGTTCTTCAATACTGATGGTTTTAACCTTATTTTGTTGATTCTTTTGTTCCGTTTGCTCTCTTTGCTGGGCAGGCATCTTTTGTTTTTGTTTACCTTTTTGCGGATTTTGCTTAGGTTCCTTCTTTACTTCATCTGTTTGCTGAGACTTTGCAGCCGTAGACTTTCGTTTGTTGTTCTTTTTAGTGGATGAAATAAGTTTTTTGTCCACCTTCTTGAGTTTTGCCTGATTTAAGTCTATTTTATCATCAACTAATGGTTCATCATCTATAATTACTTTTTTGGTACTTTTAGTTGACTTTGTTTTTTTGCTGTTGTTAATTAAACTTAAAGCTTTTTTAAATCTTATTACTTCTAAATCTGTCAGAGAACTCATATGGTTTTTTACCTTTATTCCTAACTCTTGTTCAACCAGTACAATAAGTTCTTTGCTATTCATTTCCAATTCTTTTGCAAGTTCATATATTCTCATGCAGCCACCTCCTGTTATACATTATTTAATATATATTTTGCTATATTCTTATCCCTAATAGACAGGACACTCACCACCTTTCGTCCGAGGCTCCTACCTAAAATTTCTTTTTCTCCGTATTCAATATATTCACAATTATATCTTTCGCAATAATAGCGGATATTTTTCTTTGTTTTTTCTGAAGCATCAGAAGCTATTATAACTAAGTAACTTTTATTTTTTTCCAAATCCGAAACTGCTGCATCAAAACCTATTGTAATATTTCCGCCTTTTCTACCAATACCTAACATGGAATATATTTTATTCATATTTTTCAATTTCAGCTTTTATAGCATTGTATACTTCTTCTGGTATCTCTGTTTCCAAGGATTTTGACAGACGCTTTGACTTAATTGCTTTCTCAAAGCAGTCGGATTTTTTACAAATATAGGTGCCTCTTCCGTTTTTCTTGCCTGTAGGATCGAAAAAAATTTCATTTTCCTTGTTTTTAACTATTCTACACAATTCTTTTTTGGGAAAGCTTTCCATACATCCTATACATTTTCTCATGGGTATTTTTCGAATTTTCATACTTCCTCCTCAGATTGTTCCATATATTGACTTTCACTTATTATATCAATTTTCCAACCTGTTAGCTTTGCAGCAAGTCTGACATTTTGTCCTTCCTTGCCTATCGCCAAGGACAGCTGATTATCCGGTACCACAGCCACTGCTGTTTTTTCTTTTTCATTTGCAGTAACTTTTATGATTTTTGCAGGACCTAAACTGTTAGCAATAAACTTTTCCGGATCCTTGTCATATATAATAATATCAATTTTTTCCTGATTGATTTCATCGATTATATTTTTAACCCTTATACCCTTATTTCCTACACAGGATCCAATAGGTTCTACGTTGGGGTCATGGGAGAAGACCGCAATTTTAGTCCTGGAACCTGCCTCTCGGGCTATGGAATATATTTCTATAATACCATCATGAATTTCAGGAACTTCCAATTCGAACAATCTTTTAACCAAGTCAGGATGACTTCTTGAAAGTAATATATTAGCACCTTTCCCTGTGTTTTTAACTTCAAGTATGACTGTTTTAATTCTTTCCCCAGGTTTATAGGTTTCTCCTGGTATTTGCTCATTCACTGTAAGTATACCCTCAATTTTACCTAAGTCTACAAAAATATTACCCTTATTTTCTCTTTGAACTATTCCGGTCACAATATCAGATTCTCTTCCATAAAATTCACTGAATATGGATTCTCTTTCTGCCTCACGGATTTTTTGAAGGATTACCTGTCTGGCTGTTTGAGCTGCAATTCGACCAAAATCTTTCTTAGGTTTAATTTCTATTTTAACTATATCCCCCAATTGTAATTTTGGATCAATAAATTTAGCTTCTTCTTGTGAAATTTCTAAATTTTTGTTTTCAACATTCTCAACTACGGTTTTATTCTGATAAAGTTTGTATTCTCCAGTTACATTATCTATATCAACAGAGAAATTTGTTGCTTTACTGAAATTTTTCTTATATCCTGTTTCCAAGGCAGATTTAATTGCATCTAAAACTACGTCTTTGGGTATACCCTTTTCTTTCTCCAGCTCCCATAACGCATTTAAAATATCCTTGTTCATTCATTGACCTCCATTAAAAATCCTCTAATACTCTATTAATTTTTGATATATCTTTTAGTTGTATTTCCAATAATTCATCACCTGTTTTAATTGTAACAGTGTCTTCTTTCTTTTCCTCTAAAATACCTTGCAGAGATTTTTTGCCATTAATGGCTTTATAAAATTTAATTTCTACAATTTCACCTATATTTTTAATAAAATCCTCTTCCTTTTTGAAAGGTCGTTCAACACCTGGCGATGATACTTCAAGGAAGTATTGTTCTTTTATTAAGTCGACATCATCAAGCTTTTTGCTTAAGGCTCTGCTTACTTCAGCACATTCATCAACAGTTATTCCATCTGTTTTATCTATGTATACTCTTAAATACTTAAAAGGCCCCTCTTTTACATATTCAATATCGAATAACCCTATATCTGTATCTTTTATTATTTCTTCAGTCATCTTCTTTACCGATGATATAATATCTTTTTTTCTCATATTCCCTCTCCTTTTTGTTCTAGTGTTCATTTTTGTTTCCTATGGAGTATCTTGCTAACTTTAACATGGGTAATAACGCAGTGTCATACACAATTAGAAAGAGTGGGACATCCCACTCTTCCGTCAAAATTCGTCTTTTACATAGTATATCACAATTTTTATGAAAAATCAAACAATAAATTAAAAATTTGCCCAATATTCTAACAAAATTTTAAGGAACCTTAAGTACAGTAATAACTAAACATTAAATAAAGATAGTTGGTTTGTTTTGTCCATATCTTTCAGACAGCCGTGTTTTTCCATTACTTCGACTACAGTCTTTGATATCTTTGTCCTTTTTACAAGGTCTTCAACAGAAATAAAGTCCCCCATTTCCCGTTCAGCTTTTATATTTGCAGCAGCATTGGCACCAAGTCCCGGTAAACCCATAAGAGGAGGAATTATTCCCTCTTCTGACAGTAAGAATTTACGGTCATCGGATTTGTATAAATCAACCTTTGTAAACTTGTAACCTCTCTTATACATTTCATAGGCAACTTCTAAAACCGTTATTAGATTTTTTTCTTTGGCTGTCTTTTCATTTCCCTTTTCTTCCAGGGCATTGATAGTACTTAGTATGTTGTTTTGCCCCTTTGTTATTATATCTGCATCAAAATCCTCTACCTTAGTAGTAAAATATGCAGCATAAAAAGCTTCTGGGTAATGAACTTTAAAATAGGCAATTTTTACTGACATGGTAACATAGGCGACGGCATGGGCTTTGGGGAACATATATTTTATTTTATTACAGGAATCTATGTACCATTGAGGTACATTTTTTTCTTTCATTGCTTCCACATCTTCATCCCTAAGTCCCTTACCTTTACGAACTCTCTCCATTATATCAAAGGCTGTCTTCTTTGCTACTCCCATTTGTATTAGGTATGTCATTATATCGTCACGGGTGGAAATTACTCCACTTATTTCAGCATGTCCCTCCCTGATTACTTCCTGGGCATTGTTTATCCATACATCTGTTCCGTGAGAAAGCCCACTTATTCGTACTAAGTCAGAAAAAGTCTTAGGTTTAGTATCCATTATCATTTGTCTTACAAAAGGCGTACCAAATTCAGGAATTGCTAAAGTACCTGTATGACAGTTTATTTCATCTAATGTAATTCCAAATACTTCAGGACTGTTGAAAATTTTCATAGTTTCTGGATCGTCAGTAGGGATTTCACTGCTGTGGACACCGGTTAAATCTTCCAACATACGTATTATACTGGGAGTATCATGTCCCAGGAGGTCAAGCTTAAGTATACGTCCGGAAATTGAGTGGTAATCAAAATGTGTTGTAATAGTTCCGGATTTTTCATTGTTGGCAGGATATTGCACCGGTGTAAAATCATGAATATCCTTATCTGCCGGCACTATCATAATTCCGCCGGGATGCTGACCTGAAGTTCGTTTAACACCTAAGCACCCTTGGATAAGTCTGTCAATTTCAGCTCTTCTTTTAGTAATTCCTCTTTCTTCAAAATAGTTTTTCACAAAACCGTAGGCTGTTTTATCAGCAATTGTTCCTATGGTACCTGCCCTAAAAACTTTTCCTTTTCCGAACAAGTCTTCTGCGTACTTCATACATATGGCCTGTTCTTCTCCCGCGAAATTTAAATCAATATCCGGTTCTTTATCTCCATCAAATCCTAAAAATACTTCAAAGGGGATGTTATGTCCGTCTTTATTTAACAAAGTTCCGCATTTTGGGCAATCTTTGTTGGGAAGATCGTAGCCCGAGTCGTAACTGCCATCTTCAATGAAATGAGAAAATTGACAATTAGGACAAACATAATGAGGTATTAAAGGATTTACCTCCGTAATACCAGCCATGGTTGCTGCAAAAGATGAACCTACGGAACCCCTTGAACCTACAACGTACCCATCTTCGTTAGATTTCTTAACTAATTTCTGGGCTATAATATACATTACTGAATAACCGTTGCCTATAATGGAATTTAACTCTCTTTCCAACCTTTGTTCCACTATTTCTGGCAGAGGGTCTCCATAAATTCTCTTTGCATTTCCATAACAAATATTCCTGAGTTCTTCGTCAGAACCTTCAATAATGGGAGGAAAGGTCCCCTTAGGTATGGGAAGAACCGTTTCTACAGAATCGGCAATTATATTAGTGTTTTTTACAACAACTTCAAAAGCTTTTTCTTCACCTAAGTACTTAAAATCTTCCAACATCTCTTCTGTTGTTTTAAGATATAATGGAGCCTGGTTCTCTGCATCTTCATATCCTTGTCCAGACATTAGAATTCTTCTGTATACTTCATCTTCCTCTTCCAAGAAGTGGACATCACCTGTAGCTATTACAAGTTTATTTAATTTTTCTCCTAACTTTACTATTGTTCTGTTAATATCCTTTAAATCTTCAACACTACTTACCCTTTCGTTATTCACTAAAAACATATTATTTTCCAAAGGCTGTATTTCCAAAAAGTCGTAGTAGGAGGCTATTTCTTCAACTTCCTCTTCACTGAAACCATTAAGAATTGCCCTGTAAAGCTCTCCCCCTTCACAGGCAGTTCCCAATATTAGCCCTTCTCTTAGTTCACTTAGTTTGGATTTTAGCAAAAGAGGCTTTTTATAAAAGTTATTTATATGAGAATCGGAAACTAATTTATATAAATTTTTTAAGCCTGTTTGGTTTTTTACAAGAATATTTATATGGTATGAATTTTGCCTCACCATATCCATATCCTGCCTTAAAGTTTCATTAAGATTATCTATTTCATATATACCTCTGTCCTTCAGAATATTAAGTAAACTTATAAAAAGTTGTCCTGTAGCATTAGCATCATCTACCGCTCTATGATGATTTAACAGGGTAATACCTAATTTCTTAGTTAAAGTATTCAATCTATAATTTTTTACATCTTTTATTAATGCCTTTGATAGTTCTAAAGTATCTACAACTGCAGGATTATATTTTTCCTCTAATTTATTCTTAATAAAGTTAACGTCAAATGTTGCATTATGAGCTACAAGAACACTGTCTTTTGTAAATTCCATAAAAGAATTAAGGGCTGTATCAATATCTGGCTGTCCCTGTAACATATCATCAGTAATGGAAGTAAGCTCAATAATTTTTGCTGGCAAACTTCTGTCTATTTGAACAAAGGTGGAGAAACTGTCAACAATCCTACCATTTATTATTTTAACAGCTCCTATCTCAATTATATCATCCTTTTTAGGATTCAAACCTGTAGTTTCAACATCGAATACAACAAACTGGGAATCAATATCTATATTTTTACAATTATTTACTATTTTTACATTGTCATTAATTAAGTAACCTTCCATTCCGTAAATAATTTTAAAGTTCTCATCGGCACATTCCATTGCTTCGGGAAATCCCTGAACTACTCCATGGTCTGTTATAGCGATTCCCTTGTGCCCCCAAAGCTTGGCTTTTTTGGCATATTCTTTAAAATTGTTTATACCATCCATGGAGCTCATACCAGTATGAAGGTGGAGTTCAACTCTTTTTTCAGGCGCATTATCCATTCTCTTAAATTCTTCTTCTATTAATTGCATCCCTTGAACTCTAATTACCAATTGTCTTTCATATTCATCATATTGTGTATTCCCTATTATCTGAATATATTTACCTTTTTCTATACCATCACCATTAAAATCTTTAGGGCAGAAATATTTGCATGTAACTGTATCTGTCAAGTCCGTTACATTTACAACCATCAACAAGGTACCTGTTTTTAACTCTTTCTTTTCTAGGCTTATTATTTTTCCTTTTATATTGACGTTTCCTGAATCAATAGTTATTTCTGAAATCTTAGATACAGGTATATTGAAATCCACAGTAGTATTTCTTCCGTTTCTTCTTCTAAAGTTATTTCCCTTTTCGTATGTATTTTGAACCTTCTTCCCGGTAACATTATTATTCTTAATTAACTCCATGTTCTTTTTTAATTCTTCATCAAAAATTTGTTGTGCAGTAAGTGCAGCTTCATCTTCTGCTTCTTGATAAATAAATTTTATATTATAAGAGCAATTATAATTATCTAAAATCTTTTTTATTTTTCTTTCTAAATTTATATTTTTAATTTCGTTTATCAGAAGTTTGTTCTTAAGGGTAAGTATGAAACTATTATCTTTAAATTGAATCCATATATTGTCTTTACCTTTTGAAAGTATATTTGAACTATTTTCGATAAGGTAGTAAATATTATTAATAATTTTGTCTGTATCTACAGTCTTAAGATTATATTTTAATTCCAACTTTATATTAACAGCATTATCATAATAGTTATTTATTTTTTCTTCAGCAAATTCAATATTGTAGAAATCTATAATATTTTCACTTGCTCCATGAAACACAACTTTATTTTCATTTTTGATTATTTCAATTTTTTCGATTCTTATATTTTCCAGTCCCTTACATTCGGCAAATATATTTTTAAATACCATTTTCGTACTCTCCTTCTTGTACTTTAGATAGTATAGCATTATAAAAATTTTTATTCAATATTTAATACTGTTTAATATTGGGGTGGAAAGGCAACCCTTTTTTGAACAAATTTATTCCGAACAAAAATTTACCCATAAATATATCATTTATGCTGCCATTTCTAGATTCGCTTCATTTCTAAATTCTATTGGACTCATATATCCTAAGGATCCATGGATCCTT
>DURT01000058.1 GCA_012843025.1 Tissierellia bacterium | reverse complement strand
GCTTTTATAAAATTTTCTTCTCTATATTCAATTTTTTTCCCTACAGGTATACGAGTGAAAAATGAAATAAGGGTTAAAAATCCTGAGGCCATTTTATCATTTCCCCTTTGTGCTTCAACTTAACAGGTATTCCAGAAAAAATAAAGTACATATAATCAGATTTTTGTCCGATTTTATTATTAATTCTTCCGCTTATATCCCTGAAATAATTACCCATGTAGTAAGGAGGTACTACACCCATACCTGTTTCATTAGATACTATTATTAGCTTTTTATTGTTTTCATTACAAACATTTATTAGTTCCATAACCTCACGGGTTATTTTCTCCTCCAGCAAATTAACCTCTTCCACACTGCAAGTGTCAAAATTCATTTTGCTGTCCACCATGAAATTACCAATCATGGTAGTAATACAGTCTAAAAGTATTGCTTCGGAATTAATAAATTCTTTTTTCCCAACAAGAGTTCTAAAATCAGAATACATTTCTAAGGTATGCCAGGAGGCAGGTCTTTGCTCTCTATGTTTCTTCACCCTGTCAGCCATAGCTTGGTCTGTTACTACTGCCGTAGCCAAGTACAATACTTTTTCTGAATATTCTTTTGCCTTCAGTTCTGCAAAGGTGCTTTTGCCACTTCTTGCACCACCAATTATAAATGTTATACTCATTTTTTCCACCGTTTACTAATTAACTAACATTAACAGAAGTATTATAACACTAATATTGCAAAAATCAAAGATTTTTCTTGAAGAACCTTATCCTTTGGGACATCTAATTGACCGACAAGAATCATATCCTATAGTTTGTGGTTTATGGTTTGCTTGACAA
The DNA here is from genome assembly GCA_012843025.1 of Tissierellia bacterium. Lineage (GTDB taxonomy): Bacteria > Bacillota > Clostridia > Tissierellales > Sedimentibacteraceae > Sedimentibacter. The sequence goes on along the minus strand of DURT01000058.1, from coordinate 41,190 downwards.
GTTTATTATTTATAATTAAGATGTAAGTAAATATATTGTAAAGGATACTATTATGAAAATAACTGGTGTTGTGGCGGAATATAATCCTTTTCACGCAGGGCATGAGTATCAGCTTAAAAAGGCAAGGGAATTATCCGGATGTGATGGTATAGCAGTTGTAATGAGCGGAAATTACGTTCAGCGAGGGGAGCCTGCAATAATAGATAAATTTAAACGGGCAGAATGTGCCATACTTGGAGGGGCAGATATTGTAATTGAACTTCCCATGCCATTTTCCTGTCAAAATGCTGAACTGTTTAGTTTTGCAGCTATAAGGGAACTTAGTAAACTACATATTAGCTCCCTCAGCTTCGGCTGTGAAAACGAAAATATAGAAATCCTTAAAAAAATTGCCGCTGTTCAGCTACTGCCTGAATTTAACAATCTGGTTAAAAAAGAAATAAAAAAAGGTATTTCTTATGGAAAAGCCCTGTCCAATGCCCTTGGACTTTTAATAGATCATGAGGAAACAGTATTCTCCCCTAATAATGTGTTAGGGATAGAATATATTAAAAGTGCAATGAAATTAAATTTAAACCTACATTACTACCCGGTAAAACGTTTGGGAATGAAATACAATGATACTGAAATTTCAGGAGATTTTCACAGTGCCACTGCCATAAGAAAGCATATTTTGGAAGGAAATTATGAAGATCTCAAACTTACGGAAAAAAGTTTGAAATCCATTGAGGAATTTAAAAAAGAACATAAGAAGTTTAATACTTTGGACAATTATATTGATTATTTATACTACAAAATAATTGATTTGGGAAATAACTTAGGCGAAATATACGAAGTAAAAGAGGGACTGGAAAATAAAATATTGGCTAATGTTTTTAAATATAGTAATGTTAATGACTTCATTATGTCTCTTAAATCAAAGAGATACCCCTATTCAAAACTTAGAAGATGTCTTTTAAATATTTTGCTTACTATTAATAAATCTGATGTAAAAGAAATTTTATCAACCCCTGCAGACTATGTAAAAGTATTGGCCTTTAACGATACTGGAAGAAAAATTATTAAACATGCAAGTCAGAAGGGAACGAAGATTATAAACAGATACTCTGACTACAAAAAGTATAGTTTAATGCCTGAAAAGTTACCGGTTTTTACTCTTACTAAAAGAGCTTCTGATATTTACTATCTTCCATTAGAAAACAGGAAAATAAATAGTGAATATACAGAAAACGCAGTATATGTAAAGACACAGTCCTAATTATTATATTTATAGCATATAAAACACCCTTGGACAATAAAATAAAGAGGGGGTGTTTTTATGTTTAAAAGAAATTTTGTTCCCATGACTGTCTTTTTATTAATATTACTGTTTATTATGAAGCCGGATATTGTATCAGAAGGTGTATTTAAAGGAGTTAAAATATGGGCTTACAACATGGTACCCTACCTTCTTCCCATGTCTATTTTATCAAATATATTGCTTCAATATAATTTTTTGTACAGACTGTCTGAGAAGTTATCCTTTATATCCCGGCGCATATTTAACAGTAAGTATGCCCTTATCCCCTACTTTATAAGTTTTGTAGCAGGCTATCCTTCCGGAGCCATGACGGTTAATTCCATGGCTTCCTACAAAAGGATTAACAACAGGGAAGCCAATTCCTTGGTTGCTTTTACCAATAACTGTAGTTTTCAGTTTATTGGAGGAGCTGTTTCCTATTCTATGTTGGGAAATATAAACTTATCCATGTACATAGCAGTCCCCCATTTGCTAAGCGCCATCCTTGTAGGAGCCCTTTTAAAGAATAACAGAAACGCCTCTAATAAAGATGTTGAAGGCATTAAAAATATATCATTTTACCAAGCTTTTAATTCTTCAATATATAAATCTGTTACTTCCATTTTGTCCGTTGGAGGAGTAATAGTTATCTTTTCCGTTATATCAAACTTTTTTAACAGTAGCCTCATTGCTATTTCAGAATACTTTTCTCTCACTCCCGGCTTAAGTCACATTCTTCATTCCCTCACGGTGGGAGTACTAGAAATAGCCAACGGTTGCAGCTTAGCTGCTGCTTCCCCAATTCCTCTTCAGGTAAAATTAATTATAATTAATTTTCTTATTAGTTTTTCAGGTCTATCAATAGTTTTCCAAACTATGGCCGTAATAAATGATTTTGACTTGGAAGTTGGTAATTATATTTTTTATAAATTTATTCAGGGCATAATATCTGTAATAATATGTATCCTAATGTTATTTATTACTTAATTATTGTAAAATTCCTTAAGTAAAGGTATAATGGAATTACTTCACAGAAAAAGGTGATAAAATGATAAACGTAACCCTAGTAGGTACCGGAGGTATGGTTCCTTTACCTAACAGGTACTTAGCTTCATGCCATATTGAATATAACGGTAGAGGAATTCTTATAGACTGCGGTGAAGGTACTCAAGTATCCCTTCACAAGGGTAAGCTAAGTATGGTCAAAATAGATATAATTTTAATAACTCACTGTCATGCAGACCATGTTACGGGGTTGCCGGGACTTTTACTTACAATTGCTAACAGCGGCAGAACAGAACCAATAAATATTATAGCCCCCAGGGGAAGTACAAATATATTAAACTCCTTATTGATGGTTTGCGGTTTTCTCCCCTATGAGGTAAGAATTTGGGAGCTTCATGACAGCAAACCCCAGGAGTTTGAACAGATAGGTTTAAAAATTACTTCAATACCCTTGAAACATCATATAAATTGTTTAGGTTACAGCTTTGAACTTCATTTAAAGCCCCGCTTTAAACCAGAGGAAGCTAAGAAATTAAATATTCCTGTAAAGTTTTGGAGAATCCTCCACAATGGCGAAGAAGTTGTGGTGGATAACAGAACAATTAAACCGGAAATGGTTTTGGGAAGTCCTAGAAAACCTATTAAAGTTTCCTATGTAACGGATACACGACCAGTAAAAGCAATTAATGAAATTGTTAAGGATTCTGATTTGTTTATTTGCGAAGGAATGTACGGAGATACAGAATTGCTACCAGGTGCTGTTGAGAAGATGCACATGATTTTTTCAGAAGCTGCAACTATTGCGCTAAATTCGAATGTAAAAGAATTGTGGCTTACTCATTTCAGTCCTTCCATGCCAGCTCCTTCGGAATATTTAGAATTTGCAACCAATATTTTTCCTAACACCATCATTGGAAAAGACCTGATGAAAAAAACACTAAAAGGGTAAAAAAGAGCGCCACAGCGCTCTTTTTTGGTAAATATTATTTAGAAAATTCCTAATCCAAAGAAGTCGTCTAACTGACCTAACAATACGAAGAACATTGCAACTGGAACGATATATTTAAAACAAATGTCCCAGAAATTATATGCTTTCATCTTAATACCTGGAGATTCTTCAACCTCATCTTTTATAATTGTGGTCTTAAGTTTCCAGCCGATTATTATGGACATCAACATGGCACCTAGAGGCATGAATACACCTTCAGCTATCATATCATAGAAGTCAAGCCAGCAATCAAATGCAACTCTTACTTCTTGCATGCCAAATATAGTTGCAGGAATATCTATCAATGCTCCTCCTGCTTTACCTGCACCAAGTCCGTCCATAGCTACAGGGAATCCTAGGAAGAAAATTACTGTTCCCATAATAAGGGTAATTTTTTTACGATTTGGCTCTAAGCCCTTTTCTACTCGTCTGTCAATAAGGTATGCGGTACAAACTTCCAAGAGAGATATTGAAGATGTAACTGCAGCAATAAACACTAAGAAATAGAAAAATGCACCAAAGAAATTACCCATGGCTCCTCCCATACCTACACTAAATACACGATGAAGGGTAACGAATAAGAGTCCTGGTCCTGCACCAAAAGAAACACCTTCAACTCCCTGGTATATAAAAGCACCTACTGCAGGTAGTACTGCTAATGCTGATAAGGTAGCAATTGCTGTATCTGCTATTGGAATAAGCGTAGCATTCCACTCTAAATTTTCCTTTTTACTGAGATAGGAGCCGTAAGTAATCATACAACCCATACCAAGAGAGAGTGAGAAGAACATTTGCCCTGCTGCAGTTTTAAGCACCCTCATAAGACCAATTTCCTTCAAAGACTCAAAGTCCGGTTTGAACATAAATTCAAGACCTACAAAAGAACCTTCTAAGGTAATACTTCGAATTACTACAATTACAAGCATTACAAAGAGTGTAGGCATAGCAATAGCTGAAAATTTTTCAATACCGCCTGAAATTCCACCCATTACTATATATACTGTAGTTGCCATGAAAAGAGCATGGAATAAAATACTCATAGGGGCATTTAAGATAAAACCACCAAAGAATGCACCGCTGTCAGCTCCTCCGAAGCCAGCACCTGAGCTAAATAACTCCAATAAGAATCCAATGAAATACCTTAAAGTAAAACCACCTAGCACACTATAAAATGATAGTATCAAAAATCCTGAAAACCAACCTAACCAGCCTATCCATGTGTACTTTTCACTTATTTTCCTGTAAGTACCAATAACACCCATTCCATACTTACGACCAAGTGTTAATTCACCTAACATGGTGGCAATACCAACAAAAGATACCATAGCCAAGTAAATTATAAGAAATATAAATCCGCCATTTGCTCCCATCTTGTATGGGAATCCCCAAATATTTCCTAATCCTACAGCCGAGCCTATAGCTGCCATTAAGAAACCAAAATTACTGGTCCATTGACCTCTTTTTTCTTGTTCCATAATACACCTTCCCTTCTTTATATTCAAATAGTATGCAAAAATAAAAATGCTATGACTGAAGAATACTATACACCCTTGTTTGTTTTATAATATGTTTTACCTCACCTCCTTAATTAAATTTAGTTTGTTATCGTTTTCACATTGTTTTTATTCTGCAAACGTTTAAGGGTACAAAGATTATACTATAAGCAATTATATTTGTAAAGGAAAAATTTGTTGAAAAATATAATGTAAATAATAGTTGATTTGTTGTTGGTCCCCGAGAATCTTGTTGACATAATAAAACCTCCAAAACAGATCAGTCTTGTTCTGTCTTGGAGGTATATCTTTCTATTTTTCACCTATAGACAATACTAAATTTAAAAGAATTCCTACTATGGCTGCTGAAGCTATGGCAGGTACTTTTACTCCAAACATGGGAATCATACCTCCTTCAAATCCAAAGCTTCCCCCTAAGCCTACAATTAATATAACTGCTATGACAGCTAAATTTTTTGAGCTGAACATATCTACCTTTTTCTCAATCATTATTGTTATACCTTGAGCGGCAATTACTCCGAACAGGTAGATGGATAAACCTCCTATTACTGATGTAGGTATGGAATATACTATGTTAATTAAGGGTGTGAAACAGGAAATTACCATAGTAAATGCTGCAGCTAACATTAATACGTAAACGGAGAAATTTTTTGATATTGCCATGGCACTTATATTCTCTCCGTAATTAGTACCCGCAGGTCCTCCTATAAATCCGGAAATAATATCCCCTATACCATCACCTATTAAGTTTAAACCTAATTTATTTTCTATATCATATTTTTTATTTACGCCTTTCTTTTTCGCCAAGTCATTAACGTATATATCTAATTGATATACGTGGGCAGTAGATTCCGGAATTGTAGCTATGGCAATGGGCATTATAGCTACCAAGGAAGCAAGGGATGGTTTCGGTAAGGTAAATATAGGCAGACTAAAGAATTTAGTAGATTCTATAGTATTAAAGTTTACAAAGGGAATACCAGTAATATTTCCTATTATTAAAGCTGCAATGTAACCCGTTAAAAGCCCGAATAAAATAGGAAGCTGACTTAATTTCCCTTTCAGGTATACCGAGAATAAAATTGTTGATATTAAAGTTATTATTGCAATTGTCCAGGCCCAGCTCTCTGCGAAAGGTATGGCTGCGGCAGATTCAGGAAAGGATGCAGCGTTGGTCATGGCATTTGCTGCCAAGGATAAACCTATTATTATAGCAATACTTCCAGTTACTGTAGCAGGAAGGACCTTATCTATTTTTTCTTTTCCTGATTTTTGAATTATTAAACCTGCAATTATGGAAACAAAACCTGACATAACTATTCCAAATTGAGCAATGGATATTTTATCGTTAAGAGAGTATGAAGCGAAAGCTTCAGCGCTCATTATGGATGCAATTGCTGCAATATAGGAAAAGCTTGAACCGTAATAAAGGGGAATTTGTCTTCCCGTAATAAGTATAAATCCTAATGTTGCCAAACCGCTGGCAAATATGGTTGTAGAAACATGAAAACCTGTTATAAGAGCTACTAATACTGTGGCAGGAAACATTACCACTATCTGTTGTAAAGCAAAGAAAATCAAACCGACAAAAGGTGGACATTCGTCCGGTAAATAGCCTAATACTTCATTTTTTGTTGTCATAAATACCTCCATAAAAAAAATCCTTGACCGGAGCGCCAAAGATTTACACACAAAAATTCCCATATTCGTATATGCAATCTTGACGGCATCACGGTACCGTTTTAAAGATTAGTTTTTCTAATTATAGCATGAACTATTTGCCTGGTCAATAAAAAATAATATTTATATTTCATATTCTAATCTTGTTTAATATATTTTCTTTGATACTAATATATTAGTTCTTTGAAAACTTTAATATGATGTATTTCTAATAAAAATAAGCCCATGATCCTGATCTTACGACAATTGAGGTAATTGACGTTATAAGATATGATCATGAGCTTAGCTTAATTTTTTAATTGCATTTCATTTAATTATACAACTATTACCTACTAATTATAATTACTTTTCATAAAAATCCTTTACAATTTGTCTTGATGCCTTTTTTATCATTCCCACTTCACTGTTACAGCAAAATATAGTCATTCCATTATCTCTACAATAATGTAAATAATCTATACTTGAAGAAACAATCCCGCTGAATTTTCTTGCCCTTCTTGCTACACTGGCAATATTTTTAATTGCATTGTTCATAGCTTCGGTATCAAATTCTCCTGGTTTATTCATGTCTGCAGCTAAATCATTAGGACCGACTATCAAAGCATCTATACCGTTAACAGATATTATGCTTTCAGCATTTTCTAAAGCTTGTATAGTTTCAATCTGAACTAAAATAAGGGTTTTTTTATTGGCATATTCCATGTATTCTGTAAGCTTAGAAGGATTATAATCTGTATGAGCCCTTGTAGTAGAAATCCCCCTCCTACCAATAGGAGTATACTTACTATATTGTACCACCTTCTTTGCATCTTCAGAACTGTTAACCATGGGAATCAACAAACCATCTGCGCCCATATCAAGCACCTTGGTAATTGATTCTCTTTCACCATTTGGAACTCTGACTAAAATTGGTATCTTGAAACCATTGCAAACCGAAATAATGCTAGCAATTTGAGAATAGTCAAAATAGCCATGTTCGCTGTCAATGATAATATATTCAAATCCACCTGATCTGATTACACGAACAATATTAGGGGTGTATACCTCTGAAAGCATTGTGCCTAAAACAATTTCGTTATTATATATTTTTTCTTTTAAATCACTCATATTTCACCTTACCTTAATATTTAAGTAGCAATTCTTTATTGTCATCTAAACATGTATTTATGCCAGAACATACAAGAGCTATTCTGAATAATCCCGAAAACACCTCATCAGGTAAAGGTGATAAATTAATAGAATACTTTGTCTTATTGCCGATTATCTCCAAAAGCTGAGGAATTTTCCACGATACACCTCCAGAGCATACAATTTTATTAATTTTAACACCGCTACTCCTGCTTAAAATTTTGATATGTTCATCATATACTTCTGCCATATTATTAAAAGCTGCCGAAATAACATTATTTAAAGAAAAATTATTGAATTTTATTCCATCTATTTTACCGCCATTCATATTATAGGGTACCGGATAAAAAGCTGTATCTACCTTTATATCTTGGTTGTCATTTGTAAAATTATTCAATATCGAATTCCATATAATATCAGTTTCAATGGATATTCCTGTAATTTGTTTAACTGTATCTTTAATAAAGTCGATTAAAACATCTAAGTTTCTTCCTCCAGGCATATTAGAAATTGTATTCATGTACCTACCTTCAAAAAATGGTCGTGTTTCATAATCACCTGGGATAAAAGTGTCTAATGTATTAGAAACCTGTGAAGCAGTAGCAATATTGATTACTATATCATTCTTTTCTGCCATACTTCCTAATATCGAAACTTGATGGTCACCAAAATCAGGATATATTTTTATACTCTGACCATTTGATTTATATATTCCACATATTTGAAAATCGTTTTGTGCAATTGTAGGAAATGATATATTAGTAAAACCAGCCTTTTTTATTAACTTTTCATCCCAAGTATAATTCACAATATCTACTAATCCTAAAGGGGCTGCATTTGTAATATGACATATATTATTACCTGTAAGTCTGTTGATAAAATATGAACCTAATGTATATAGATTCCCTGACTTACTCTCATCATTTTTACCGTATAAAAGAGTGTATAAATTGCATAAACCCAAGGACGGCTTTATGTTAACTCCACTGTTAACCATTTCACTTTTGGGGAAAATCTCCTTAAGCTTGTCTATATAGCTAATTTCTTCACCCTCAATAAGATTAAGACATCTGCTGTCTTGCCAGGATATATATGTATCTTCCATATGTTTATTTGCGTTTGGATTGGTATAAACAAATCCGTGCATCTGTGTCGAAAACACAACACCTTCTATTTCTTTGTACTTTTTTGCATAATCATCAATTATTCCCTTAAATATTTCAAATAGCAAATTGGCTGAAATTTCAAAGATATTTTTATCCTCATTTACCAATTTCCTTGGTGTTGCAATTTTCCCTTTTTCTAATACCTTGCATGAAGTCATATCAAGAAGTGCTGCTTTTATAAAACTGCTTCCTACATCAAGTGCTATATACTTCATCTATATTACTCCTGTTTTTCTTTTCATGTATTGAATATCAAACTGACTTCAGTTTAATCATAATATTATTTAGAATCAATTGTTCAACAACTGTTTCCTATTAACCACATTATGTGGCATTTTTCCGTTCAATACTTGAACTGCCGTCTCTGCAACCATTGTGTGCTGGTTTATGGAAGCCTCAACAGAGTTATATGCAGCATGAGGGGTTATAACTAAATTTTCATAATTTAATACTCTGCTACTAGGATCTGTTATTGGTTCATTTTCAACAACATCTAAACCAGCAGCACGAATCTTACCGCTATCTAAAGCATCTAGCAAATCGTCAATCTTAATTATGGGTCCCCTTGCAGTATTTATTATTATTACACCATCTTTCATTTTACTTATTGTTTCTTTGTTAATAAAATGCTTTGTATCATCATTCAATGGAATATGAATTGATATTATATCTGCATCTTTAAATAGCTCATCTATGTTCACACCTTTAACTCCATATTCGTCAAATACACCCTGTGGAGCGTATGGGTCATTAACAATTATATTCATATCAAAAGCTTTGGCGTAATGACTAAGCTTTCGAGCTGTATTCCCAAAACCGATTAAACCCAAAGTCAATTCACTTAATCTGCGCATTTTATATCCATATTCACTATCCCAAATCCCTCTTCTTACGGATTTATCAAATAGTGTTGTTTTTCTGGATGTATCAAGAATAAGTGCCATAGCATGGGTTGCAACTTCATCAACACAATAATCAGGTAGGTTGCAAACAGCAATTCCTTTTTCTGTGGCAGCTTCTACATCTACAACATCATATCCTATACCATATCGAACTATAACTTTGCACTTTTCCATATGAGAAATTACATTTCTAGTTATGGGTGAATAGTTTAGTCCAATACCATCAGCATCTTTCACTGCCTCAATAATTTCTGATTCAGTCTTACATTCAGCTAATACACATTCTATACCATTTTCTGATAAAAGATTAAGCTCAGGACTAAAATCAGTACCTGCAAGGGTATGGCTGTCAACCATTACAAATTTTTTCATATAAGCCTCCATTATTATGATATATAATTTATTGTGTTACTAACAACATTAAACACGCCAAACTTTTAAACCTCTTAATGTTTCTTCTTCAGCATCATTAATATGCTGTATCAAACATTGCTCGATAGATTTATCTCTTTTAATAATTAAATCAAATAATTCAACGTGTTTGTTTATATATAAATTTTTATGTTGTTCTTTCGCATCATTTATAGCAGAATTTAAATCTGCCATAGTTTCAATAATAGGTTCAATGGTTGTCCAACATTGAAGTAAAGATCTGTTATCTGAAAGTTCAAAAAGAGCACGATGAAATCTAGTATTAATTTTACTTCTTTCTTTACGAAGAACATCCTCATTTTCATTTTCAATAGAATTAAAATCTTCTATAGATTTTGCTAAAACAGAATAACGTACATTTTTTTTAGAAATTAGAATATTTGCTGCTTTACATTCTAGCATTCTCCTAACATCATACAAATCCTTTATATATTTTTCAGTTATACATTTAATTTGTTTTCTTCCATTTGATAAAGTAGTTATTAGCCCCTCGTTTTCTAAAACTTGCAATGCTGTTCTTATAGAACCTCTTGACACATTATATTCTTTAGCTAAGGCTATTTCGGTCAACATATAGTCTTCAGTATGTTTTTCTGTAAGAATTTTAAATCGCATTTTATTTAAGACACTTGTCACCATACTTGACCGCTCAATACTATTAATATGAATTTTCTCCAATATCTCACCCTTTTCTGTTGAAACTATTTCTATAGTATATCGTTTTCATCTAAAATTGTCAACAATTATATTAGTTTGTCCGACATTATACCGTTTGCTTTATGATGAACACATTTGATTATGTTCCAATTCAATAATATTTAATAGAACCTCATGCCAAAATAATGATAAAGATTTCCTTATACTTCTTAATTGGAATATTTATATACGTGCAGGAAAAACTATTTTAAAAATAGAAAAGGGAGAATTGTTTATGAATAAATTTGAGTCAATGGATGGAAACAAAGCTGCAGCTTATGCATCATACGCTTTCACAGAAGTAGCTTCCATTTTTCCTATTACTCCATCAACTCCCATGGCGGAGGAAGTTGATGAGTGGTCTGCCCACGGTAAAAAAAATATTTTCGGCCAGGAAGTAAAGGTAATCGAAATGCAGTCGGAAGCAGGTGCTGTAGGTACTATGAGAGGTGCCTTGCAGTCTGGAGTTTTATCAAGTACTTATACCGCTTCCCAGGGATTACTTTTAATGATTCCCAACTTGTATAAAATGGCAGGAGAACTGCTGCCGGGAGTTTTACACGTAGCAGCGAGAGCAATTGCAACTCATGCCCTGTCCATTTACGGGGATCATCAGGATGTAATGGCCTGCCGTCAAACAGGGGTATCCCTTCTTGCATCTTCAAATGTGCAGGAGGCAATGGATTTGGGAATAATTGCCCATTTGTCAGCGATTCAAGCAAGAATACCCTTCATTCATTTTTTCGATGGATTCAGAACTTCTCATGAAATACAAAAAATTGAAAAAGTCGATTATGAAGACATAAAAAAATTAGTTGATTACAAAGCCTTGGGAGAATTCAGAAATAGGGCATTAAATCCTGAACATCCAGTAATAAGAGGTACTGCTCAAAATCCGGATATTTATTTCCAGCAAAGGGAAAGTCAAAATCCATTTTTCCTGGAAGTGCCAAATATTGTCCAGTCCAACATGGATAAATTGGGAGAAATAACTGGCAGAAAATATAAGCTGTTTGAGTATTACGGAGATAAAGATGCTGAACATCTTATTATTGCAATGGGTTCTGTGACCAACACAATAAAAGAAACAATAAATTATTTAAGAACCAAGGGAGAAAAAGTTGGCCTTGTTATAGTTCATTTATACAGACCTTTTTCAGAAGAACATTTATTAAAGGCAATTCCCCCAACAGTTAAAAAAATTGCCGTATTAGACAGGACTAAGGAACCAGGATCACCAGGAGAACCTCTCTACTTAGATGTAGTTAAAGCCTATAAATGTTATGATAATCCTCCCCTTATCGTAGGAGGAAGGTACGGTCTTTCATCAAAGGATACCAGACCTTCTCAAATAATTGCAGTCTTTGATAATTTAAAGCAAAGTGAGCCCAAGGATAATTTCACCATAGGAATAGTTGATGATGTAACAAATACATCTCTTCCTGAAAAAGATATAATTGACACCACTCCCGAAGGTACCATAAGTTGTCGTATCTACGGTTTAGGTTCCGACGGTACAGTGGGAGCTAACAAAACGGCAATTAAAATTATTGGAGACAATACAGAGCTATATGTTCAGGGATATTTTTCCTATGACAGTAAAAAGTCCGGAGGAACTACCATTTCCCATTTAAGATTTGGAAGGGAACCAATAGATTCTTCCTATCTAGTGTATAATGCTGACTATGTTGCATGTCACAACAAGTCCTTTTTATATAATTACGATATGCTTAAAGGATTGAAAAAAGGCGGTACTTTTGTACTGAACTGCCCTTGGAAAGAAAAGGAATTAGAAGAAAGACTACCTGCACCTATAAAAAAATATATAGCAAAAAATAATATAAACTTTTATATTATCGATGCAATGGAAATTGCATCGAAGATAGGCCTTGGAAACAGAATAAATATGGTAATGCAGTCGGTATTTTTCAAACTAGCCAATGTATTGCCTGTAGAAGATGCTTTAAATTATTTGAAAAATGACATTGAAACTATGTATGGAAAAAAAGGCTCCGATATAGTGGAAAAAAATAAAAGTGCAGTAGATAAATCCATAGATGCTATAGTAAAAGTTAAGGTACCTTCTCATTGGGCTGAGGCTGAGGAAGAAGACCTAGCTATTAAAGATGAGCCGGATTTTGTAAAAAATATTCAGCGAGTAATGGCAAGAAATGAAGGAGATGAACTTCCTGTAAGTGCTTTTAAAGGAATGGAAGACGGTACGTTCCCTTCCGGTACCACTGCCTATGAAAAACGAGGTATTGCACCCATGGTGCCTGAATGGCAAATTGATAAGTGTATTCAGTGCGGTAGGTGTTCCTATGTTTGTCCCCATGCCACTATAAGACCTTTCTTATTGGATGAGGAGGAAGAAAAAAGAAAACCAGACACCTTTAAAACTACAAAAGCTATAGGAAAGGGACTTGAAAAATATAGCTGGAGAATTCAGGTTTCACCTATGGACTGTACCGGGTGTGCTAACTGTGCTGACATATGCCCTGCTAAAGGAAAGGCTTTAATTATGAAGCCTGCAGAGCATGAAATGGAAATGGAATCTGAAAATTGGGAATTTGCCATGACAGTAAAACCAAAAGAAAATGTTATGAATAAATACACTGTTAAAGGTAGCCAATTTTTAAGGCCTTTAATGGAATTCAGCGGTGCCTGTCCCGGTTGTGGTGAAACTCCTTACATTAAATTAATAACCCAGTTATTTGGTGACAGAATGATGATTTCCAATGCAACAGGTTGTTCCTCTATCTACGGTGCATCGGCACCTTCCATGCCATATTCCACAAATGCAGAAGGACGAGGTCCTGCGTGGATTAATCCCCTATTTGAAGATGCTGCAGAATTCGGATTAGGACTGCAGATAGGAGTAAAGCAACAAAGAGAAAAACTTGCATCCTTAATGAAGGAAGCTATTAAATCCTCTATTAGTGATGATTTAAAATCTGCCTTTAATGATTTGCTTGATAACTTCCATGATGGAGAAGGTTCCAAGAAAGCAACAGAAACTATTCTTCCCTTGTTAGAAAAAAATAAAAACAGTTCAAATGAAACTATACAGGAAATTATTAAGCTAAAGGATCATTTAATTAAAAAGTCTGTCTGGGCTTTTGGGGGAGATGGCTGGGCTTACGATATAGGTTACGGTGGTTTGGACCATGTTTTGGCTTCAGGAGAAGACATAAATATTTTAGTAATGGATACTGAAGTATACTCCAATACTGGAGGCCAATGTTCCAAGTCTACTCCTGCTGCTGCCGTAGCTAAATTTGCCGCAGCTGGAAAGAAAATCAGGAAAAAGGACTTAGGTCTTATAGCTATGACCTATGGTTATGTATATGTAACACAAATTGCAATGGGTGCTGATATGAACCATACCATAAAAGCTATAAAGGAAGCGGAAAACTACAAAGGTCCATCTTTAATTATTGCTTACTCACCATGTATAAACCACGGTATTAAAACGGGTATGGGAACCAGTATTGAAGAGGAAAAGAAGGCTGTAGAATCAGGATACTGGCACCTGTACAGATATAATCCAGATTTAAAGAAGGAAGGTAAGAATCCATTTATTTTAGATTCTAAAGAACCTAAAGAAGATTATATAGAATTCATTAAGGGCGAAATTCGTTATTCCCAGCTAATGAACACCTTCCCTGAAATTGCCGATGAAATGTATGAAATCTCAAGTAAGCATGCAGAGGAAAGGTACAGGAAGTATAAGAATCTTTCAGAACACCACGTACTATAAAGTAAAGGAAGGCTGCGCCTTCCTTTACTTTTGATTTGCATCTACATGCTCTTTTGCATTTCTTACTTGTTCTTCTGTAGGTAAGTTAACTTTGGATACTGCTTTTAACCTTCCCTGATTTGCCCAGGCAGCAGTATCATGGTTTTCTATGGGTTTTGCCATATGTTTTTCTTTGTATTTGTTCTTTGCCATTTCAATCTCTCCTTTGCATTATTATTTGATTTTTATCCTACATTATTCACAATGCAAAGGACTGGAATTATTATTCGTACATTACATCCCCAAACAGTTCTTCATCCGTTGGCTGGGTTGACTCTATAGGATAGGATACCCATGTTATATTAAGTAGTTTTTCCCAAGTAATATTGTCGCTGGAAATATTTCCTCCCCAGGTACCGCAGCCTAAACTAAGAGTCATTGGCATGCCGTTTGTCCAGGCACCGCTGTTAGCAAGAGCTTGAGGCTGTCTTACCATCAGACGGCTAGTCTTTGTTTTTAATGCATATTCAATAATATGGTCTTCATTTCTTGAATGTATACCACAGGAGTGACCCTTTCCCTGGTATTCGGTAATTTCATTTACCCGATCAATGGCATCCTGGAATTCTTTATATTTATATAGTGTAATGGTAACTGAAAGTTTTTCACCAGAGAAGGGATATTCTCTACCCACATTAGTTTCTTCCACCATTAAGAATTTTCTGTCTTCAGGTATGTTCAGACCTATGAATTCAGCAATCTTAGTTGCAGGCTGAGCTATTATTTCTCTTGCCAAAACACCGTCTTTCCACATCTTAGACTGCATCAAGGCCTTTTCTTCGGCATTTAAAAGATATCCCCCTTCTTCTGTTAATGCTTTTACCATTTCATCGTAGATACTTTCCTGAATAACTAATGAATTTTCCGCAGAACAGCTGGTTGCATAGTCAAAGGTTTTGCTTCTCATTATTTTATTAGCAGCATCTTTTATATCGGCAGTTTCATCCACTACTACAACGGCATTTCCTACCCCCACACCATAGGCGGGAGTTCCAGATGTATAAGCTGCTTTAACAAGGCCGCTTCCTCCTGTTGCCAGTACCAGGTCGCATTGTTTCATTAGCTCGTTAGAAATTTCCAATGTAGGTTCTTCAATACCTATTACCAGGTCCTCCGGAGCACCGTATTTTTTTAATACATCCCTTATTATATTAACTATAAAAGTGTTGGTTTTCTTTGACTTTGGATGAGGAGACATTACAATGGCATTTCTTGTTTTAACCGCCATTACAGCTTTTAATACGGGAGTTGCTTCCGGATTGGTTACGGGAATAATTGCCCCTATTACTCCCACAGGCTTGGCTATCTTGATTATTCCTTTCTCCTCATTTCTTTCTATAATTCCCATGCTTTTTTTGCCCTTCATATCCCGAAGAGCACCTTTAAGCTTGGTCATAAGTTTTGCATATTTTGCATCGTAGTATCCGTACTGGGTTTCTTCCACTGCTAATTTGGCAATTTTGTCGGCATTTTCGTGTTTTACTATATTCCATACTATGGCTGTAGTTAAGTGATCCACTCTTTCCTGGTCGAAACCTTCTGCTATTTCCTGAGCCTTCCTTGCTCTTTCAATTAATGATGCTACATATTCACTCGCCTTAATCATTTTATCCTCCTTATAGTGATTTTCTTTATAAATTTAAATAATTTGTTCTATCTACTTTTTAAATATGTCTTTTACTCAGTTAAGAATAAATCTATTCCCTGGGATTTGAGATATAAATCCCTTCATTTCTAATATTGTTAAATGACTTAAAAGCTGGCCTGCTTTTATAGAGGTTGTTTGTTCCAATTCATCAATTGTAACCCTTCCTTCTTTTATGGAGTTTATTATCATAAGTTCTGTAGCCGACAGTTTACTATAATCTATAGGGGGAGTTTTTACTTTTTCCTTCAATCCATGTATTTCTTCAATTATATCTGTGACAGAAGCTGTAATTTTAGCACCATCTCTAATTAGAGAATTCGTTCCCTTGCTGTAGAGACTGTCTATATTGCCGGGAACTGCAAATATTTCCCTTCCCTGATCTGCAGCATGACCGGCTGTAATCAAGGTGCCGCTTCTTTCCTGAGCTTCTATAACTAATACACCATCTGAAAGGCCGCTTATTATCCTGTTTCTATCATGAAAGTTAGAAGCAACAGGCACCATATCAAAGGGGTATTCTGTTATTATTCCTCCTCTAATAGATATTTGTTTGAAAAGTTCTTCGTTTTTCTTTGGATAAACAACATTAATTCCACAGCCTATTATTCCGTAAGTTCTTCCGCTAAATTTCAACGCTGTCTTATGAGCTACAGTGTCAATACCCACTGCCAAACCGCTGATTATATTCACGCCCATTTCAGTCAATTCCTTAGTGAACTTTTCAGCAGCCCATTTTCCGTATGCAGTAGCCTTCCTAGAGCCTACCACTGCAATTGATATATTGTTTATATTTTCCAATGACCCCTTATAATACAACAAGTAAGGAGAACCATTAATTTGTTTTAATTTAATGGGATATTCCTTATCATATATAGTTACAATCCGAGCCTTTTCCTTGTGAAGCCTTTGTAACAGTATTTCTTCAAAATGATTTTTGCTTTTACATAGATAACTTATGGTTTCTGCTTTTAAGAATGGTAAATTGTTTTTTTCATCCTGGAAATTATCCCATATTTCCTTGGGAGAACCGAAGTATTCCAAGAGTTTAGATATTTTTCCATGGGAAATTCCCCTTGCAGAATTCAACCAGGCTAATGTTTTTTGATTAGTATTTAAACTTTCCATACTACCTCCAATACTTTCGGTCTAAACTTCTGTACTGTATTGCTTCTGCAACATGATTGGTTTCTATGTTTTCGCATCCTTCCAAATCAGCAATAGTTCTTGCAACTTTAAGAATTTTGTTGTATGCTCTGGCACTTAAACCTAACATTTCAAAGGCATCCCTAAGAAGTAGTTCCGATTCCCTGTTCACTTTACAATACTTGGCTATTCCCTTAGTGGGAAGTTCCGAATTCGTAAATATACCCATATTTTTATATCTTTCCTCCTGGATTTGCCGTGCATGTGTGATTCTTTTTTTAATCTCCGCTGAACTTTCTTCTTCTTTATTATTTTTTAAATCTTCATATTTTACAGGCAGTACTTCAACTTGAATATCTATACGATTTAATAAGGGACCTGATATTTTAGATAAATACTTGTCTATTTGCCCCTGACTGCAGGAACATTCGTGGGTCGGGTCTCCCAAGTAACCACAGGGACAGGGATTCATAGCAGCAACCAGCATGAACTTTGCTGGAAATGTAAAGGAACCTCTTGCTCTGGAAATTGAAATTCTTCCATCTTCCATGGGTTGGCGCAGTATTTCAAGAACACTTTTAGGAAATTCAGGGATTTCATCTAAGAATAAAACTCCATTATGGGCAAGTGATACTTCTCCAGGTTTTGGGTTTGTTCCCCCTCCTGCCATGGATGTACGGGAAGAAGTATGATGAGGTGAACGAAAAGGTCTTCTATAAATTAAACCTTTATTATTCAGCAATCCAGATATGCTGTATATTTTTGTAACTTCCAAAGATTCTTCAAAGGTTAAATCCGGCAAAATAGTAGGTATACGGCGGGCTATCATAGTTTTACCAGAGCCGGGGGAGCCTAGAAGTAAAATATTATGATTTCCAGCAGCAGCAATTTCCACTGCTCTTTTCATTGCAGGCTGTCCCTTTATCTCTGAAAAATCCTCTGAGAATTCTTCCTGGGTATAATTATAACTGAACTTATAGGGCTCAATAAAAAAATCTTCATTTAAATAATTAACTAACTCACAAAGGCTTTCCACAGGAATTATATCAATTCCTTCAATAGCACTGCATTCTTCTCTATTGTCTCTGGGAACGA
Organism: Tissierellia bacterium; assembly: GCA_012843025.1. Classification (GTDB taxonomy): domain Bacteria; phylum Bacillota; class Clostridia; order Tissierellales; family Sedimentibacteraceae; genus Sedimentibacter. Next base: position 22,715 of record DURT01000058.1, on the reverse strand, counting down.
TTGCCTTGGTGAAATTATTGTTCCGCATAGATATAACCATGGGCAAGGCACCCTCAATTCCAGTTATTTTCCCATCAAGGGAGAGCTCACCTATTATAAATGTTTTTTCATTTATGGGTTTTTTTATTATTTTTGAAGCTGAGAGTATTCCTACAGCAATGGGCAAATCTACTTGACTGCCTTCCTTCTTCAGGTTTGCCGGTGCAAGGTTAACTGTTATACGGCTTACAGGAAAATTAAAATTACTGTTTTTAATGGCAGATCTTACTCTTTCCTTTGATTCTTTTATTGAAATGTCAGGAAGCCCCACAATACTAAAATTAGGGAGCCCTCCTGACAAATCTGTTTCCACACTAACTTCATAACCGTCCAAGCCGTAAAGAACACAAGTTTTAACTTTTGAAAGCATAAACCCTCCAAAATATAGAGATGGATATATAATATATACCATTATGCCTTAAAATTAAACAATCATTCTTTTTCTATTGCATCTTTAACGGCATTAATAAGAGCCTTGCTTGTAACTGTTGCACCAGTGACTGTATCTACATCTAAAGTTTGTTTTTCTATAATTGATGAAATTATTATGTCCATGGCATTGGTACTGACACCCTTAGTTTCATTGTGATAAACTACTTCAATATCTGTTATTTTTGTATCCTTCATTTTAACTTTTACTTTTAAGGGTCCACCTATTCCCCTGTCCTCTCCTAAAAACTCTCCTGACTTAAGTACAATTTCTTCCGGCTCTTCCCAAACAGGAATAACTGGTATTCTTCCCGTCATAACTGTTTCCATGGTTACGTCATTTTTTACCTGTGCAGCATTTTTACCTGCAATTCGTCCGAAAATCAAACATTCACCTAAATTGCCAGTACCCTGGTAAATGCCTGAGAAAATGGAACCTAGTTCTCCTGCACTGTAAAGGTGGGGAATTGCATTGCCCCTTACATCTATTACTTGTCCCTTTTCATTTCTTTCGGGCCCTCCCTGAGTATTGGTGAAAGAAGGCACTAATTCCATAGCATAGTAGGGAGGTTTGTTGATGGGTTTTAAAGTATCCTTAGCTCTGCCAAATATAGGATCTTTTTTGTCCCTGCAGTATCTGTTGTATTCTCTAATTTGTTTCTGTAAGTTAACAGGATCCACCCCTATTTTTTCTGCTAATTCTTTAATAGTATTTGCCTTTACTATAAGACCTTTTTCAATTTCTTCTTCATTTCCTTCACTCCAAGTAGGATAAACTGGTTGCGAAAGTCGGGCTGTTTCATCGAAGATCGCAAAGGCAGGAAGTGATAAAGGCATATGTCTCCAGCTACCGTGGAAATCTACATGGCCATGGTTAGGCAGCACCGATTCATCTGTAAATCTAGTTCCATCTGCTCCTACAAAAATAACATTTTGGGTTGCAAAACCAGTACTTAAAATGTCCTTCCTTCCCTGAATAGCATAGGCAAAGGCAGTATTAGTTTCAGGATTCAATACGTTTAAATCAGGACCGGCAATATTACTCATATGCCACAAATTAGCTCCTACTTCCATTGCCATCTTAATACCGTCTCCCGTATTATATCTTGCAGCCTTTGAATAAGCATAGGGTAGTTGTAAATAGTCCTGAATCATTTGCTGATTGTTTTCAAATCCTCCTGTACAGAGAACTACTCCGTTTTTAGCACGAATATTTAATATATTGCCCCTATTTTCAACTTTAACCCCATGAATAATCTTTGTCTTTGGATCTTGTATTAATCCCACTCCAGGAGACTCATACCATACGTCTATAGAGTCTTTTCTTTCTTCCACAGCATTTTGCAAGGTTCTGTACAATGAGCTTGTCCAGGCTTCTCCATCTATTAATAGTGCATCCATAACTTCCCCGCCAGGATAGTCATATTCCTGGAAAGGGAAGACTGTAATATTTTTGGCACCTAAGTATTTTAACCAATCGTAATTCTCGCTTCCCCCCTCCAAGTAAGCCCTTATCATTTCATCGCTGGGGGTGTTAAATTTACCGCGGAGATGTTGAAAGTATTCTATTCCCTTATCTATATTTTCCTTCTTTATACTTAAAACCCCCTGTAATGCAAAACGGGTATTACCTCCTTCTTCTCCCTTAGGAGCCTTTTCTAATAGAAGTACCTTAGCCCCTTCATCAGCTGCCGCAATACTTGCTGTAGCTCCTGCTCCCCCATATCCAACTACTATAACATCATATTCTCCATGCCACTCTACTTTCCTAAGAAAATCATTGCCCTCTGAAACGAAGTTTTCCTGGGATTGATTTAAGGTTTCAAACGAGAAACCAGTAACGGTATGCATTAAAAGAATGGTAATTAATAATAATACAATTGTTTTTTTCATTTTTACCTCCTTATTACTAATGATATTCCCCTTCTTTTTTCTATGGCCAATAATTCTTTATTCTCTTCAGCAACAATATTTTCCTTTTTAATTTTTAATTCTTTGGACAAGATGTCAATAAATTTATTCCTGAAATTAATTTTCCACCGGGTCATAACTGGATGGTAAGTTAATGCATAAGCAGAAAATCTTCCTATATCTTCACAAATAGAACCTTGCCGTACCTGTTCAAAGTCAATACCGTAGATTTCACTTTCAAAAATAATGAAATTCCTGAAATTTATATCATGTAAAATTATTTCTTCATTATAATGATTGTAAACTGCCTTATAAAAATCCCGGAGCCAGAAAGACAGTTTGTACAATAGTTTTTCATCAAGGGTATTATTCTTTTCCTGTTCTTCGTACCATCTAAGAAGGGTAAAGTCTCCCAAATCCTTCATGTATAAAGAATTATTCTGGCTTGAAATAATGGAGGGAACTCTAACTCCCGCCCCTGTCAATATATTTAATATTTCTTTTTCTTTATTATAATCTTCTATACTATTAAATTTTTTTGAAATATATGTACCATTATCTGCTACTATACGGTATACTGAATTTCTTTTGCTTTGGAGCTTTATCTTTTTATGCATATTTCAATTTCTCCCTCTGAATCATAACCTTTCAGCTCCTTTATAAAACCTTCCACCAAATTTATTAGAATATTTTCAACAAAAGGAACCATAGGTATTTCTTTTCCGTTAATCTTAAGTTTAGCGGAAGATTCCTTCCTTGGAGAGACTCTGTCCTTAACATTTTCTTCAATTAAATCTACTAATTTTTCTACATTATTAATGGTATTTATTACGGGGATACCTTTATATTCTTCCATGGAATTTGATATACGGCCGGATATAGCAAATGTGTCTTCATCTAATCTTTCTTCTATTTCCTCTAAGGTGTGAGCAGTAATTATTTTAGGTATATTCTTATCCCTTACCCCTTCCAATACAACGAAATCGTAATGGTAAAAGTTAAGGATTTCATCCAAAGTTAGTTTTCTTTGGAACAATATGTCTGTTTCATAATTTCCCCAGGCAGTAACCAACTGAGATCCTGCTTCTTTGTGCCTGTAGGTATTGGTACCTTCAGTATCCATTTTAAACTTTTCAAAATGGATTTCTTTTACACTGCCTACTGTGTAGTTTCTCTTAATAAGTTCCTTAATAATATTTTCTATTGTTGTAGTCTTGCCGGATTTAGATATTCCAATTACAGAAAAAACTTTCATTTTACACCTCCTTATTTATAGGGTTTACACTTTTTGAAAAGTGATAAAAAAAATCCCAAAGGCAATACTTGAAGCAATAACTAGATAGTCTCTTATCCCCATTTTTAAAACCATGTAACTTGTCCTACTTTGATAGGCCCTGAAACCTCTCATTTCCATAGCTGCAGCAAGTTCCTTGGCTTTCATTATTGAGTTGGTTGTAATGGGAACTAATATGTATTTATAAATATTTATTTTCTCTTTCATTTTGATTTTTTTAAAGTCTATACCTCGCAGCTGCAGGGCAATGAGCATATCCGTCATCTCATCCCTTAAAATTGGCAAAAACCTTATGGCTATTGATACCATGAAAGCTATTTCATAAGGAACTTTCCACTGAATTAAACCCTGTATAATTTTCCTGCTGGAAGAAGTCGTTATAATTGCAGCTGAAACTATTATTATTCCCATGCGGAGAATAAATTCCAAAGATCTTAAAATTCCGTAATCTGTTAATAGGTTTACGCTGCCTATAGTTATAATTGGATTTCCTTTGTTGGTCAGAAGGCTTTGAAATAAAGCAATTAAAATTAGAGTGTAAATTAGTTTTCTTATTTTAAATACTACAGACTTTAAATTACTTTTACATATAGTTGCTGTTACTGTTGCTACAATCAACAGAAACAGTAATATAGCAACATTACTGTATATAATTCCTAATGATGATAATACCAATACTATTATCAATTTCGTCCGAGGGTCTAAATTATTCATAAATCCCCTCCTAACTCTATAATTCTGTCCCCATGGCTTTTTATAAAATCATTATTATGACTTACTATAAGCATGCCAATTTTTTTGGCTTTTAAACTGTTTAATACTTCTGATAATACTAATATTCTTTCTTTATCTAATGAAGTTGTAGGTTCATCTAAAATTAAGTATTTAGGATTGCTCATTAACACTGAAGCAAGGGCAAGGCGCCTTTTCTCTCCATAACTTAAAAAATATGGATAGGAATTTCTTACTTTCGTAAGTTGAAATAGTTTTATCATTTCTTCAGCCTTTTCAACAGCTTCTTCTTTACTTACACCTTTGAAAGTCAGGGGAAATATCAATTGTTCCATGACAGAAGGGGCAAAAAGCTGCCTTTCAGGATACTGAAAAACATAGCCAATTATTTGTCCTATTTGGCCTAAATTCATATCAGAAGTATCGCTACCAAATAATTTTATACTGCCAGATGTTGGTTTTATTATTCCCATAATCAGTTTTGTCAGGGTAGTTTTTCCCGAGCCGTTTTTTCCCGTTAAGAAGGTAACTTCACCATTGTTCAATATTAAAGAAAATTTGTCAAAAACTTTTACTTCCTTGTTATGGTTAATATAACTAAATGAAATTTTATCAATAATTATTTTATCTTTCATTTCTCACCCAATTGTATTATTCTATCTGCTATTTGAATATTTTCAGCTTCATGGTCCACTAAAATTATGGTTTTACCTTCTTCTTTTAACTGCAATAAAAGATTTTTTATTATTTCTTTTCCTTCCCTGTCAATCCAGGACATTATTTCATCGCATATAAGTATTGAAGGGTTAAGCATTAATACGGATGCTATAGCAACAAGCTGCTGTTGGCCTCCCGACAGATGGTTGGGATTATGGTATCTATATTCTTCCATATTTATAACTTTTAATATTTTCTCTATTCGTGAACCAATTTCTTCTCTGTCTACACACAGGTTTTCCGGTCCAAAAGCTAGTTCATCTTCAATAGTAGGAGAAAAAAGTTGAGTTGACGGGTTTTGAAAAATAATTCCTATACTTGTTACGATTTCAGCGTGGCTTAAATCTTTAATATTTTTACCATTAATAAAGATGTCTCCTGACAATTCTCCAGGATATACCTTAGGGATAAGACCGCATAAACAGTTACATAAAGTACTTTTGCCACTTCCACTTTTTCCGACTATGGCTACTGTCTCTCCCGGCTTTACCTGAAAGTTTACCTGGTTTAAGACATTTGCCTCCATATTTTTGTACTTAAAACTTAAATTTCTTACTTCGATACTGTACATTACTTAACCTCTATTTCTATAATCCACTTACATCTTCTATTGCTGAAAGTATCGGATACAATTATTGATTGGTAAGGACCTGTTCCACCAGATTCTCTGCTTCCTAAATATTTTCCATCTTCCATGTAGGCTATATAAATGTTTTTATCCTTTAATACTTCTTCAGAGGAATAGGCAACGGCAAAGCCGTCGACTCCCTTTATAATTATAGTTTTATTCTGTAAATTTACATTATTGTTACCTAAAAGGTCTTTTAACTGGATTCCCTTATAAGTATGGTTAGAGGGTCCACTGGTTGAAGTATCAAGAACAGCTTCAAACTCTTCATCATAAAGCATAATATTCTCTTTATTTAAAATAACTTCCCTGTCTTCATACTTTAAAATAATTTCTGCCTTCTCCAATATTTCTTTTTTCTTTTCAACTAAATCTCTGTTTAAATACAGAGAAATTATTAAAATAATCGTTAAAATAATTATTATTGTTATAACTATAGCAACTCTTTTCATTATTCATCCTTTATGAAATATGGCACTACCATGTCAGATTGTGTGCATATTCCATGACTTCCCCCTTCGCTAGTTTCATGCATGCCGTGGTCAGGCACTAAAATAATTGCCCCATCCCAATTTAAACTTAGTTCCTGTATATATTGGTCTATTAATTTTATATATTCCATAGTCTCCCTATGGTAAGGTCCAAAAGTATGGCCTCGGTCATCAATACCGTGAAAATGGATAAAAATTAAATCATAATTTCCCTCAAGGGCTTTTAAAGCACTTTCGTACAATTCATCATCCGTACCTCCATCTCCATTTAAGTCAATATGAAGTAGCGGTTCTATTTCAGTAGAAAGTATTTTAATATCCCCTTCGAGTAAGACTGCTTCTTTATCTTTTTCTAGTGTATATTCAAATATACTTTTTACTTTCATATCTCTAACACTTCTGTCGTGTACACCGTTAACACTTGGTGTTTGTCCTGTAATAATTGCTGCAAAACCTGCATTAGTAACAGGGGTATAAACACTTAAGGCAGCATGTTTAAAGTATTTACTTAAGAAAGGTATGTAGTCTTTTTCCTGGGCCAACTTAAACTGATTGTAGGAAAAACCATCTAAAAGTACCGTCATTACCTTCTCATCATTTTCCAAGTATTCTTTCATATGTTGGTAAGCATCGGTTATACTGTGGTAATTTTCTGTTAAGTAAATACCTACTATATCTTTATAGCTTTTTCCCTTTACATAGACTGTTTTGCCTTCAATATAAAATTTATCTTTTACTATACTTACTTCCCCAGTCTTACTTATAAGTGCAGCCGAAGAATAATCCTCGTATAGATCTTTTATAAAAGTTTTTTCTTCAGCTATAAAGTTTTCTTTAATATTTTCCTCTTCAGTAAATATAGTAATGCCATCACTTACTGTTTCGCTTTTATTAAAGCATCCTGCAAGAATAATTAATATTAACAATATAAATAATAACCTATTCATTTTCCTCTTTATCCCCATCCAACTATGTAATCGAAGATTGCTGGAATCTATAAACCTTATTGTTGCAATAATATTTTCTCCAAACTTCTTGAAACACTGTAGGCAATAAGTCCTCCCAAGGTACCTGATAAGGCTGCTGCCGACAACATTAATATAACAGTCACTAAGGGAAGTCTGAAAAACAGCATGTTGGAAATTAAAGTTCCAGTAATATTTGCTGCCATACATCCAAATACATAGTGAAGAGAATTATATTTATTATCTTTAGATATAAGGAAGACAATATCCACCATAACACCGGGCAAGGTATATGATATTAAACTCATTATGCCGTGAGTTCCCATAGTTCCTGTGGCAACTACGAGTATACTTTGAACCAGACCTATTAATAGTCCCGTTCCAGGCTTTTTAACCATTCCAGCACCTAAGACTATCCAAAACATATAGAATCCCCCTGCAATTGCTCCTCCCGGTATAAACAAGGGACCTGTAACTATATGCACTAAGGGTACTATTATAGGTTTGGTTGCAATTCCTAAAGCAGAAACTATTGCAATTATTATTAAATTAAAAACTGAAAAATTATCTAAAAATTTCTTCATAGATTCCCCTATTGAAATATAATTTTATCTACATGTTTTATCCATCTTTGACTGAAAGGATCTCTCCTGATGACCAACTGGAAAGGGCCATTGCCTCCTTCTTTCTTTGACTTCATAATTTCCCCGTCTCTTTCAAAGGTTAAATATACGTTAGAAGGTTCATTGATTTCTTCCATACTTAAAATTACCCGGTAGCCATCATAGGCATTAAAGGTAATCCTGCTAAATTTGGAAGTATCTATACCTAATGTTTCGAAAAGTGCTTTGAGTTCAACACCTTTGTATTCTGTTTCAACAGGTTTTTTACCGCTGCTCCTTACTACTGCCGGGAAAGTAATTGCTTCACTGTGGTTGTAAATAATTTCAACGTCAATATTTTCTTCTATATCCCCTATAACTGTAGCTAATTTTGCTTCTTCTTCAGAGCAAGCTGTTAATATTAATATAAGAATTAATAAAAAAGAAAATTTCTTTAACATATATACCGCCCTTAATTGTCTAATGATTTACTCACTGCATCCCTTACTGAGTTTAAAAAACCTCTGCTGGTGGATGTGGCACCACTTACGGCATCTGCACTTAAATTTTGTGTTTCAACAATTTCATAAGCCATACTGCGGAATACTTCCTGGTAATAGCCGGATGTTTCACTGTGATTTAATACTTTTATACTTGTAATTTTTTGATTGTTAATTGTTACTTCCACATTCATAATTCCTCCAAAACCCATGCCTGAGCCAGTATAAACACCGTCTATTACTTCCTCAAAGGTTGAAATAGCTTGTACTGCCGAATTTCTGCCAATTAAAGGAAGAAGTATGTAGGCAGCCAGCAATATAGTAATACAAAGAGTTACATAGGTTTTTTTCTTAAGTAGCTTATTTCCTATTTTAAGTTGAAATCCTTCTGTACCTTTAACACATGTTTCTATACAATTCAAACAGTTAATACATTCGGGGGATAAGTGTTTTTCCTTATCAGACACTCTTAATTCTTCTGAAACTGGGCAGGTTTTTAAGCAATAGGAGCAGTTACATTCCGACTTCTTTATTTTAAAGGGGCCTATGGCATAGAGTAAACTTTGAAACGCACCTAAGGGGCAGAAATACCTGCAGAATACTCTCCTTGCCACTAGGGATATAAGGGATATTAAAAGTAAAATTACTGTTCCTGCCTGCAAATTAAAACCAATGAATATATTCAGGTAAGCAAGCCAGGGAGAATAAGGAGATACTAGGTTACCCAGCCCCATAATACTTAAAGCAATTACTGAAATCAATACCAGGTACTTAATTATTTCAAATTTAGGAGATAAATTAATTTCTTTCAACCCTAGCTTATTTCCTAAATTTTTAAAGAAATCCTGGATTGCTCCAATAGGACAAAAATATCCACAGAAAAATCTTCCCAGGAAAAGTGCCGTTAAAACTATTCCTGCAGTTAGTGCAGTACCTCTGCTAAATCCCCGCCATCTATAGGATAAATCAGTCAAGGCAGATTTCAACGCACTCCATCCCCCGTAAGGATTTAAATCTCCCACAGATAAAAGTCTGAAATCTATTATTTCATTAATATACATGCCGTATATTGTACATGAAATTATTACAATAATTGTTATTATAAGTTGAATAGTGCTTCTTAGCTTAAGTTTCATTTCTTTTCAATCCTTAATAAATCTTGCATTATTTCATTGTTATCTTTATATAAATTTACCCGACCATCTATATAAGTTATATAACAATTAAGCATTTCTTCCATAGATAAACCTATCGAACTTCCGTCGGTTTTTACTGCCAAAAATTCACTATCTTCCTCCCACCTCATGCCGGCAGTAAGGAGTACATCCTCTAAGAGCATCCCCTCAAGACCTTTTATATCCTTAGTTCTGACAACTTCAATCATTTTTTCCGGAAATATTACTGCATCCTTGGTAGTTGAAAAATGAGTCATTTCTTTTACATTCATTCCCAGCTTGAAAGTAGGTGAAATGTTCATAGGAGCATTGTCTCCTTCTACTTTTATAAAATATCTTTGTCTTACCAAGGAAATTGTTTCGTTTTTAATAAGTCCGTCCACTGCTCCCATGGTAAAAAATCCTTTTTCATCTACTTCTTCGAACTTTCTTAAAATTTTTCCTACTTCGAAGGATTTATCCTTGGAGCCATAATATTCATAGTAGTAAGGCTCTATATCTTCCGTCAAAGGGTTGAACATATGGACTTTTTCTATGTCCTTGGGGGATATTTCCTCATATAGGTCTATATTTGAAACCATTTTCACCCAATAGGGTCCCAGCTCCAAAGGAACTGCCAGCCGTACTGGTTTTTCATCGTCCTTAATTATTTTACCATCAACTTCCCAAACCAGTATAATATCGTTTACGGCTAATTTTTCCCTGTCAATCATAGTATAGTAGCCGTCCCTGCCAGTTACTCCTATTCCCTCGTAATTGCTTAAGTCGAGTCCTAACTTTTCTAATACATGGCGAAGGGTGGGACCTTTTACATTCATATTTGTTTCCGTACCTGTGGTATTTATTAAAGTTACGTCCATTTTCAACTGTTCGTACTCTTTAATTTCATCCGTATCTATTCTGACTGACCCTTCAGGCCAATTAATGGCAAAGCTGTGAATATCTTTTTGCCACATTTCTTGGGGAACCACATCAGGCACCTTTGCCATCTGTATGCCTTTATTCCAATATTGATAAGAACCTATTGCAGCATTTATCGCCGAAACTACAGCCTGGGAACTTATAGTGGCTCCTGTTACCTGGACGATATCTTCAGGATTTTCCTTATCAAGGACAACTAAGTTTAAATATTTATTTATTGGTAAATTTTTAAATCTGTCCAAAAACCAGTCTGATTCAATATGTTCTGCATAGTCTAAAGATTCTATATGTCTTAGTACTTGTATTCCCTTTAAAGTATCCCTTTCAGTATCTATGGCAGCCAAAACTTCAACGGGACCGTTATAGCCTATGCAACTTACTACATATGCACATATTACTCCATCAACTTCGTAAGCCCTTTTTACTGCTGGAAAATACATGGATGCGTGTAAATCATCAGTAATATTTTTTACTAAATTGATTTTTTTCCCATTGGGATAAAATGTTTTTACAATATCTTTTTCTTCCTGGAAATCATTCGTCAGAAAAAACAAAGAACCTGTTACAATTAACAGAATTACAAAAATCAGTATGTATTTTTTTTTCATAATCCACCTATTCAACAAGTATTACATCTATATTTGAAACCCATTTAGGCTTATTTATATCTCCTGGTTCTTTTTGGCCTACAACTAATTTATAAGGAGCACCTTCACTTGGGCTGTACTCTTCTCCGTTTTCTTCCCATGCAATAATCATAGGATACTTAGTAGTTGGATCAGTTTCATCAATGTACTCCCTTTGTACATCTTCCACTGTAAATTCCACTGTATATCCATCATGGGCTACTATTGATATTTTAGATGCCTCTTCCCTTATTAAAGCTTTTTCCTTTAATAAGTTCCATAATTTAACACCTTTAAAATGTGTATATCCAGTAGTACCAAAGTTATTTAATGAATAGAAATCTGCTTCAAAAATTATATCCATTTCTTTTAGCTGGTCTAGGATAAGAGACAGTTCCTTTTCAACTAAACCTTTTATTTTTAAATTATTAGTTTCATCTACCTCTGTTTCAGTTCTTTCAGCTTCAGTCAGGTCTTCATAAGCTGGTGTTTCTGCAACTAAGGGTTCTTTTTCTTCTTCCTTCTCCTCTGTATAAAGATTCTCTTCTGCTTCCTCAATTGGGGTTTCTACTGCTTCTTCAATTTCATCTTCTTCGAAAATTTCTTCAATAACTTCCTCCTGAAGGTCATTACTATCAGTTTCCTCTGCAATTTCAGGACCTTCGGTAGCTGTGTCTGATGTACAACCTGTTATAGCCAACAGCAAAACTAAAAATATTACAAATAATCTTTTCATAATCCACCTCCCGGAAACCTGTTATTTCATAATAACTGGAGAGATTAACTCTCCAGTATTATTGATTTAAAAATCTTAAAAGCATTACTGTAGCTTCTGCTCTGGTGGTATTCTGACTTCCTCCAAATATGTTACCGGGCAAGCCTTTTATTATTTCTGATTTTACTGCTTTTGCCACAGAAGTTTTAGCCCAGTCAGCTACTTCATCATTAAAAATTGACAGGATTTCCTCTGTATTAACTGCTTCTTCTTCTAATAAGGAGCCTATTATTGTAGCTATTTCCTGCCTTGTTATAGGAGAAGTAGGTCTGAAACTTCCATCAGAATATCCTCTTATTAGACCTTTGGATGCTGCAATAGCCACGTCTTTTGCAAACCAGTCAGTTGGTTTTACGTCAGTAAACCTAATTTCTCCCTCTTCAGTTAGGCCTAACACTCTTACCAGCAAGGATACGAATTCTCCTCTTAAAATATTGTCATTAGGTCTGAAGAAGCCGTCACTTCCCTTGGCATAACCCATGGCCGCCATTTGAAGTACGCTATCCTTTGCCCAATGATTTTCCAAATCTTTGAACTCTATACCTAAATCTGAATCTTCTAATTTAGGTTCTTCATAATCGCCTGTTCCAACTACTATACAATCTACCCATTTTACCCACATGGATTTACTTTCTTCAATTACTAATCTTAAAGGTCCATAGGCATTATTATTTGCATAACCTATACTTGATTCCTCTGGAACCAAGGGATAACCGTCAGCAGCATAAGCTAAAATTATTTTCTTATTCTGCCCCTGGGAATTTAATACACCGTTTATTACCTGCTCATGACTTCTTAATATTTGATTGTAATTAGGACCTGCAAATACTCTTATGCTTGGAACCTCCACATCTTCCTTAAGACCTACCACATCCTTGATTAAGTTCCAGAGAACTATACCCTGCATTTCACGGATTCCGTCTCCAGTATAAATATCTCTTACTGCATGCTCCGTCATTGCTTCAATTTGTCTTAGGGTAAATGTTTTAGGTTCCTTAACCTGAGACCCTGTTACACGAAGTACTGGCATGTCCAAGTATTCTGCATATACACCTGAATTGTGATTCCAGGATTCGTCTATTTCTAATTCTGTACTTACACCTTCACCCACACCTAAAGTATCTGTTGCAATAGATTCACCTTCACCTATTATTATTTCTTTTGCAAACTGTACCTGGTTTGAACCATTGGTGTCGTTGTAATTTTTCTTGCCAAATATTATGCGAAGAGGACCTCCGTCATTTCCTAAACCTGCATTGTAACCTTCATCAGTAGGCCTTACCACGTAGGGATATCCATTAAAGCCATAGGCAACCATGACTGGATAACCAGTATATAGTGGATCTACATATTCTCCCGGGAATGTACCATCTCCTTTATCCATGGCACTTTTTTCATAATATCCGTATAAGGAGCTGTCTTTAATCTCTCCAATAGTCATGGGAGCAAAGTTGTAATTATCAGCAGCAATGAATCGAACCTTTGTATTTTCATCAATATTTGGATCTAAACCTGCCTTTAACAAAAGATCCCATAAAGGAACACCCTTGTAGGTATTGTAGTACCAGAAGTATTCACTGTTGGATAAACTGTATTCCTTTACAAAATGAAGATCCTTCATGGCTTCTATATCCTTAACCTTGTACCTAACTTCTTTTCCTAAGGCATCTCCGTGGATAATCAATTCATAATCTGTGTATTTTGGATCATTGTAAGGCTTATAAGTATGCTCATATATATTCTTTGCATCTTTTTCCTCAATGTAGATATATGCCACATTGGAAAATTCTTTGGCTGAATTCTTATTCTGATTATAGACTAATTTAAAACATCCATTATCATTACGCTTGTCTTTAATATATCCTTCATCCGTATCCAAGAATACCAAGGGTACTTCATTAATACCGTAGGCAACTACATAATTCTCTGCCTCGGAAATTGGTACTGTTAGTATGGTTTGTCTCGATTTGTCTTTAAAAGTTATGTTTCCTGCATTATCCTTGGCTTTCACATAGTTATCGATTAAGTATTTGACATTTATTCCTTCATAAGTATTTTCAACCACACGACCATTCATTTTTTCATAATATGTATCTAAAACTTGACCAGAGGTATCTTCTTCTATTTGTCTAAGAGATATAGCTCTGTAACCTTCAACTCCCGGTCCTTCGATGGTAAAGGTTGCTCCGGTTATAGCATCGATATTGTAGGGTTCTCCTTCATAGGAAATATGCTTGTAGATAGATGTGGAAGCCATACTTTCTCTTTCTTCCCCAACTGTTACCTTAATTACTTCCTTACCCCATTTTGACATATTCATGTCATCCACATTCGTTTGTCCAAATACTAGCTTGGGAAAATCTTTGTCCAAGTCTTTTTCTGTTATTTCAATTTCTTCCCAGTTCACTGGTGGAGAAAAGGTATTGGGAGGAAAATCTGCCATAACCACAGTATATTTTGCAATCATGGGCATAACTGCTTCTTTGCTGTTTTCTGTAAAATCTTTAAAGTAGTAGGCATTTTTTAATTCGCTAATTGTCTTTGTAAATTCAAAACCGTCAGAGCAAGTGAACTTAACTAAGTAATCTTGATCCGTCTTTAGCTTATTTCCAATTAAGTCAAAGAAATCGTATCCTTTTACTTTTACAATCTTATGGAAACCTAAGCTATTATTGGTGGAATAAATTCTTTCAACCATATTGTATTTATTCCAGTCAGAAATCAAAATGTCCTCAGTAACTCCCGTACCTGTTATAAGCAGTTCACTTTCTGCTGCTTCAACAGGTATAATTGCATTGGACATAACTAAACATACTATTAGCAGCCAAAGTGTAAATTTTCTAAGCATTTTACCCTCCTTATAATGTGAGCTCCACCAACAACGTATTAACGATTGTTGGCCCGGGCGCCTACCCGGGAATCTTTTGTTATAATAAATGAGCGATTTAACGCTCATTTATTATTTATTCTGCAAATAAAGTTTTGTATACTACTACAGCAGCTTCCGCACGGTTAACACTCTTTGCAGGTTCAAAGTTTTCACCGGCTATTCCTTCAAAAACTTTCTGTGCTTCAAGCCATGCAACAGCATTTGCTGCCCAGTCTGCTACAGCATCTTTATCCAAGTAGTCTGATTTTTCCATTACGAATTTATTCAATCTCTCTATTTCAACTATTCCTTTGGCAACTGCAGCCCTTGCTGCCACCACTGCCATTTCCTGTCTTGATATAACTTTTTCTGGAGCAAATGTACCATCTGGATTACCTATGAATAATCCTGAATCAACGGCAGCTTGTACATAAGGAGCCGACCATCTATCTTCTGCTATGTCGCTGAAAGCTCCTTCATAATCTTTAAGGTCATATCCTAAGGCAACAACTATTATTTTACAGAATTGCTCTCTGGTAAATTCATTACCTGGCGCAAATAATCCGCCACCAATACCATCAAGAATTTTTCTTGATGCCAAATCATAAATAGCTTCTTCAGCAAATTTATATTCATCGGTTATATCAGTAAATACAATTTCTACATCTTGATCTTTTTCAGGTTCAGTAACAGGCTCTTCTGGTGTTTCTGCAGCTTCAGCTTCACTTAAAGCAATTTTACAAATGTACTTATAAACAGTGTTATATTCTCCTTCATATTTTAAATTTCTGTAAATTGTTACTTCGCTTAGTTCTTCCCCATCCACCTCATAAGCTAAAACAAAATTAAGTTCTTCGTTTAATATGTCTTGAAGGGTTTGGGGATCAATAGGATATCCATCAGAAGCGAAAAATTCTACCTTTCCTTCTTCAGCTGTTACTCCTGCTTTTTCTTTTAGCAAGTAAGCCAAACTTACACCCTTAACTTCAACTAGATTTTCACCAGATTTGGAATTGTAAAGGTATTCCTGGTTAATTTGAGCTTCTTCAGGCAATGCCTTCAATTCATCCATAGTAAATTTCAGCTCTGTTTCAACTAAGGCTCCACCTATTTCTAAGGTGTAAATTTCTTCAGCTGCAAATACTGCTGTTTGCGACAATATTAATACTATTGCCAAAATTAATGATATTACTTTTGTTTTTCTCATCTTATTATTCCTCCCTATATTTATAAAATTGTGACAAATAAAATAGCATTTCCTGATGGAAATGCTTCTGACTTGCTCCTTTCCACCAGGAGGCTTAACCGTTTCCAGTTAAACCCTATCGGCCCTATATCCATGAATACCTCGTAGGTTATAGGGCTCGGAGTATCATGATTGATAAAAAGTATACCACAGTTTATAAAAAATGTAAACTTATTTAAGCTCCTTCTCTTCGTATATGTTTACTATTTTATTTTCCACTATTTCCATATTTAAATATTCCTCGTGCCTTTTTGGAATTGTTACTACATCTGGATTTCCGTCGCTTATAAATCTTTCTCTTTTGTTTTCTTCATATTGCTTGAAATAATCGTACATGCCGCAGTTGTCCACATCTATTTCACTTGCAGTTACCCTGTAGAGACTGTTGAAATTTGTCAGTATGTCAAAGGGTGAATAGGCCGGTCTCCAGCCTACATCCAATACCGCTATTGTGTTATACTTATTTCCTTCATATTCTCCTTCCAACACCCATTCCAAATACTCGTCCTTAGGATTGCTGCCGTGTGGCAAGGCAAGGGTTTCGACAGTATAATTAGGTATATACTCACCTAGCATATTATTTACTGAACCTATTTCAAACTGTATTTCTTCAGAGGTTAAATACTCCATTTTATTGTGGCTATAAGTGTGATTACCTATATCATATCCGTTTTCTATAAGCCAATTAAGCTTTTGCGCTGCATATTCTTCCTGGCCAAAGGGATTTGTTCCAAGAAAGAAGGTGGCTGTCACGTTAAAGTCGGGATATTTGTTTTTAAATTCTTCCAAAATACCTACTGCACAGTCCGGGTCTATAACTGTTTCCCCATTTACTTCTATATAGTTGAAATTATTTTGTCTTCCATCGTCAAAGGTTAAAATAATAGGGGTGTAGCCTGCTTCTGTATATATTTCCCCTTTTGCGTAATCACTTAACCTTATCATTCGATATCCGTTCTGATACATATATTCCAAGTCTTTACGAAAGTTTTCCGGTGTTCTCTGCCATGTTGATTCTTCCTCACCTACCCCGTGGTACATTAATATCATTATTTCCCCTAATTCATTAGGATTCAATGACATATCTATAGCAGCCACAGGGTCTTGTTCATCTAAGTCTTCTTTGTCTTTGTTTTCCGGTAAATTAGGTGCCTCCTCTAACTCATCTTCTACTTCAGCTGGCAAATTGGTTTCCTCTGTTATGACAGGATTCTCTGTGCATCCAGATAATAAAAACAATAATAGTGCAATAAAAAATATCCTCTTCATTTTACTCTCCTTTTCTATTTATTATTTTATATTAATTAAAAGCAAAAGTCCATATGAAGTATTTTCAAAATTATATTTATTGTTGCCTGTAAATTTGATATAATTAATTATAAAAATTTAGGAGGATAAATTGCAAAGAGGAAATAAAATTGCTCAAGATAAACTTAAGCTTCTGTATATATTAAATTATATTGATTTACCCCTAACTAATAATGAAATTACAAATTATATAATGGAATACAATATTTTTGATTATTTTACATTGCAGCTGCTGTTAGATGATTTGTTGGAGGACAAGTTCACAATTATTAAAAATATCAGCGGAAATGAATATTACAGTGTGTCGGAAACAGGAAAAACTGCCTTAGAAATGTTCTCTCACAAACTTCCTGAATATTTTAAAGAAGAGGTTGAAGAGAATTTTTCCCACTTAAAAAAGCTTATAGAGAAACAGAGGGAACTGTTTGGTCATTATTACCAAAGAAAAGATGGTGAATATACTGTCTCTCTTCAGGTTATGGAAAACGGCTCCAATATTTTTAATTTAAATATTAGTGTTCCAACTGAAGAATCAGCAAAAATGATTGTGAAAAATTGGAATAACAGTCCTCATGCTATTTTCGGACAAATAGTCAAGTTGTTAACCTCTAATAATGAATAACCTTAATTAAATCAGGGACAAAATTTAGTTCAACAGAACTAATTATTCTTAGTCCCTTTTTATCTATTAAAGTTATTTCTTGTTTTTTGGAATTTGTAACATAAATACAATTACCAATTGTAACGGCTTCAGGATAACCTCCCATGTATAGTTTTTTTATAACTTCTTTTGCTTCAGCGTCTACCATGTATAAACATTTATCCATTATATTAATCATGTACAGGATGTTATTTTCGTAATCTAATTGAAAATCAGAAATTAGACCCTCTATAACAATAATATCTGTAATTTTTCCTTCATTTAAATCAATTAAATTTATTTTTGTTTGAATATTTCCGTTCACATAGTAAGTCATTACAATAATAGTATCCTCTTGTAAAAATAAATGCATGGGCTTTCCGTCGGTTTTGATATTTCTGCTTTTTCCTTCCTCAATACTATATTCCATCAATAGGTTTTCTTCATAACAGGTTGTATAGAGAGAATTGTTTATAGGATTGTATTTCACATCATGAGCCTTTATTCCTGCTGGAATGGATCCGGACAAAGTAAAGCTTTCTAAGTCTATTATAGAAATATTATCCGATTCAAAATTAGCCACGTACATATTTTTATTATCCATACACATATGACGTGGATCTCTTCCTACATTGGTTTCATATACTTCCTTTGAAGAAAGATCATATTTATAAATTTTATTGTTAAATGAATCTGCCATGAACAGGAATTTTTCATAGCTTAGAATACTGTGTATAGCAAGACTGTCTTTTGTTCCTAAGTGTAAGACTTCATTACATACATATTCTTCATCCCAAAGCTCAATTATATACATCATCAGCTGCCCCCGGCTTATACCCATTGTCGCCACTACTTCATCAAACACCATCATCACCTCCCTACAGTTTATGAATATAAACTGTAGGTGTTACTTACTTGTAAGAAGCCCATAAAAAAAGCACTTCATTTAAGAAGTGCTCAAGAAATATTACTTTCCTATAGATACAGACATGCTCTTCGGATACCAGCCTACCTTATATCCTAAAGATTCTGCAACTTTACGTAGTGGTACATAAACTCCACTATAGTCTTTAAAATCTACTTCCATATTTGTATTATATTTAACTTTATTATTCGCTTCGTCAATAGTATATTCTACTCCAATATTTTCAAACAATCCTTTTACTGGTACATATGTTACACCATTTTCAAGAATTGGAATCCCTTCAAAGACTATAGGTAAACCTTGACACATAACAGTAATAATATTATTGTCTTTTACATAAACAACTTCTCCTCCAACTACAGTCATAAGTGGTAAAATATCCTTAATATCCCTGGCAGGACAAACCATGTAATCCCGGTCAAGTACTACAAAATCTGCAAGCTTGCCAACTTCCAAGGATCCTTTAATATGGTCTTCAAATTGACCGTAGGCAGCCCAAATTGTAAATGAACGGAGTGCTTCTTCCCGGGTCATACATTCCTCAGGATACCAGCCACCAGCCGGCTCTCCATCCCTGCCTGATCGGGTAACAGCTGCATATAATCCATGATATGGATTTACCAGTTCTACCGGTGCATCTGATCCATTAGGTATAACACTTCCAGCATCAATAACTTTACGCCACGCATAGCCTCCTTTTATTCTTTCAGGTCCTACACGATCTTCTGCCATATTTTTATCTGAAGTGGCATGAACTGACTGCATTGCAGGTACTATACCTATATCTGCTATTCTTTGAATATCCTCTAAAGTAGCTATTTGGAAATGTTCAATTCTATATCTGTGATCTTTTTGCGGCATTTCATTCAATACTTTTTCATAAGTATCTACAACCTGCCTTACTGCAGCATCTCCTATTGCGTGGGTTGCTACCTGGAATCCATTTTCCCTAGCTTCCTTAATTAATTCATAAAACTCTTCATCAGTATATCTTCCATTTCCCACATGTCCCGGACGGTCTGAATATTCCTCTAACATCCATGCACTTCTTGCACCTAAGGAACCATCGGCATAAAACTTAATACATTTAATTGTTAACCTATTGCCATACAGTCCAACTTCTGGTCCTTTTTCATAATAAGCTTCCGCACTTTCACCTGAATCAACCATAACATAGAGGCGTATTTTTAAGTCCCCGGTTTCATATAGATCTTTAATATACTGTATATCCTCTAAGCCAGAGCCTGCATCCATTGATGTGGTAATTCCATAAGCAAACAACTCATCCTGTGCTAGTAATAATGCTTCCTTTTGTCTTGCTTCACTTAAAGGTGGAATCTTTTCCTCTATAAAGTTTCCAGCAGTATCGGTTAAAATACCTGTTGGCTCTCCATTCTCATCCCTTAAAATTTCTCCCCCCTGAGGATCAGGAGTATCTTTATTTACTCCACCTATTTCTAATGCTAATGAGTTAACCCAGATAGCATGACCACATGTTCTTTCTAATACTACTGGATTATTAGGAGCAACTGCATCAAGATCTTCTTTTGTTGGGAACACCGGATTATCCCAAACTTCTTGATTCCATCCTCTACCAGTTATCCATTCTCCATCTGGCAATCTATCGGCCTCTTCCTTTACCTTTGCTAAAATTACATCTTTAGGTTTCCAAAACACATCTAAACTTAATAACTTTTGCCCCTCACCTGGATAGTGCATATGACCTTCAATTAAACCAGGTATTACAGTATTCCCTTTTAAATCAATTACCCTAGTAGTGCTACCGATAAACTTTTCTACATCTTCATTGCTTCCAACTCCGATTATGTATTGCCCCTTTATAGCAATTGCTTCCGCCTTGGAAAAGTCTTCGTCAACAGTGTAGATATTGCCATTAACATAAACCGTATCCGCAATTGTATCCTGGGCTAATACTTGAACCGGTAATAAAGTTGCTATTAAAGATAGCAGCAAAATAATGGTAACGTTTTTCCTCATACATACCTCCTTGTACCTAATGCTTGACATAATTATATCATATTCTTAACAAAGTTCAAGTTGTTTTGGAAATAGTTTCTAAAGGAGACAAAAAAATAAGCCACAAATTGTGACTTATTCTAATAAAAAATTACATAATCTATAAAGATTCCCTTAATCCATCAACCTACCAATTAGCATTAACTGATGGGTATACATATTTGCGTACCCTCAATTAAAAAATTCGCCGGTCTTAAATGAGGATTTGCAATAAGTAATTGTGATGGTGTAAGGTTATGTGCCAGTGCTACTGTTGAAAGACTGTCTCCAGCTTTAATTATATATTCTGTAGTTGTTTGGGGATCGCATGTAGAGAACGTTTCAGGAGGGATGCATAATTCAGTTCCTGGCACTATAATATTTGGATTGAATTCCGGGTTTGCATCAATTAGTTCATTAAGGCTTAAATTATAAGATATTAGTATATCGCTTAACCTTGTGCCTTCTTGTATGGTTACTAGGGTTCCAAAGGGGCATTCCGAAGGTACACCTGGTATACATATTTCCTGGCCAACTTTCAAGTCATAGGGATTTGCGTCAGGATTTGCTTCCAGTAATATATTCAAAGGTATACCGTATCTTTGAGCTATATTATAAAAACTATCTCCTTCCCTTATAGTATAGTAAGCACCGTTAATGCAGGGGGGTCTTGTAGGTACCCTGGGTACACAAATTGTCATACCTTCCATCAAGGTCCTAAGCCTTAAAGTAGGATTTAAATCAATAAGCCCAACTAAATTTGTACCAAATCTTTGAGCTATAGAATTTAATGTATCTCCAGGCCGTACTATATAGGGCATTGAATATATATTGGGACATAATTGCTGACCTTGTTTATAAATCATTATATTCACCTCATATTATTTTGTTAGTTTATAATATTCATGAGGTTATGAATGTTTCCTTTTTATATCCCTAATATAATTATTCAAATTTTTGTCTTGCCTCAACAGCTAATTTGTCACAGCGTTCGTTATAGATATGTCCGCTGTGACCCGGTACATGGACAAATTGAACTTTATGGCCTTCCATGGCTTTTAATAATCTCTGCCATAGTTCCTTGTTTAATACTTCTTCTCCCCCTGATTTCTTCCAGTTTTTTTTCTGCCAGGATTCAATCCAGCCCTTGTTAAATGTATCAGTAATATATTTTGAATCAGTAACAATTGTAACGTCACAGGGCTCTTTTAAAGCTTCCAAACCAACTATAACGCCCATAAGTTCCATTCGATTATTGGTTGTATACCTTTCACCGCCACTTAACTCTAATTCATGTCCCTTGTATTCTAGTATTACCCCATATCCTCCCGGACCCGGGTTTTTGCTGCAAGCACCGTCGGAGTATATGTTGACTTTTTTCATTACTTGGACTCCTTGTATTTCAAAAACATAACTCTTAATATACCGTAATGTTCTTCCATTTCTATAAGTTTGTCCACGTTAAATTCTCCCACTACATCAATAATATTGCATGCATAGTCTCCTTTTGACTTATTCACCATTCCAATTATATTAACATTGTGGGATGCTAATGCAGTAGTCATTTTACCAATCATGTTGGGAATATTTTTGTTTAAAACCACTATACGGTCTGTACCAGGATATCTGTCCATGGAACAGTCTGGGAAATTAACAGAGTTAATAATATTTCCATTTTCTAAATATTCTGTCAGTTCTGAAACGGCCATTTCAGCACAGTTTTCTTCTGCTTCTATAGTAGAACCTCCTAAGTGAGGTATGCATACTACGTTCTTTGCTTTAAGAAGTTTTTCATTAGGCAGGTCTGAAACATGGTAGCCTACCTTTCCAATATTTAATGCTTCTATTAAATCATCTTCGTTAATTACACCGTGTCTGGCAAAATTTAGAATTCTTACACCATCCT